>JANPBQ010000111.1:0-72042 GCA_031430555.1 Betaproteobacteria bacterium
TGCCGGCGGCAAAAGTACGTCGCAACCTGCCCGCTGAACGCCGATTCGCGCGATATCACGAATCATGCCGCGCTAATTGCGCGGGCACTTGATTTGAATCAAATTAGGGTTCGATGCATTTTGTATCGTTACGGGTGTGTCGCCAAATTATCGGGCTGCCGCGTTTTCTTCCATTTCCAATGCGGCAACGCTGCCCGCCATTTCAACGCAAGGAGATCAACCATGAAGTTCAAACCCATTGCCGGATTGGCTTTCGCCGCCGTTGCAGCACTTTGCGCCAACAACGTCATGGCGGCCGTCGATGCGGATGCCGCCATGGCGCTGGCAAAGAAGAGCGGCTGCACCAAGTGCCACGCGGTCGACAAAACAAAGAAAGGTCCTTCGTTTCAGGCAACCGCGAAAAAATGGCATGGCAAGCCGGATGCTGAAGCCAAGTTGACCGACAACATCACCAAAGCGCCCAAGGTCAAGTTTGAAGACGGCACGGAGGAAGAGCACAAGATCGTCGAGTCAAAGGATCCGAAGGAGATCAAGAATCTCGTTCAATGGATTCTTTCGCAGGAAAAGAAATAGTTGTATTTGACGGCAGAGGTCGTGGAAATTTCAGCCATCGCACGCGAGGGGTAATCCTGTGGAGTGGTTCAAGGCGGATGTAGCGATCATCGGTGCCGGCGGTGCGGGGCTGCGCGCCGCGATCGCCGTCGCCGAAGCCGATCCAACACTGACAATCGCGCTTATTTCAAAGGTTTATCCGATGCGCAGCCACACGGTCGCCGCTGAAGGTGGCTCGGCCGGCGTGGTGCGCAGCGACGACAGCCTCGAACATCACTTCCACGATACCGTCGCCGGTGGCGATTGGCTGTGCGAACAGGATGTGGTCGATTATTTCGTCGCGCATTGTACTGAGGAGATGGTGCAACTCGAGCACTGGGGCTGCCCCTGGAGCCGCAAGGACGATGGCCACATCAATGTGCGGGCGTTTGGCGGCATGAAAATCGAACGCACCTGGTTCGCCGCTGACCGTACCGGTTTTCACATGCTGCACACACTGTTTCAAACGTCGATCAAATATCCCTCGATCAAGCGATTCGATGAACATTTCTGCGTGGACTTATTGGTCGATGACGGGCGCGCGCAAGGGTTGGTGGCCATCGATATTGCGTCCGGCGACTGGGTTTCCATCGAAGCCAAGGCAGTCATCATCGCCACCGGCGGTGCCGGTCGGGTATTCCGCGAAAACACCAACGGCGGCATTGTCACCGGCGACGGCATGGCGCTCGCGTATCGCCACGGCGTGCCGTTGCGCGATATGGAATTCGTTCAATACCATCCGACCTGCATGCCGGGATCCGGCTTGTTGTTCACCGAAGCATGCCGGGGTGAAGGCGGCTTTTTGCGCAACAAGGATGGCTATCGATACCTTCAGGATTACGGTTTGGGGCCGGCATCGCCCACACCGGTCAACAAGGCAATGGAACTGGGGCCGCGCGATCGTTTAAGTCAGGCGTTCTGGCACGAGCAACAAAAAGGCCGCACCGTCGAGACGCCGCACGGTAGCGCCGTGCATCTCGATCTCACGCATCTGGGCGAGCAAAAGTTGCGCGAGCGGCTGCCGCAAATTTATGAGATGGCCGAACAATTTCTTGGCATCAATCCCGCGATCACGCCGATTCCGGTACGCCCTGCCGTGCATTACACAATGGGCGGCATATTGGTCGATGGAAAATGTGCAACGCCATTGCCCGGTTTGTACGCGGTGGGCGAATGCGCGAGCGTGGGCATCCATGGCGCCAACCGGCTGGGATCGAATTCGCTCGCGGAACTTTGTGTGTTTGGCAAAGTCGCCGGCGAGGAAGCGGCGGCGTTTGCGAAACACGCGGCATCCGGTGATGCAAACCGCCTGAAGGCCAAAGCGCTCGATGCCGAGGCACATGCATCACGCATCGGTACAGAAGGACAGCGCACCGAACGCATTTCGACATTGCGCCGCGAGATGGCGGAAACGATGGAACGCGGCTGCGGCATCTTTCGCACCGGCAATGAAATGCAGCGCACCTGCGAAATGCTCGCGGAGTTGCGTAAACGATTTCACAACGTTCAATTGCAGGACCGATCGAGGGTCTTCAATACCGAGCGTTTACTCGCGATCGAACTTGGCTATCAACTTGAGGTGGCCGAAGCGATGGCGGTTTCCGCATTCAACCGCTGTGAATCGCGCGGCGCGCACCAGCGGCTCGATGGGTTTACTGAACGTGACGATGCCAATTTCCTGAAGCACAGCTTGGTAAGCTACGACGGCGTCAATCCGCCAACCATTCAATTTGCCGCTGTAAAGATTACGCACTCGCCGCCGGCGATTCGCGCTTACGGCGCTGCCGGAGATAAAGCCGAAAGCGATGCCGCTCGCGATAGATCGGCCCGTGCAGCAGTGACCGCCCATCGCTCTGGCTCGACTATTGCCGACGAGGCGCATCGATGAATGCCGCCACCCGCATGATCGCCATCGATGTACTTCGCTATCAGCCCGAGGAGGATGAAGCGCCATTCGTTCAGCAATTCATGGTGCCATTCACGGACGACATGTCGGTACTGGAAGGCCTGCAATACATCAAGGATGAACTCGACGGTACACTCACATTTCGCTGGTCGTGCCGCATGGCAATTTGCGGCAGCTGCGGAATGATGATTGGCGGCGTGCCCAAACTTGCATGCCAGACTTTCCTGCGCGACTACTTCCCGAATCCGGTGAAGGTGGAAGCGCTGTCGCATTTCCCTATCGAGCGCGATCTGGTGATCGTGATGGACGACTTCATTGAAAAACTGGAGCGCATCAAGCCCTACATCATCACCGATACACCGCGAAAGCCGGCGGACGGCGCGACGCTGCAGACACCCGCACAACTGGCGCGCTATGAACAATTCAGCGATTGCATCAATTGCCTGCTCTGCTACGCGGCGTGCCCGCAATATGGCCTCAACGAAAAATTCATCGGCCCCGCTGCGGTCGCGTTGTTGCATCGCTACAACCTTGACTCTCGTGACAACGGTGCGTCCGAGCGCATGGCATTGATCCACGCCGAGGAAGGGGTCTTCAATTGCACGGCGGTCGGCTACTGCTCGGAGGTCTGCCCGAAAAAAGTCGATCCGGCCAACGCCGTGAACATCAACAAGACCGAGAGCGCCAAGGATTACTTTCTGCGTTTCCTTACTCCGCGAGGGGATAAATCATGAGCGCGCGCCGGCCCTATGTGCGACGGATGAAGGGTTGGTGGCGCAAGAATCCGTGGTTCATTGAATATATGATTCATGAGGGCACGGCGCTGTTCGTCGCGGCTTATGCATTTGTCCTGCTCGCCAGTCTGATGGCGCTGGGCGGCGGCGAAGCCGCATGGAATCGGTGGCTTGACCTGCTCATGCAGCCAATTTTCATTGTGGCGCATATGGTGATCCTCGTGGCATTTCTGTATCACACCTGGACGTGGTTCAACATCATGCCGCGTACCTTGCCACCTATCATTGTGAATGGCACACGTGTCACTGCGGCCACCATCACCCGTACAGGTCTCGCGGTGGCGGCGATTTCAAGCGCATTGGTATTTGCAATTGCGTGTTGGATCGCAACATGAAACGCTCAAACGCGCCGATATTCTGGGTCTTGTTTGGTGCCGGTGGCATGTTGTCGGCGCTGATCGGCGCGATGCTGGTATTCATCACCGGCATTGCGGCACCTTTGGGAATAATCATGTCACGCGATGCGTTCAGCTATGCGCGCGTGTTGGCCTTTACGCAACACTGGGCCGGCAAAGGTTTATTGTTCGTGGTGATCGCGCTATTTCTGTGGCACAGCGCGCATCGCATTTTTCACAGCCTGCATGACGTCGGGCTACATGCCGGGCTGGGCGCGAAATTGTTGTGCTATGGGGTGGCGATGGCGGGAACGATTGCGGCGGGTTTTTCCCTGCTGCGCCTGGGCTGGTAGTCCGGTCTCGATACCCTTGCACGATACGTACGATGCCGCACCGCCGCTCATACCGTGATCACCACCTTTTGATACAAGCCGCCGAACGATGTCTCTTTGCGAATCTGGCCCGCGGTAATTGATTTCGGTAGCCACGTTTCAAGTCCGTGTTCCCATAAATCCAACGCGAACGGTTCGAGCCGGCGCAATACCGGGCGAAATAAATATCGCAACGGATGCAGGCGGCGCGGCAAATGGTAATCAACAATCACGATCCGCCCGCCGGGTTTGGTCACCCTGACTGCTTCGCTCAACGTGCGGTCGCGTGCCGCTTCGGGCTGCTCGTGAAGGAGAAAAAATAGCACCGTCTGATCGTACGTCGCGTCGGCCATCTTGAGATCGGTCGAGTCGGCGAGGATCGGCGTGACCGGCGCGCCGGGTGCCAGCTTCTTGCGCAAGTTATCCAGTTGTATCGGCAATACATCCACCACATCGAGCGCGCTGCCGGGTTCGATGCGCGCCGCCAGGCGCGGCGAAAAATCGCCGTAGACACAGGCAATCTGCAAGACGCGCCCGGTGATGCGCGAACCCAATTCATCCAGCGCCGCGTCGCGCAGACGCGCGAAATTTCCCCACAAGATTGCGTTCACCAACCATTGGCGTTCAAAAACCCGAACCGCGTGCGGATGCACGTAGGCCCACCAGTAGGTGTTTTCGAGATACGCGGGAATGTGCGAAATGGCCAGCGGCGCAAGCGATGGAACAGGCGATGTCGTTGGCGTTGCTGCGGACAGCTCGAAATCGACTGGTTCCAATGCATAACTCATGGTGTTCCGCCTTTCTTTCTTGTGTGAAGTTCAGTCAACAGAATCTGCGGGGAGATTGCTCATCGCATCGCTGCACCTCATTGCACTATTCTCCATGTGCGATTCGGCTTGTTGATTTGCATCAAACCCCTTTCAATGGCTGGATTCATGTTGCGGATTTGTCCCGTGAATATCCGTTCGTCCGACGCATCTGGCGGAGCGTCATGTGCCGCGCCATCGATTGTCGACCGTTTGGAATTTCGGTGGAATTACGAGGGCGCGTGCATTGACGTTTGCTCTGCATGGAGCGGTTGCAATCCTTCATGCATACGCAACCGAGAGTCGAATGCTGTGACGGCGCGCCGCTGCCCATGTTTGATTTCAATCAAAGACCGCCGCGCAGCGGCGCGCACACTGGTTGTCGCGCATCAACCGGGTTGAAAGGCAGTCGACTGAGAAATATGGATGCGACACTGAAGCGGCGCGCAATGCAATTGGCGGGTACGGCGGCGTTTGCCCGATTGCCGTCAATCACCATTGAACGGCTTGCCGGGGCCGCGACCGAATCCGTCGTCAATGCGGGCGAGGTGATATTCGCGCGCGGTTCAGCCGCGAGCGGCATGTACCTCATTGTCTCCGGGCAACTGATGTTGTCGATGCAGTCGCCGCGTGGCACCGAGCATGTGATCGAATTCATGCATGAGGGAGACACTTTCGGCGAGGATGCCTTGATCACCCGCCGCCCGCATCAGGTAACGGCAACAGCGGTTATTGCTTGTGCACTGTTGCACATCGAGGGCCGCGCGGTGAGCGCCGCCATCGAGCGCGATGCAGAATTCGCGAAGCGAATGATTTCATCGCTCGGCGATCGCCTCTACCGACAGACCGGCGAGCTTGAGAACATGCTTTTCCTGCGGGCGAGTGGACGGCTGGCCCGGTTCATTCTGGATCGCCTAACGGTAGGGCGCGGCGACATTCGCCATCACGTGCTGTTGCCGGTGCGCAAGGGACTGATCGCGTCGCATCTGAACATGACGCAGGAGCATTTTTCGCGAACGTTGCACGAATTGACACATGCCGGGGTCATCACCGTTGATGGCGTCAATGTTGACGTAATCGATCTCGATCGACTGCGCGAGTTGGCGAGCGTGTCTGCAAAAGGTGTCGAGGTCGAGGCGGCTGAATAATTTGGCGGCGCTTACATAAGCGCAGATTCCGGGCTCGTTTAATTGAGGCCGAACTCCGCCGCCAACAATTCATATGACGTGATCCGTGCGGCGGGATCGAACGTCCAGGTGTTGATCACAACCTCATCGAGTGAAAAATTAGCTGCCAATTCGCACAGTCGTGCGCCCACTTGCGCGGCCGAGCCGACGGTTGCTTTTGCGCGCAAGGTATCGATGGTCGCGCGCTCAGCGGTGCCGTAGCCCCCATAGGCGAGTTCGGCATCCTCTGGCGATACCAACGGCGTGCGCAGGCCTTTCTCAAAGCCGATGCGCCAATGTTCGCGCGTCATCAATAGCCGGCGCGCCTCGGATTCGGTTTCCGCCGCCAATGCCCACACACAAATGGTGGCGTGTGGTTGCGGATAGCGCTCACTCGGACGATACAGTCGGCGATAGAGTTCGAGCGCTTGCTCGGTGCCGCGTCCCTCGGTGAAAAAATACGCATAGGCATAGGGCAAGCCGAGATACGCCGCCAATTGCGCGCCGTAGTCGGAGCTGCCCAGAATCCACAGCTCCGGGCGTGTTGGCCCCAGGGGATGCGCTTTGATTTCCGCGAACGCGTGGCCCGCTTGCAGGGGCAATCCCGACACCCAGGCCTGCAAATCCATTACTTGTTGCGGGAATTCTTCGGCGGCATTTTGATGCGGATTCAACGCGTATGCGGTCAATCGATCCGAGCCCGGCGCGCGACCGACACCCAAATCGATGCGCCCGGGTGCAATGCCCTCCAGCACGCGGAATTGCTCCGCCACCTTCAGCGCCGAATAGTGCGGCAGCATCACGCCCGCGCTGCCGATACGAATGCGCGAGGTGGTCGCGGCGATCGCCGCCATCAATATTTCCGGCGCGGTGCCGACGATGCTGTCGCTGTTGTGGTGCTCGGAAACCCAATAGCGGTGATAGCCCAGCGCATCGCAGCGGTGTGCGAGGGCGAGGCTTTCCTGAATCGCGATGTGCTGGCTCTTGCCCTCGGACGACGGCGACTGGTCGAGCACGGAGATCTTCATGCGCGGATCGCAATCGACATCAGCGGCATCAGCGGTATCAAAACGAAAACTCGGTTTTTACATTGAACTGGGTGGCTTTGATGCCCGGCGCGCGCTTCAGCGGCACGGCGAGATCAACGTGCAGCACATTGGCGAACGCGGCGCGATCCAGCGCCAGACGCAATCCCGCGCCGACGTTGGCGAGTGTTCCGGGATTCACGGTATTCTGATTCACGCCACCCCAGGCGCGACCGGCATCGAAAAATACGGCCCCACCTACCCGCAACAGGCGGAACGGATACCAATCCGTGAAGGCGCGCTTTTCCGCCGACAGCAGCCAGCGTTGATCGCCGGTTTGATAGCGCGACGGGTAGCCGCGCAATCCGTACGTTCCACCGATCAGCAATTGATCCGCCGCGCCCACTGCACCGGTTGCGCCGCGCAAGCGTTCGACCATGAGCGAGGCGTAGAAGAGCGAGCGCGCCGCGCGCGGTTCGTAGTATTTGAAGCTGGCCGCTGCGTGCGTCATCGGCAATGCCGTGCTGGCGATCCGGCGCTCGACCGACGCAGCCGCCTGCACGATGCGGTTCCCGGAAAAGACATAGCCATCGCTCAATGCCGCGTAGTAAAGCAAATCGTCGCGGTCGGAACCCATTGATGCAAGCGCCTTGGTCAACTGCACGCGTACATTGAAACCCACCACTAAAAACTCAGCGCGCTCGATCAGGTTGTGATTTTTCACTTTGAAGAAGCCATCTTCGACAAAATCCGCGCGCAGAAAAATCGCACGCAACGCATTGTTCACCGGCAGTGGGATGAGCGCGATGCGTCCGGATTCCGCGCGATAGGTGTTGTCGGCCGCCAGCGCGCCGGCGGTATAGCGTTGCGTCCAGCCGTCGATCAGGCCCGGCGACCAGCCAAACGATGCGTCAGCCGCTTTACGGCGATGACGGTATTCGTACGCGATATCGCCGGCGTTGTAGATCGAATCGATTTTGTCGTCGTCTTCCCATGCGCCGCGCGCGGCGAAACGCGTATCGAGCGAATAGAACGGTCGATCGACGATTAGCGAGGTGCGTTTGCCGTCGTCGAAACGGCCACGCTCGAAATTCACACGTGTCCTGCCATCAAATGCTTGTTCGTAGGAAATGTCGAGCTCGGTGCCTTTGCGATCCACGCTGGAGGTGCGCGAATAGCCAATGCCGAGGCCGGTGCCCAAAAGATTCCTTTCCTTGACGCCGAAGCTGGTCTTGTTGTCGCCGCCGGCGCGCGAAAAATTGCCGGTCACGTCCAGGCTCCAGGCGTCGCGCGTCGAGACCTCGATGTCAACCACGCCGTCGCGAAGTGCGATCGGCTTGATTTCCACGTCGTAGCGCGTACGCGACGCGCGCAACAATCGCTCGGTCTCTTCGATTTTCTGACGCGAGACTTTATCGCCGCTCTTGAACAACAGCACTGTTTCAATCACCCCGGACCGCGTCGGGATATGCAATCGATTCACCCAACGATAAATCGCGTTGTCTTCACCTTTGATCGACAGATCGAAAACGTTGTGCGGGGTGATGCGAATGTGGCCGATGGTCGCGCGTGCAGATTCGAGCTCGGCGAAGGTGGGCAGGGCTGAATGGGCCGACGTTGCTTCCGCCGCATTCGCGAACGCCGACAACGCCATCAATGCGGCCAACAACGAAAGCCGACGGGCGGCAAGACACGTGGACGCATGAATTGCGCGGGTGAGTTGGAGGTTGAATTCGATCATGGCAAAAGCATAACCGAGAATGCTGCCAATCGATGCCGGGCGACGAATGCGGCAGTCGCGCTTCGGCCAACCATGAAACCCTAGCACTGGTGAGGCGTTTGGAGCACTTTGCGTCCATACGCCGCACCAGTGCTGGTGTTTGATTGAGGGGTACTTCTATTTACCCTGTCGTACCGGCGAAGGCCGGTACCCAATTTTCGTAAGCCATTGACACATTGACAAAATTGGGCCCCGGCCTACGCCGGGGAGACAGAGATTTGAGGTAAATAGAAGTACCCTGAGTGATCATGTATTCGCGCCTGTCATCCCGGCCTTCGTGGGAATGACGAAATTTTTGGATGAATAGCACTACCCACGAATACGGTAGATCGGGTACTACACCTTCGGCAAGAAAGCCGACTTCATTACGCCGGAATCAAAGCCCGCTGTCTCTTCACCGCCGCTCGCGTACCGATACAGCGCGGCCGCGTATATGCCGGAGAGTGCGCTATGGATCAGGAACGTCAAAATCACCAGCGCGACGGCGAACACGATCGTCAGCACGATGAGTGCCGGGTTTTTAGTAAACACCACGGCCACGATCAGCAAAATACTGAACGCGATCAAAACGAATTGAATCAACCCGAACGCAACTCCCAAACCCGCCTGGCCGATCAGGTTTTCGCCCCAGGTTTTCTTCAATAGCAGCGCGCTTTCCTTGACCGCATCGATTGGGCCGACATCGCGCGCCACCAGCACCGGCACTACCAGATACGTTGCGATGGTCCAGCCTGCACCGAGCAGGCCGGCGATGATCTTGCCGATGAATCCGACGCGCTCCTGAATCGCGCGCAGGATCAAGCCGACGGTGGCGGCGATGAACGCATAGCCCAGAATGTTCATGGCCTTTGATGAAGCGATGCGCAAGCCATCACCTATCGTCGGATTGCCGCCATCGAGGCGCTTCATCGCTGCGCCAACCAATGCAGCGTTGAAGAAAAAGATCACGAAGTATTGGCAAAGGTAAAACAAAAACCCGAGCACATACACGCCGGTCGATATCGCACCATTGTTGCCGCCGGACAATCCATCCAGCGCGCCCATGCCGATGACGGGCAATGCGAAGCAGGCGACCACGATCACCGTCGCGATCGCCGAGATCAGCGGAAAAATCAGCAGCTCTTTGTCATTCATCAGCACCGAGCCGCTCGCTTTGACGAGTTGCCAGCTGCGGGATAGGCGTTCGAACATGATGAGTCTCCGGAAAAATGAAATGGGTGGGTCGAACCATTAAAGTCGTCAGGCGCGCGGGCGTTCGCCCAATTTTCGCCAGACGCGATAGGCAATGTATGAGGGCAGGCCCAACACCGTGAGCCAGCCAATGGCCAAAACGACCATCTCCAATGGGCCCCCGACAACGTCCGCATGCGGGCCCGCCAGCAACAAAATCACGACGAGTGAAATCGTCGCGACGGCGACAAGCGACACCAGATAGGCAATGGCAGCAATGAGCAATCTCACGAAGTCGCTCCTGCAATTTTGGACGCGTAATTAAAGCACGGGTGCTTTCAATGTTGCGCCGTGGAAAAAATGAGACTAGCATTATCTCCGGGGTATCCAGGGCCCCACGGGTGATTTTCCAATTGCGCCCAAGACGATTTCCGTCCAAGCCTGTCTGCGTCGCATGTCGTCGCGGACAAATACGCTTTGGAGGAAATCATGCTGATCACGTCGGCGCAAGTCCTAAGTCAAATCACGATCAACCAGGCCATGTCGGCCGTTGAACACGCCATTGCCAGGTTGGGTGCAGGGCATGTTGGCGCACCGGTGTCGCTCGGTGTGGCAGTCGCGAATGGCACCTTTCACGTTAAGGCCTGCGCGTCCACGTCACCTGACCGGGCCAACATTTTCGTGGCGAAGATCAATGCCAATTTCCCCGAGAACCCCAGTACGGGCCGGCCGACGATACAGGGTGCCATCGCGGTCTTCGATACGCGCAACGGCGATGTACTTGCCGTCGTCGATTCACCATCCGTGACGAGCCTGCGCACCGCGGCAACCACGGGCGCCGTGATTCGGCACCTTGCGCCCGACAACGCGCGCGTCGCGACCGTCGTTGGCTGCGGCGCATTGGGGCGTTTTCACATTGAAGCGTTCAAGGCGTGCGGCATCGATCGCATCTTCGTATTTGACAAAGAGTCTGCACGCGCCGCTACCGTCGCTGCGTGGGCGCGTGAGGATCTCGGTATTGATTGCGAGGCAACCGATGACATGCGGCGCGCGACCCGGCAGAGCAGGGTCATCGCAACCTGCACGCCGTCGCGCGAGCCGTTCCTCAGCCGCGATGATGTGTCGCCGGGCACGCTGATCGCGGCGGTCGGTGCGGACAACGAAAGCAAATCCGAGATCGAGCCGGCATTGCTCAGTGTGGCACGCGTCGTCACTGACCTCACCGCGCAATGCTTAAAGTACGGCGACCTTCGGCATCTGCCGTTGAAAGTCGTCTGCGGCGAATTGACCGACGTCGTCGCCGACCGCGTGGCGCGCACCGGGGCAGATGAGATCGTGATCTTTGATTCCACCGGACTCGCGGTGCAGGACTTGGCACTTTGCGAGCTTCTCGTATCGCCTGCCGCTTGACGTTAATGCTGCGTGACTCAACGAACCCATTGTGGAGACTCAAATGAAATTGTTCTTTTTGGCGTGCATGGTTTCGGGCGCTGCGTCATTCAGCGCGTTGGCGGCAGAATTCCTTCCGGCGCAGGCTGTAAACAAATCCGCGATCAAGTCCCATGTCGAATTCCTCGCGGACGATCTACTGGAGGGGCGCGAAACCGGAACACGCGGCTACGCCATCGCAGCGCGCTATGTGGCAAGCCAGTTTGCCGGAGCGGGACTGTCACCCGGCGGCGATGCGGGGTCGTTCCTGCAGAGCGTGCCTTTCCGCTCCACCCAATTGGAGCCGGACTCCGCCGAGTTTGCGCGGGTCGGATCCGCCGGTGAAGTGGAACGATACAAATTCGGTGAAGACTTTGTCGTGTTTCCAAGTCGCCATGCCGTCAGTACCGAGGCGAGCGCCGCTGCCGTCTACGCCGGGCACGGTATTGTTGCGCCGCATCTCGGCATCGATGACTATGCGGGACTCGTCGTACAAGGAAAATTCGTTTTCGTGCTGGCAGGTGGCCCGAGTGTTCTTCCCGGCGACGAAGGCGCGCACTTTGCTAACGTGAGGTTGAAGCAGGAGATCGCGGCCGCGCGCGGTGCTATCGGCCTCATCACGTTGCAGACGCCAACGAACGAAAAGGTGTTCCGCTTCGCGCAGTCGGTGCAATCGTTGCAATCTCGATCATTTGCGTGGCTCGATGGCGAAGGAAAGCCGCACGGTGGCAGCACGGCTTTGGCACATGCCGCGACGCTTTCGATCGCGGGTGCCGAAAAATTCCTGATTCGCGCCGGCCTGAAACTAACAGACCTTGTCGCGAGAGCGGAGCAGAAATTGCCGCCACAATCGTTGGGCGTCGAGGCAAAGGTCCGCATCGCGCGCAAGAGCCGGCTGCAGGATGCGTCCAGCCCCAATGTGGTGGGAGTATTCGAAGGCACCGATCCGATGATGAAAGATGAATACGTCGTCATGACGGCGCACCTCGACCACCTGGGCATCGCGCAGGGCAAGTCGGGTGACAATATTCACAACGGCGCGTTGGACAATGCTGCGGGTGTGGCGGTGATCACGGAGGCCGCGCGGCTGATCGCGGGCCTGCCTGTGCGGCCGAAACGCTCCATCCTGTTCGTCGCCCTGACCGGGGAAGAAGCGGGCTTGCTCGGGTCCGAGTATTTCGTGAGCCGAGCGCGGGCGGCAGGACTCAATCTGGTGGCCAATATCAATATCGACATGCCGGTATTGCTCTACGACTTTCGTGATGTCTGTGCGTTCGGCGCGGAGCACTCAAGTCTCGGTGAGACTGTCGCCGCCGTCGCGCGTTCCAGAGGCATTCCGGTTTCGCCGGATCCAAAACCGGAACGGCGTCGCTTCACGCGATCAGACCAGTATTCGTTCGTGAAGGCCGGGATTCCCGCCGCGTTCCTGAATACCGGCATCCATGCCATCGGGGAGGACGGTGCCGGACAACGGGCCCGCGAAGACTTTGAACTCAAACACTATCACCGCGTGAGCGATGACACGTCCGTGCCCATCAGCTATGACGCCGCCGCCCGATTCGCCGCCTTGACGGCGGCAATCGCGGTCGAAATCGCGAACGCACCGACGCGTCCGCAGTGGAAGCCGGGCAACTTCTTTGGCGATACGTTTGGCAAAGGCTCTGAAAAGAGCCGTACGGAGAAATCGAGGTAAGGTGAATGGCACTTACATAAGCTGTCTCCCCGGCGCAGGCCGGGGCCCAAGTTACTTGCAAGACGCCGAGAAATTCAAATTGGGCCCCGGCCTTCGCCGGGGAGACACGGTTTGTAGTTGCTCTTTGATGCACAAATTTCTTTTACCGGTCATCCAGATCTCTTAAGAAATTGCCATTCGAGGTAAGGTTGATTACGGTGGAGAACCACAACCAAAATGAGGTGGCATCTGGGATGAGTTTGCTCTGTGGATTTCTGCTTAGTCGAACCATTAGTTGCCTACTGCGACTTCGATCCCCGCATCGACAGCACATTCGGCGGTGCCGCAAACGTATCCGAGCGCGCCACTTCCCAAAAAACTTTGAACGCAGGCAAATCGGGAACGGAACTGAGCAACTCGCCCGGTGCGGCCCACGTGTGCAACGCGGCGAGCGACCGGACTTCGGTAGACGATACGCGGCGGATCACATGCTCCGGGCCGATTTGATTGGGATGCGTGAGGCCCGCGGCAGCTAGTAGCTCTTTCAGCGCGATCATCGTGCTTTGATGAAAATGAAATACTCGTGTGGCTTTTTCCGGCACGACCAGTGCACGCATGCGTTTGGGGTCTTGCGTCGTGACACCTGTCGGGCAATGTCCGGTATGGCAAGTCTGCGCTTGCAGGCAACCGAGTGCGAACATGAAACCCCGCGCCGAATTGCACCAGTCCGCGCCCATCGCGAGGGCGCGTACGACATCGAACGCGGTGACGATTTTGGCGGACGCACCGATTTTTATTTTGTTGCGCAAATTCACGCCGACCAAGGTGTTGTGCACCAGCATCAAGGCTTCCCGCATCGGTGCGCCAACGTGATCGGTGAATTCAAGTGGTGCCGCACCGGTGCCGCCTTCGCCGCCATCAACCACGATGAAATCCGGCGTGATGCCGGTCTCCAGCATCGCCTTCACCACGCCGAACCATTCCCACGGATGTCCCACTGCGAACTTGATGCCGACCGGTTTGCCCCCGGACAACTCGCGTAACTTCACGACGAAATGCATCATCTCAAGCGGTGTGGAAAACGCGGAATGGCGCGCGGGCGACACGCAATCGACACCGATCTGTACACCGCGCGCCTCGGCGATTTCGGCGGTGACTTTAGCGCCGGGCAGTACGCCACCGTGGCCGGGCTTGGCCCCTTGCGAAAGTTTTATCTCGATCATCTTTACTTGCGGCGACGCGGCGTTTTCCTTGAACTTGGCTTCATCGAATCCGCCTTGCTCATTCCGACAACCGAAATATCCCGAACCAATTTCCCACACCAGATCGCCGCCGTTCTGGCGATGGTGGCGCGAGATCGAACCTTCACCGGTGTCGTGATAAAAATTGCCACGTTTGGCGCCCTCATTGAGCGCAAGAATCGCGTTGGCCGAGAGCGCGCCAAAACTCATCGCGGAAATATTGAAGACACTCGCCGAATAAGGTTGCTTGCAATCAACGCCACCAATCGTGAATCGAAAATCGTGGCCGTCGATTTCAGCGGGTGACATCGAATGGTTCATCCATTCGTAATTTGTCTGATAGACATTGAGTTGCGTGCCGAAGGGCCGCTTGTCGACAGCACCCTTTGCGCGCTGGTAAATGATCGATCGTTGCGCGCGCGAAAACGGCAACTCATCGCTGTCGGCTTCGATGAAGTATTGGCGAATCTCGGGCCGCACATATTCAAAGAAAAAGCGAAAGTGCGACAACACCGGATAGTTGCGGCGGATCGCTTGCCTCGGTTGCGAATAGTCGACGTATCCCACCAACGTGAGCGCGCCGAATGCGAGCGCCGGCCACGTCCACCACGGCGACAGGATCGATAGCAGGATGCAGGCCACGCACAAGATGCCGCAAATGGTCCAGGCCCAGTAGCGCTGCGGCACCATCGAATCCAGTGCGTTCAACATGGCGGTCTCCTCGCATTTATTGTCCGTGGATGATAGCAGTGCGACGCGCCACATGGCGGCGGCACGCGCGCGCCGAAATTGCAGATCGCCATTTGACGGGCGTTTCGGGACAAAAAGCAGCCAAACGCCGCGCCAGTGCTTGTGTTTCGTTTGATGCGCTGCCGCGCGCTCATCTGAGCGTGCAAACGTGAGCGCTGTTGCAGGCGTGCAACACAAATGACGGCAATTACTGACTAACTCGTGTCGCGAATGTGTCGGGCGTTGCGAATCGCCGCCATCGTCGCGGCAAAAAGTCTCGAATGTGACTAATCGCCGCGTCACATTTTCTGAATGCCGCCGAACTCGCACGAATGGTTTCGAATGGGGATGGAGCGGTTCAATTGGTCGCGGCACGCTACTTCATGATTCGGCCATGTCGGGAATGAGTCGGTGTTTGAAGATTGAAAGAGTTTTGTCATCGACCGCGTTTTCCCGCAAGTGGTTGGCGAGTTTTCCCGAGCTGGATGTCGCTCTGCACGGGGAAAACTCACACATCAAAAAAACACTCAGGAGAGCCGCAACATGAACAACAAGCACCGCACAACGGTATTTGCAAACAAACCCCGTGTCATTGCAACCAGCATTGCCATGGCGCTGATGTCCGCTCACACCGCCCATGCGCAGACAGCGCCAGCTCAAAAAGTCGAGCGGATCGAAGTGACCGGGTCGTCCATCAAACAGATTGCCCAGGAAGGCGCGCTGCCGATCACTACGCTGACCAAAGCGGATATCGAAAAGTCCGGCGCTACTTCCGTGACTGATCTGATTCAGATGTTGCCATCGATGCAGAACTTTGTGCCCGCCGCAAGTTCCGTAAATGGCGGTGGTGCCGGTGTGACCACGGCCGCATTGCATTCGCTGCCCTCCAAGTACACGCTGGTACTGCTCGATGGGCAACGTGTGGCACCACTCGCCCTCGGTGCAGTGCAGGGTGGCGGGTTCGGCGTCAATCTTTCAAGCATTCCTATCGGTGCAGTGGAGCGCGTAGAAATTCTGACCGACGGCGCTTCGGCGTTGTATGGTTCTGACGCGATTGCCGGCGTAGTCAACTTCATCCTGAAAAAAAGCCGGACTGACGGTGAAATTTCGGCGACGTATAACAAGCCACAGCATCCAGGTGCAGAGAGCTACAACGTCGCGATAAGCAAAGGTTTTGGCGAATTGTCCAAGGACGGTTTCAACGCGTTGTTCGCCTTTAGTTACGATAAGCAGGATCAACTGAGGGCGAGCCAACGGAAATTCGCGGGCGTCGGTGCCTTTTTCCCGTTTTCACACAATGGCACGAACTACATCTTTAATCAGTCCACGGCTAATACTGAACCCGCCAACATTACCTTCAATGCGCGGCCAAACGCGGGTGGTGCGCCGAATGCCTATTCAATCAACCCCTATTACCGTCGAAACGGTAACTGCGGCACGCCGTTTGCCAACGTCATTGCCGACCCGATTGCCCTTGGCGCAATTGGCGAATCGTGCCGATTCAACTACGCGGCGACCGTTGAGGCCATCCCGGCGTCGGAGCGCTCCAGCGGATTGCTGAAAGGTACGTTCAAAGTTAACGAAGACACCACGGGGTGGGCCACCCTGGCTCTGTCGAGTTTCACTATCACGCCACAATATGCGCCGGCAGCACAGCCGTTTCCACTCGATGCCGCCACCCGCTTCCCATCGCTGTATAACCGATACATCGTGCCGTACCTGACCGCCAATAATCTGACTTTTACCGGCGCTGCCAGACTGAATTACCGTGCCGTGGCAAGCGGTGGTCGTACCGATGATTACAAGACCGACGCCACGATGCTCTCGGCCGGGTTTGATGGTACCGCGATGGGTTGGGAATATAAGGCCAGCGCCACACTTTCGCGAGCCAAATTTACCGATACCGCCGCCGGTGGTTACCTCGATTTCGACAAGTTGAATGCGGCTATCGCTGCCGGCACCTATGATCCAGTGTTGGGAACCGGCGTGGCAGCACTCTCGTCGGCCGTACTGAGTTCTCTGCTTACGCAATCCAAATCGGACTTGAATTCCCTGCATTTCGGGGCGCAACACGATGTGTTCCAGATGGCGGGTGGTACGTCGGTGGTCGCCCTCGGCGTCGATTACTCGACCTTCCGTTACAAGGTCGACCCGAGCGATTTGTTCCTGTCGTCGAGCGGCTTCTCCACTCAGCCGGCGTCGGCCAACTTCCCGGTTGGCGGCAATTCGGGCGTCGTGCCGTTCGATGCGAAGCGCACCAACTGGGGCGTCTACGGCGAATGGTTGATTCCCGTTACCAAGCAGTTGGATGTAACCGCATCGGCGCGCTACGACAACTATTCCAAGACCCACAGCAAATGGCAGTTCAGAACGGATCCGGATCCCGTTACCGGCCTGATAAACAAGGCGCCCGATGCGGATGTGGGCAACACGTTCAGTTCTGCCACCGGCAAGGTGAGCATGCGTTTTGTTCCAGTGGAAAGCGTATTGCTGCGCGGCTCCTTCGGCACCGGCTTTAAGGCACCGAACATCAGCGACATTGCCGGCGCACTCGCGTTCAATGGCAGTACGTCTGGCAGCTACTCTTGTCCATTTCCCGGTTCCAATGGTTGCTCACCAGGCAGCGCGCAGTACGATTTGGTGGCAGGCCCCAACGGACTTTCCGGTGACGCGGGTCTGAAAGCGGAAAAATCGAAGCAATATACGTTGGGCTTCCGGGTCGATCCGGCGCCGGGCCTGTCGCTTGGCCTCGATTGGTGGGATGTCAAGATCAAGAATCAGGTCCTCTCGCAAGGCATTGCTGAACAAGTTGGCTTCGCGAACCCGCAAGCGTACAGGAGTCTGTTCATCAACCCGTATCAGGATCCTGCCGGATTCACGACGATCGCTTTCCAGCAGGTGCCGTTCAACGGCGGCGAAGCGATTTATCAAGGTATTGACTGGGACTTCAGCTACAAGAGCAAGGTCCCGCTGGGTGCCATGGCATTGAACTGGACCGGTACCTACATGATGAAGCAGAAATACAACTTCGGTCCGGGCCTGCCGTTCAATACCGACCTGGGCGTTTTCGGGCCGGATCAGCAGGTGGTCTTTCGCACCATCATGAATTTTTCTGCGACCTTGCAGACGGGGGCATTCACCAATACGCTCGCGGCGCATTACAAGTCCGGGTATCAGGACACAACCTTCCCGGCAAACACAAGCATATTTCTCGCCAAACCGGATGGCACGTTGGGCGCATCGGTGGCCTTTGCCGGCCTGCGTGTAGGTGCCTACACGACCTTCGACTGGCAGACCAAGTACAACTACAACCAGTTTCTGGCGGTGACGTTTGGCATCAAGAATCTGCTTGATCGTGATCCTCCGTTGACCTTGCAGAACGGCGGTGGTGGCAATCAACTGGGCTATGACGGCCGCTATACCGATCCAATCGGACGCCAGTTCTACCTCACTGGGCAATACAAGTTCTGATTGCTTGCCAATTGTCAAACATTCGCTGAGCAACACCTTCATTCGACTGGCCGGATTTTGTCCGGTTGGTCGAATGTCTTCATTCAAAGGAAGTGGGACATGAAACCAGCCAAAACGAAAATGGTCAGGGCGATCGCGTCAATTTATGCAGCAAGCGCAGCGATTTTTGCCGGCCCTGCAATGGCGCAACAAACGCTTTCGCAGGCACCCGCGCAAAAAGTGGAAAAAATCGAAGTCACCGGATCGAACATTAAACGTGTCGATGCCGAAGGTCCGGCGCCAGTGCAAATCATTACCCGACAGGATATTGAGCGCAGTGGCCAAACCACAGTCGGCGAAGTATTGCGCAATCTGCCGATCAACAGCTCGGCATCGTACGACGACAATTTCACCGGCAGCTTCGCGCGCGGCTCGGCAGGCGTTTCGTTACGCGGGCTCGGCCAGAAATCGACCCTGACGCTCATCAACGGTCGCCGCATGGCGAACAATCCGTTTGCACAAAACCTACAGGACACGTTCGTCGATCTGAACAGTATTCCGTTGGCTGCGATCGAGCGCATAGAAGTATTGAAAGACGGCGCATCCGCCATTTACGGCTCGGACGCGATTGCTGGCGTGGTGAATATCATTTTGCGCAAAGATTTTACGGGCCTCGAGCTAACTGGCGGCTACGGCACCACGTCGAAAAACGATGGCGACGAAACACGCGCCAGCATCGCCGCCGGCTGGGGAAAGCCCGGTCAGGACAAATTCAATGTCATCGGCGTCGTCGATTACTTCAAGCGCGACATAATTTGGGCACGCGATCGGGATTTTAGTCGCACCGCCGATCAGCGCCGCTTTCAGGGCGGCACCGATATTCGTAGCACAAGTAGCAGCCCGGGCAGCTACGCACGCGTCGCCGGATTCCCCAATCCGTTTGCACCAACGCGAATTCCGTTTCCCACATGCCCCGTAGACCGACAAGCAACAATCGGTGGAGTACTCCAATGCGTTGAGGATACTAATGTCTATCTGACGCTGATCCCGAAAACGGAGCGGTTGGGAGCGTTCTCGCGACTGATTTATGACTTCAGCAGCAGGCTTTCAGGCTTCCTTGAACTTGGCTACAACAAGACCGAGACATTTACGCAGGTCGCTCCGTTTGCCACACCTGCAAACCAAATCGGCCCGGGCATTGCGCGGCAAATCAATGCGCGCTTACCGGTGGGCAATCCCAGCAATCCCTACAGCGTGCCCGTGGATGTGCGCTATCGCTTTGACGATGTCGGGCCGCGTCAGGTTTTCAATGAGACCGATGCCAAGCGCATTGTCGCCGGCCTAAAGGGCACCGTTGGCACTTGGGATTGGGAGAGCGGCATCATTTATGCCAACAGCTACTCCACACAAGATGACAAGAACGGCATCTACATACCGGGCTTGTTGGCGGTGATTGCGGATGGTTCATACAACTTCCTGAATCCCTCGGCCAACACGCAAGCTACCTACAATCGCTTGCGCGTGAACTACCAGCGTCGCGGCGAAACCATTCTCAAGCAATGGGACTTAAAGGGATCGAGTGAATTAATGCAATTGCCGGCTGGGCCACTCGCGGTGGCCGTCGGCCTCGAAACACGCAAAGAATCGCTGAATGATATTGCTGACGACGTGCTCATTCGCGGGGACGTACTCGGTCGCGGCAGCAGTCGGGCAAAAGGCAGCCGCACGCTGACATCGGGCTACGCTGAGTTCAATATACCCATCATCAAGAACCTTGAATTACAAGCAGCCGGTCGCATCGACCACTACAGCGATTTCGGGTCGTCATCGACGCCGAAAGTGGCTTTCCGCTGGACCCCTGAAAAGGATTTGTTGATTCGCGGATCCTATGCGAAAGGCTTCCGTGCGCCAAACTTGGTCGAGGCGGGAGATTCAGCGGCGTTTGCGTTCAATACCGTTACCGATACCCGTCGCTGCGCAATCAATACGGCCTATTGCCCGTTGATTAGTGCTCCCGGCATTATTGCCGCCGGTGTAGGTCTGAAACCGGAAAAATCGACCAGCTACTCGCTGGGCTTTGTGTGGGATGTCAACAAGGACGTTAGCATCGCGGTCGACGGCTTCGATATCGCACAGAAAAATATTATCAGCACCGAAGGTGTCCAGGCAACACTCAATCTAGAGGCAACCAATCCTGCTTACGCCGCGCGTATTCTGCGCGCGGCGCCAAACGCCACCGATACATCGCGCGGCGCGCCCGGCGATGTCCTTGGCGTATTGAACCAGTTCGTCAACCTGACCGAGCTACGCACCAAGGGCTACGACCTGGATCTTCGCTGGCGTCTCGCCAAAAATGAATACGGCACGTTTAGCTTGAACAGCACCAATACCTATGTCCACAGCTACAAGACACAGAACCTCGCCATCGATCCGCTTGAGGAGTTCGCCGGAACCTACACGATCCCACGCTGGCGCGGAAACTATAGTCTCAGTTGGGAAACCGGCCCCTGGTTCTTGCAGGCGACGTTCAATCATATCGATAAATTTGGGAAATCGACTTCCGCAGCGGCTGCCGCTGTGAACACGATTGGCAATTTCGACACCGTCGATCTGCAAGCTTCCTACAGCGGTTTCAAAGGATTCAAGTTCACTTTGGGCGGGCGCAATGTGGGTGACCGTGAGCCACCAGTTGACCTTGCATCCGGCGCGATCCCGTATGAAATCACCCAGCACAATCCGCGGGGGGCCTTTTACTACGGAACGATCAACTACAAATTCAAATAGCGCGGCAAAGCAACAGCTTCTGTTGCTCGCGTATTTCGTCATTTCAAACAAAGGGAACCCTCATGAAGACCAGGAAAAAAATACTCGCGCAGTCACTTGCGGCCATTTGTGCGGGTGCGGTTGGAAGTTTGATGACATCGGGCGTTGTCGTCGCTCAACAGGCGCCTGCTGCACAGAAAGTCGAAAAGATCGAAGTGACCGGTTCCAACATCAAACGAGTCGATGCCGAAACTGCGTCACCAATCACTATCATCACGTCAGAAGACATTAAACGCAGCGGCGCAACCTCGGTACAAGAACTCCTGAATAAGCTGTCAATTTCATCAGGCAGCGCGCTGAGCGATATAGACGGTGGTAATGGTTTTTCGCCCGGTAGCGCTACGGTTGCATTGCGCGGCCTTGGCTCCGCTTCGACATTGACTCTGATAAACGGTCGTCGAATCAGTCCAGCGGCGTTCAACGATCCGAATATTGGATCGACAGTTGTGACGAATCTCAATTCAATTCCAACCGCCGCGATTGAACGTATCGAAGTTCTGCGGGACGGTGCCTCTGCCATTTACGGCTCTGATGCCATCGCCGGTGTCGTCAATATCATTCTTCGCAAAGACTTCCAGGGCGCGTCGGTCTCGGGGACTGTTTCGCAAAGCCCACGAAACGAATTCTTGATCAAGCAGGCAAGCGTGGCGTTCGGATTTGGTGACATTGCCAAAGATCGATACAACGTCTTTGGCACCTATGAACGGTTCGAGCGCGATCCAGTGTTGATTCGAAGCGAAGACAACGTGAGCCCGTTTCTGCAAAACACGACTTTCATCCAACGCCGAACCGTATTGAGTTCTCTTTCCTATCCAGGAAATTATTATCGCGAAGCGGTGCGCGGAAGTGGTATTTTCGGGACGTTTCAGGCGGCCCGTGCCGGGTGTCCCACCAATCTTGTGATTGGTGGCCTGTGCCGTTACAACCAGTGGGATGACCTCGAACAAAGTGGTAAATCGATTCGTGACACGGCTTTTGCCCGTGGCAGCCTGGACATCAACCCGAATCTATCCGCATTTGCCGAGGCAAATATTTCAAAAACGACCAACACCTTTACGGGCGCGCCGATTACAAGCAATCCACAGGCCGCGACATTTTGGCGCGATCCAGCTGGTCAACTGTTGCGTTTCCAGTTGGTATTGCCGGTCGGACATCGCGAGAATCCGTTTGCCTTCCCGATTGGTTTGCGCTATCGATGGGTCGATTTGGGACGTTCGCGAGTCATCAGCAAAACTGAAGACTCTCGATTGCTTGTTGGGCTGAAAGGAACTGCCGGTCCATGGGACTGGGAATCGTCCTTTCTGTACAACAAGAGCACATCCGACACTGTCGCCGGGCGCCGGCTTCTTTTTCCCGCCATCCAGAATGCCATTAACGATGGGTCATATCGATTTGATGGACAGAACACACAAGATGTTGTTAACAAGGTAAGTACGTTCACGGCCAATAAAGGCGAAGGCAGTGCAAAAATCTGGGACATCAAGGGAACGACTGAATTTGGTTCCTTGGCGGGTGGGCCGATAGGGGTCGCGGCGGGCGCTGAATTCCGCAAGGACAGCATCGTAATTGAGCCAGATAAGAACATTGCTGCCGGCAATATCGTTGGCCTAGGTGCATCGTTTTCAGACGGCTCGCGAAACGTCTCGTCGGCATACTTTGAAGCAGCCTTGCCTGTAACTCGCACCCTCGAAGCAACGCTTGCAGCCCGCTACGACCGCTATTCTGATTTCGGCAGCAGCACCAATCCGAAAGTCGGTCTCAAGTGGAAGGCGCTGCCAAATTTGGTGTTTCGCTCAAGCTACTCCACCGCGTTCCGGGCACCGACACTGTCGCAAACGAATCGATCTGCCATTCGCAGTTTCCAAGCGGTAAATGATCCCATCCGCTGTCCCGTGACCAATACCGATGAAGATTGTGGCCGTATTGGGTCTGTCTCGGCGCGAATAGTTTTCAACCCCAACATCCAACCGGAAACCTCTCGCAGCCGCAGTGCGGGCATGGTTTGGGACGTCAATAAGGATACGAGCTTTACGATGGATTATTTCGATATTCGTCGCGACGCCGAGATTGATCGCTTTTCATCCGGGTTTCAGGTCAATGCTCTTTTCAACGGCGACCAGCGGTTCGCACCCTTTGTATTCCGCGACTCAAATCCGCTTTCATGGATACCTGGCGTGCCGAATTCCGGTCCAGTCATTGGTGTCGATCGCGCATGGTTGAATCTTGGCACGTCGCAGGTCACGGGTATAGATATCGAAATGTCCCATCGCCAAAACATTGGAGAAATGGGCAAAGTGACAAGCACGGCCTCCATGACTTACAACATCAGTTCAAAAGCATCGCGTGAAAAGGGTGACCCGCTAATTAACTATGTCGGCGGCGTCAACACCGAGACAACTGGCAATGGTCTTCCACGCTTTCGCGGAAACATCGGCTTCACTTGGGAAAAAGGCGATTGGTCTGCGGGTGCTCTCCTAAACTACATTGGTGGCTGGAACAACTACAGCAGCAAGTTCGATTGCGCAGGCAATCTGGGGGCTGCCGTCAGTGCTGCGATCCCTGAAGTTTGCCGCACACGCTCATGGCGCACACTCGATGTCAATGCGGCCTATACCGGAATCAAGAATCTCACCTTGCGTCTGGTGATCCGGAATCTGACGGATGAGATGCCGCCCTTTGACTACAATGACGCGCTCAACGCGGCCAACGTAACCTTGGGCTACAACCCGCAATATCACAACCCGCTGGGGATTTATCCTTCATTGAGTGCAACCTACACATTCAAGTGAAAGGTGCATTCATTCGGCAATCAACGGCTACGTTTTGGACGTTCTTCAGCGGCGATGCGCCATAAAGCGTATTGGCTGAAGTTTGGTTTCAAACTAACTAAACACCATTCCTAGAGCGCACTATGTGTTTGCGGCGTCGTACAAGTTCGAATAGGTAATCGGCTTTTGTATGACTGGTAACAGGCGAAGCCCGTGCTTCGCCTGTTCATTTTTTGCATCACGAGAATGTGTGTGTGTGACCAGTCGATGCAAACCGTTGCAGTCTGTTGCATATTATGAGGCTCTGTGCTGCTACGATAACTCATGGGCAAACTCTTCCTCAAATTGTGGCTGCTGGTGTTACTGGCGTCGCTTGCCTCATTTCAGATCCAGCGGTTCGTATTCGACTGGTCCATGGAAAAGACGGTGGCGTCGAATTCGAACGAGCGCTTTCGTCGCACCTATGTGATGATCGAAGAGGTGCTCGCACCGTTTCCAAAATCCGAGTGGCCGGCGAGGTTTGCCCGACTAAAGGAAAGGGTAGGCTCACCCGAAGTGTACTTGGGTCCTTTGCGAATACTCACGCTTGCTGAATTGGCCAAAGAAGATGGATTCAATGCCGAGAATATCGCCGTTATACGTTCCGAAAAGCCTTACTCCCGTGATTTGCCAAACGGCTTGGGCTATGAAATTTTTCAGACGATTCTTGGTACGGATACCGTCGTGGTTCTGAAGGCGCCATTTGCTAAGCAAAAGACGTGGTTTGTGTTTGGCATTTTGACCTCAACCCAGTTTACCTGGCTGGTGGAATCTTCAATGTACGCGCTGGTGCTGTATTTGTGGCTGCGCCTATTTCGACGCGATATGTTGACGCTTGAAAAGGCCGCCAATCGTGTTGGCGAGGGACGGTTTGATTTTCACGTCGATATGCGGAAGGGTGCGGCGCTCTATCCCTTGGCCGACTCGTTCAACAAGATGAAAGACCGAATTTCCGCGCTGCTGGGCTCTCACAAGAATTTGACGAACGCCATCTCGCATGAATTTCGCACACCCATCACGCGCTTGCGCTTTCGCCACGAGCTCGCGATGCACGCGACAAACATCGAGGAAAAGGACAAGGAGTTGCGGCTGATGAATACGGCGATCGATCAACTCGATGACCTTTCCACCGAGTTGCTGGAATACGCGCGGCTCGACCGCGAAGCGCCGAAACTCGATGTCGGGCCGATCGATGTGGAACCCTGGTTGAATGAGATTGCCGACGACGCGCGTGAGCTCGCGAGCGCTACTGGGCGAGAAATTCAAATCGATGTCTTTGCGGACGCCGATGAAATCGATGGCGACTATCGCTACCTTTCCCGTGCGGCCACCAACTTGTTGCAAAACGCGGTTCGCTATGCGAAACAGCGCGTTGAATTGCGGGTGGGTATGGTCGATGGAAAGCGCACGATGCATGTCGACGACGATGGTGCGGGAATACCCATCGCCGAACGCGACCGCCTGTTCGAGCCGTTCACGCGCTTGGATAGCGCCCGCGACCGCCAATCCGGCGGTGCCGGGATCGGTCTGGCGATCGTCAAGCAGATTGCTTTTTGGCATGGTGGATCGGCGCAGATTACGGAATCCAAATTGGGTGGTACCCGCGTCTCACTCACATGGTGAGTGAATGCGGTCGGCATGACAATGGGGCAGGGACTAATTTTTGTGGTGGACGGAGGGCATAAACATGAACGCATTGAATGATGTAATCGCCATCGAAAAAGCATCGGAAGCCACCACGCGTGTGCTGCTGATTGAAGACGATGTCGAACTCTGCCGTGCCATCACCGATTACCTTGGCAAGCAGGGCATCACCGTCACGGCGGAAGGGCGCGGCGACCAGGCATTCAAACGCGTTACGGATGAAAAGCCCGATCTGGTCATTCTCGATGTGATGCTGCCGGGAAAAGATGGGTTCGACGTCTGCCGCGAGATTCGCGGTGCGGGAAACATGGTGCCGATCATCATTCTTACCGCCAAGGAAGAGGACTTCGATCAGGTGCTGGGCCTCGAACTCGGTGCCGACGACTATTTGGCCAAGCCGGTACAACCGCGCGTATTGCTCGCGCGCATCAAAGCGATTACGCGGCGCACACATCCCGCGCCTGCGACCAGCTCGGATGGCGAGGTGCTCAAGTTCGGCCGCCTGAAAATTCATGGCGTGAATCGCGAGGTGGTGCTGGACGAGAAGCGCATTGAATTGTCGCCCGCAGAATTCGACCTGCTGTGGCTGCTGGCCAGCAACGCTGGGCGCGTGATGCAACGCAACGATATTTTGAAATCGTTGCGCGGCCTGCATTACAGCAATGCGGATCGATCGGTCGATGCGCGCCTCTATCGGTTGCGCCGGCGCTTTGGGCAGGACAAGGAAACCGGCTGGAAGATCAAGACGGTACGGCCGCATGGCTACATGTTCTGCCTGGAGCCTTGGTAGATATTGAAAGTCCAGCATTGGCGGGCGTTCCGAGACGGAAGAGGCTGGAGAAGCTCACCGAATATGGTGTATCGCTGCCAAGTACTTCTATTTACCCTGTCATTCTTGCGAACGCGGGAATCCATTTTTCGTAAACACTCGAGTTGCAACGACAAATGGATCCCCGCGTTCGCGCATATGCGCTAACTTAATTGGCCGTGCTTGAAAGTACGACTGTCATCCTGAGCGTAGCGAAGGATCTTGTTCATGCGACGAGATCCTTCGCTACGCTCAGGATGACAACGTAACATTGACGGTTTTCTTGATTAAGTTAGCGCTTATGCGCGTTCGCGGGGATGACAAGAATTGAGGGTAACTAGAAGTACCGCTACCAGCAAATGACTCGCACCGCGTAACGCGCGCCAGCCGTCAATCCTGCGGGACGCTCACCGCGCAACAAATTTTCGCGCGCTGCTAAGTCGATTACACCGCGCCGTTGGCGAAGCACCTGCGATTTTCAGCAATGACTGTTTCGATTGGTTTCGATTCGTTCGATAGACTGACACGGTGAGTCAGCGCGTTTGGAAATCCCTCATCGACGCGAACGCTCGATCAAAATTGTGCCGACACTTCCTATCGCTTGTTTACAGGCTCTTCATTGTCACCGAATCAATTCAAACGCATGATCGCCGGTACCGAAACAGGGGAGGACACTCATGCACTCGCACAATTACCCGCGCGAGTGAATGATCGCGCGGCGATTTTGTTCGCGTCTCCATTGATCGGAATTTCGGTTGGCTGGGCATCCGGCGTGATGCACGATGCGCCGCCTGGAGGCGCGCCGCATTGGCTGAGCATATTGTTTTTGTCGGCAATCGCCTATGTCCTCTGGTTGGGAAATCGCACGCTTTATTACTGGCAACGCGACCGCCTCGCCGCAACGAAAATCCGGCCTTCGCCCAAGCGCAGAATGCTCGCGCTTGTCGCGACTTCCGTGGCCTTTTCGGCACCTACCTCTTATGCCGCGCACGTCGTCTGGTACGTTGTTTTCAATGCGGGCGATGTGAATTGGACGGCGGTTCACGCGGCGGCGGCGCTGGTCACCGTCACGTCGCTATTCTTCGCCAATGCCTACGAGGCGATTCTGCTGGTGCGCGAGCAGGCGCGGGATCGGAAGGCGATGGAGGATGCTAACCAGCAGCGCCTTGAAGCCGAGGTTTATGCGCTTGAGAGTCAACTCGATCCGCACTTCATTTACAACGCGCTGTGCAGCCTGGGATTCCTGATTGAAACCAATCGCGGCCGCGCAGGTGCGTATGTGGCACGCTTGTCAAGCGTGTATGCCTATGTGACGCAAAATTTCACCGAACGCGTGGTAGATCTAAATGAAGAGTTGGCGTTTGCGCGCGCATTTGCGGAGCTATTAAAGATTCGCCATGCAGACGCAATCGTCATTTCCATTCCAGAAAATTCGCCGGACGCGAATCGCAAGATCGTGCCGATGTCGATTCAGATCGCGCTCGAGAACGCCGCGAAACATAACGACATGTCGCGCGAAAGGCCGTTGCGCATTAATGTGAGCGTGATGGCTGAGCATGTTGAAATCGCGAACAACAAACTGGCGTTGATGACCGG
Source organism: Betaproteobacteria bacterium (assembly GCA_031430555.1). Lineage (GTDB taxonomy): Bacteria > Pseudomonadota > Gammaproteobacteria > Burkholderiales > Usitatibacteraceae > UKL13-2. The sequence continues at coordinate 28,143 of JANPBQ010000111.1, forward strand.
TGCTATTTCACACGGCGTGGGGCTTCCCAACCTGTCCAGCCGTTGCACATTGTGCATCGGGCGCGACATTGAGGTCATCGACGCGTCTGACAAATTCACAATTCGGATACCGATTCAGAGTCGTGAATCGGTTTCGCGGCAGTCTTGATCGTCTCAATCCGCAATCCCGTTACAATCGACGGGTTCAAGGCGCTGGCCCACATGACGCAACTTGAAACGCAGCTGCTCGGCGGCACTAAAATCACGGACGGCGGAATGACGCGCTTGAAGCCCTTTACCGAGTTGAGAAAAGTCAGCGTGTTTGACACCGCCGTCCGTGACGCCGGGATCGCAGAGCGCGCGAATCACGCAATGTTGCGCACGCTGCTGACCACAGAGTAGCCCAATGCACAATATGGAGAACAAGACCGAGTGGGCATTTACCGCAAAATGCGGCTGCGGCGATCACGCGATTCATCGGTAGTTCATTTGAATTGATCGTGGGAATCATTTTTTCGCATTTCTTTTTGTTGGCTGAGGGTGGAATGATCAAGGCATGCGGCAGGATCCAATGCAAGTTCAATTCTTCGGTACTATTGGCTATCGCTTTTGCGACGCCATTGATTAGTGCGCACGCCGCAAGTGTCGAAAACTGGCGTCGCGACATCGACGAAATCGTTTTAAGCGTACGTGGTATTCATCCTGATCCATTCGCGAGAATCGGACGGCTAGAGTTCCTGCGAAATGCCGATGCGCTGAAGGCGGATTTACCGCGCCTAAGTGAAGAGCAGCGCGTGACGCGGGCGATGCGCCTGGTGGCGTTGCTGGGCGATACCCATACGCAATTGGAGCCCAAGCGACCCGATTTCGCGCTCTGGTACCCGTTTCGCATCTACGAATTCAGCGACGGATATTTCGTTACTGCTGCGCATCGTTCAGTTGCGGAGTTGGCCGGCGCACAGTTACTGGAAGTCGCAGGACTTCCCGTCCAACGAGTGGTCGACAGTGCCCGCGAATTGATGGGAGCGGACAACGCGTCCGCAAAAAAAGAGCGCCTGTTCGCATTCAGCAACGCGGCACTGATGAACGGGCTTGGATACGCGCAGGCAGACGGGCGCTTGACGATAAAGTTTCGTTTGAACAGCGGAACGATTACCGAACGCACACTACTGCCCAGCAAATCCGATGACCCGCGCTACGCCAAGGACGACTCCACGTTTGACTGGTACCAGCAGGCGGAAATGGGTGGGCCGCCGTTCGGCGGCGTGGACGCATGGATTAGCGCGTACAAGGGTCTCGCATACAGCGCGTTTCGCACCACCGATCCCACGCGACCATTGCGGTTGATGAATCGCCGCAACTTTGTCGCCAAATCGCTGCCGGATCAGAGTGCCTATTACATTCAGGCGAATTACATGGGGGATGATTTGCCGCAGAAATTCCGACTGGCACTGCAAGAAGTCGACCAATTGCGACCGCGCCGATTGATTGTGGATTTTCGTTACAACTTTGGCGGAGACGGAAGTCATGTTCCCGCGATTGTGCGCGAGTTCATCAAACGTGAGACAAGCAATGGGTGGAAGGAGCTGTATATCTTGACTGGGCCGCGAACGTTCAGTGCCGGCATCATGGCGGTGGTGGCCTTGGCGACCAATACCTCACACACGGTGATTGGCGAGCCGATGTCGGCACCGGTGAATAGCTATGGCGATGCGCGGACTATTCAGTTTCCTCGAACCGGGTTGCAATTGACGCTTTCAACGGTGCTCAATCAACTCGGTGCAGCGACGGACATTCATCCATTTGCGCCGGTCGATATTCCCGCACCGATGTCGTTCGCGGATTATGCATCGGGACGCGATCCGGCGGTCGATGCAATTTTGCGCGGAGACGAAATGCGTAGCCTTTCCGTTATTGCATTGTCTGATGGCGGCCTCGTGGCGCGGCAGGCCTGGATACAGCGCGGTGATTCGTTTGCCAAATTTGCATGGTGGTAGCCGCCACAAGAAATTGACCTTCGTCGCGCGGCGCAAAAACTAATCGAGCAAAAACGCGTGGTGGATGCGATCGAAGTCGCGAAATTCAATGCGGAAATTCATCCCGGCATCTGGAATGTTTGGTACAACCTTGCCAAGGCGCAAATCGAAGGCGGGCAAAAACGCGAGGCACTGGAAAGTTTTCGCCAAGTGCTGAAAATCGACCCGAACAATGGCAATGCCGATGAAATTCGTGGCGCGTTTGCAGAGGCAGGCATCGCGTTGAACTGATTTATGCGAGTTCGCTACGTCAACGCAGTCAACAATTGGGCACGCGGAATTAGTTTGGCAACGATTCCACTTGGCGCACACCCCGCAAGTTCGCCCAGCCCGGTACGCGCGCTTCCATTCCACGTACGATATTTTTATGCACGCGTTCGCGATGTTCTGCGCTCGGGGTAAATGAGGCGGCGTCGGCGGCGATGCTCATGGTCGTTTTGGAAACAGAGCTGTCCGCCGTCCCCGTCGCCACCGTCATCGGCGTCATGAATACATCGTTGCGGTTGGTGAGTTCGCCGGTGGTGCGCACATAGAGCGGATAAAAATTCGCGCCGTTGCTTACTAACCCCATGTAGTCGCCCAAAAATAATCCGCGCGCATTCGGGGCGAGGCTCATGTCGAATGACGCGGTCGTAATGCGCCGATCGGTCCAGCTCACGCCATCGCGCGAGGTGGCCAGCCAGTAGTCGATGGGAAGCGTGTTGCCATCGATGGTGTTATTGCGCATGTCAAAGTAGGTGAGGCCCAGGGTGCCGTCGGCGCGGGCATGCACGGTGGGGGTTGAGGCTTGCACGCTGGTCACGCCATTGACTTGCGTCGGTACCGACCAGGTCAAGCCGCCATCGGTGGAGCGTGTAAAGGCAATGCCGTCGCGCGCTCCGTTGGAGAACCGCGCATCTTGCCAGGTGGCGTACAACTGTCCCTGCGGGCCGACGGCGATGCGGCCGAGAAAACCGGCATCGCGGATGACTTGGCCGCTCTCCGGGTCGCGCGTGCCGATGCCGAAATAATCCGCGACCTTGATCGGTTGAGACCACGTCACCCCTTTATCGGTCGAGCGCTGCACCTGATATTCGCCTCTGATCGAGCCACCGGAGTTGTTGAGTTGATTGAAAAAATGAATCAGCGTGCCATCGGGCAGCGCGGCGATTTCTACACCGAGAACTTGCCTGCCGACGCCCGGATCGAAGATGACTTTCGCGGGTTCCCATGTGACGCCGCCATCGGTGGTGCGGGCGAACATTGCCGGGCCGCGGTTGTCCGAGGTGAGCCGATCCCACACCGCGTAGACGAAACGCGAATCGGCGGGATCCGCCGTCATCGAATTCTTGTCATTGAAGAATTGCGCACCATCGCGGATCAGCGTAATTGGCGCGCCCCAGGTACGGCCACTATCGGTCGAGCGGAACACCAGCATCGCCGACGCCGAACCCGGTTGAAACGAGGCCCCGCTGATACTGAGCGACATCTGATAGGCGACGCCATTCGGTGAGATCGCGACCCAGGGATCGGTCGCTCGCTCGTAGTCGCCACCGTTCGCCGCGTTGCCGCCGGCGCAGCGCGAAGCGGGCAAGGCTCGGGTGATCCACGTGGCACCTGCGTCGAACGATACGCCGACGGCAACACCTTGAGCGCCGCCATTCGACCATCGATCCTGCTGCCAGGAGCCGATGAGATTCGCCGGATTCGCAGGATTGATGGCGAGATGCGGTTCGACCTCCGCGTTGTTGTATAGCGTGCCCGTGTTGGCAACGCCGCCGCAACCCGCCGTGAAGGCGGATGCCGCCGACACCAGCCCGGTCGCAGCGGGCGGCGTTTGGGGTGGCGGAGGAGGCACGACGACCACGGGGGGCGGTGTCGCGGGGGCGTCGCCGCCGCCACCACCGGAACACGCGGACAATATTGAAATGATCGCCATTGCGGGTGCCGCAATGGCGGCATTGAGTGACCGTCGACTAAACGTGTTCATGCACAAATACCGATGGCAATCGCCGCAGCGCCGCCCACCGCCGTCAATTCGGCGGTGCAACGACCGCTATCCACGCTTGTAGAGAATTTTTTTGGCGCCGCCGTCACAAGTGCCGACCACACGCAGGTCACTGGCTTCGTCTTTGGGCACGATGGTGAGCGTGTAGGCTTTCACGCCTTTACCTTGCAACTTCGCCTCGATCTTGGCTTTCACGTCATCGCAAGTTACTTTTGCGGATGCGGTTCCGGCGAATGCCAATATCGAGGCCGCCAAGATGAAGGTCGCGGTGGTCGATTTCATTTTAAATTCTCCCTGTTGGTAAGTGGGTTCGAAATGCGATGCGATCGAGGCCGATGACTACGTCGTCGGCACGATCAAGATTTTGCCGTCGCGCTCGCCGGCCGCGGCTGCCGCGACCGCGTCCTTGATCTGTACGACATCAAATGTCGCGTGGATTCGCGTGTGGAGCTTACCTTCTGCAATGAGTTTCGCGACCTGGCCGAATACTTCCATCTGCCGCGCCGGTGTCGCTTTTCGGAACCACAGCGCCAGCCAAAAACCGCGCAAGGTCACGTCGCGAAACACAAAGGATGAAGGCGCCACCACGCAGGGCTCGCCGCTCATCATCCCGTAGTTGACCAGCGTGCCGCCTTCGGCGAGACACATGGCGAGATTGTCTGTGGATTTTCCGCCGACGGCGTCGATGGCGAGGCGAATTTCCGCGCCGCCGGTCGCCTCATTCACGCGCTTGGCGAGTCCGGGGCCATCGACCAGGACGACATCGCCGCCGAGCGATTTCACATCGGCAACCACCGAGTCACGCCGTACGATATTGACCGTTTTCAGCCCGCGCATTTTCGCGAGTTGAATCAGGTAGGCACCGACACCGGAATTGGCGGCGTTCTGGATCACCCAGTCGCCCGGCTGAAGTTCGACGAATTCGGAGAGCATCAATAACGCGGTCGGCGGATTCACGGTCATCATCGCGAGCTGTTGCGGGTCGGCGTTGCCGGGCAGCGGCATGAGTCTTTTCGCCTCACCCACCACATGCGTGGCCCATGTGCCACAGCCGACCGGCAGCAACACGGTTTGCCCGACGGCGGGTGCCGTGACATCCGGGCCGAGCTTCACCACTTTGCCGACACCTTCATTGCCGCCCACGGCGGGCAGCGGCGGCAATGTGCCGTAGGCGCCCGTGAGCGTCAGTACGTCGGAGGGATTGATCGGTGCCGCGAGCACCTGAATCAGCACTTGCCCGCTTTGCAGTGTGGGCGGCTCGAAATCGACGGCTTCGATGAACGCTTGCGGCAATGGGCCGCGCTGGGAATATTGCGCTCTTTTCATGATTTCATCCGACCGAATTCAGGCAAAAAATCAGTCTAGCATGATGCATGATTACGCTGTTTTGAATTCCGTTACTGGCCTGACGATGGGTGCTTCCTTAATGGGTAAATTGCAAAGTGCCGCGACAGCCGCGAGCGCAATATCCGCGACCCACATCCAGTTGAAATTGCCGAATTCAACGACCGCGATGCCGCCTAACCATGCGCCGAAAAATCCGCCGATCTGGTGGGTGAGCAAGGTGAGGCCGAACAACGTGCCGAGGTAGCGCACGCCGAAAAGTTTGCCGACCATGCTCGCCGTCGGCGGAACCGTCGCGAGCCAGGTGAGCCCAAGCCCGGCGGCGAAGATGTAGAAGGTCAGATCGGTCTTCGGTGCAAGCAGATAGAGCAAGATGATGATAGATCGTGACAGGTACATCCAGAACAGAATGGTCTTGCTGCGGTAGCGCGCGACGCCCCAGCCCGTGGTGAGGCTACCGACAATATTGGCGAGGCCGATAATGGCGATCGACCAGCCGGCCACGTCGGCCGACAAGCCACACAATTGCACTTCGCCCGGCAGATGCGTCACCAGAAACGCGATATGAAAACCGCAGGTGAAAAATCCCGCGTGTAGCAGCAAATAACTTGGATCGGCCAGCGCCTCACGGATCGCGGCGCGCAAGGTCTGCTCCGCTTTTGGCGGCGATTCCGAGGAGTCGCCGACATGAGTCTGAATTAACGTGGGCTGTGGGCGGCGGCGAAGAATCCATGCCAGCGGCAACGCCGTTAACGCCAGGATCGCCATCGACCACATCGCCCCCATCCACCCAAACATACCGATAAATCGTTGTAAGAGCGGCGCAAATAGAAACTGCCCGAATGAGCCGCCCGCATTGATGATGCCGGACGCCATCCCGCGCTGCTCCGCCGGCAATCGTTGCGCGACGGCACCCATCAGCACCGAAAAACTGCTGGCACCGGCACCGATCGCGGAAAGCAAACCCAGCGTCATCGTGATGCCCCATGCGCTTGTCATGTAGGGCGTGAGTGCGCCGCCGAGTGCGAGCAGTATCAGCCCGCCCGCCACCACCCGACCAGGGCCGTATTTATCGGCCAGCGCACCGGTAATGGGCTGCACCGCGCCCCAGGCGAATTGTCCGACCGCCAAGGCAAGGCTGATCGAGGCGATGCCAAGCCCGGTGCTGGTATTGAGCGGGGACACGAACAATCCCATTGATCGGCGAAGACCGTCCGAGACCATCAGGATCGCGGCGGCGACGAGGGTGATCGTCAAGTAAGAGGGGGCGCGGGAGGGCATTTTTGGGTGGCTATGGGAAAGCGGTGGCTGCACCACAGGCGGGATCAAAAGCGCTATGGAGGGTATGTCGCAGGTTTCCCGCACAATTTTACGCCGACGGTTTGCGCCAGGATTTTCCACTTTATTCGCCCAATCGAGGAACTTTTCAAAAACCTTGACGAATCAATGGGTTTGCCGTATCTTCCGTCTCGCAGTCGCTTGCGCAGTGTATGCACTTAGGTCGTGCTGAAGTCTCGCTCAATTCATCGAGCTCGTTTCTTTGCTCCCAAATTTCGCTACCTGATGTTTTATTGGCTGCCTTTCCTCCGGGGAGTATCCCGGTTATTTTTTCCAAAGGAAAATACATGAGCAATACAGGTACCGTTAAATGGTTTAACGACGCTAAAGGTTTTGGTTTCATCACTCCCGATGGTGGCGGCGAAGATTTGTTCGCGCACTTCTCGGCGATCGAAGGCAATGGCTTTAAGTCGCTGAAAGAAAACCAGAAGGTTTCGTTCGAAATCACCACTGGCCCCAAAGGCAAACAAGCTACCGCCATCAAGCCAATGTAATTCGGCTTACACGGTTAGTAAAAGAAAACGGCAACCTTCGGGTTGCCGTTTTTTTTTCGTCCCACCATTGGGAGATCCGTTCGCCCTGATCCTGTCGAAGGGCCTCTCAATACAGAACCCTTCGACGAGCTAAGGGCGAACGGGTTAGTAATGTCGCGTCCCTCACTTCACCAGCACCGTCGCCAACCCCAACAACATCCCCATGCTCACAATATCCGTCGCCGTGGTGAGAAAAATGCTCGACGCCGTCGCCGGATCGGCACCGTAGCGCTTCAACGTTAACGGCACGATTGCGCCGGAAATGCCGCTGATCATGCAGGCGCCGACCATCGCCAAAAATACCACCACGGCCAACCACAGGCCATGTGGCGAATGTTGCGCTGATGCGGTTACATACATCGCCACACCGGCAACGACGCCGATCGGCGCGCCATTCATGGCCCCCAGCGCGCCTTCCTTGAATACCAGCTTCTTGCCGTCGCCCGCCTTAATTTCACCCAATGTGATACCGCGCAACGTGACCGCCATCGCCTGACAACCCGTGTTGCCCGATTGCCCCGCCAACACCGGCAGGAACGCGGCAAGGATCACGAGCCGGTCGATGGTGCCTTGAAACACGGCGACGACGCCGCCGGCGAGAAAGGCGGTGAGCAGATTCAATTGCAACCACGGGTGGCGAAATTTGAAACTCTGCATCATCGGTGTGGTGACGCGTTCTTCTTTTTCTACACCCACCATGCTGCCGGCCTGCGCCGTAATCTCGAATGCTTCGGCCTGAAAGATCACCTGCCCTCGCACCAGCCCCAGCAGGATTCCGGCTTCATCGCAGACCGGGTACACCGGATAATGGCGGTGCAAGGTTTCCCGCATCGCGTCCGAAAGCGGAATATCCGGCCGCAGCGAAAACGCGTCGCGAAGCATCACGTCTTCGAGTTTCACCGCGTTGTCAGCGAATAGAAGATCGCGCATCGTCACCACGCCCAGCATGCGGCCATCCGGGGCGGTGACATAGCCGTAAGTGATGAAAGCGGATTTGATCAATGTGCGCAGTGTCTCGGTCGCTTCGCCGACCGTCGTCGCGGGCGGAAACATCGCGTAGGCGGGCTCCATCAGGCGGCCCAACGTGCCTTCGCTGTAAGTCTGATTTTTTCGCCACTGCGCGGCGACTTCCGGCGGCGCCGCTTCCATGATGTCGCGGCGGGTTTCCTCTGTGAGCGCCGCCAATATGTCGAGTACGAATGCCGGATTGAGCTGCACCAGCGCATCGCGTGCCGCATCCGGCGGCACCGGTTCCAGCAGTCGCGCGGCCTCGGTTGCATGTCGCGCCTGAAGTTCATCGACCAGGCGCTTCGAAACATCGTCCATTGGATCGCTCCTCGTGGTGGCAGGCTGGCAACGCCCGGCTCTTCGAAGCGTACCCGAATCGCGCGCGGCTCGCCACTGCCAGGGCTTTTGGGCGTACGATGGCGATACGATGTCCCACTCCGCTCCCCCCAAGCCAGGAAATACCATGCCCAGCGACAATGCCGCCGCCGCGTCGAATCCCGTACGCGATATGGCGGTGCAGATTTACGTTCAATTGATTCACGGGCAGGTTTCGGTCAACGGCGACGCTGTCAAGATCGCCACCAATCCGGAGAGTCTCGCCAAGATCAGTTTCAAACTCTCGGAAGCGTTTCATAAGACGGAAAAGGAAATCAACGCCAGCGCCGCACCGACATCGGTAAAGTTCGACGTCAACAAGCTCGATTTCGACGCGTGGACGACAAAATAAGTTTTCGGTAGCGTCGCGTTGCAGATTCTTGTTTTTTTGAAGTTACGATCGGACACAACTCACCGATTGATTTTCCGTAAACCTCCACCCGCGCTCAGGCGTTAACTGGTTGCGCGATGACATGCCACCGATCGTGCGCAGCAAGTTTCGCGGGGTGGCGCTACTGGAGGTTACGACGATGTTTACATTCAAGTTCGCGCGGAAAGTAATGCCTGCATTGCTGATTGCTACCGGCACACTGGGTGCGTTGGCAATTCCACAAGTTAGCACCGCGTCCACGGGCGTTTACGTGCAGTTTGCGCCGCTGGCTCCGCGTTTTGAGCGGCATCCGGAGCCGCGCCACGGTTACAACTGGGTGCCGGGATACTGGGATTGGCGCGGTCATCGCCAAGTCTGGATTGCCGGTGCCTGGGTGCAAGCGCATCACGGCTATCACTATCAGCCGCATCGCTACGTTTCGCACAATAACCGATGGCAACATGAACGCAACCGCTGGGATCGCGATGGCGATGGCGTGCCCAATCGCTACGATCGGCAGCCGGACAATCCTTACCGGCGTTAATCTGACAACAAGCAGCAGCGGTGATCGCGCAACACGCGATCACCGCCGCAGCGATGCAGCTACTTCGCGGTCTTGGTTGCAGCCAGTTCCTTTTCCAGATTGTCGATGCGTTTTTGCATGCCATTCATTTTGGCTTGCAAGTTGCCGACGTTGAAAAACGTCACGTCATCCGCCGGCGCATCGAGCGTGGCCCCATAGCCGATCCATGACGAATCATAGACGCGCACGTTCTTGAATCCCAAATCGGCGAGCACCGTCGCCGTTTCCGAGGCGCGCACGCCGCTCTGGCAATAGACGATAGTTTCCTTTTCCGGGTCGAGTTTTGAATACAGCGCGAGCAATTCCTTGCGCGGCTTCAAGTTCATGCCGTCCTTGTTTGCCACCAGTTTCTTTTCGAGTTTCGCGGCAGTGTCGGGATCGACCTGGTTCTCAAGGTAGTTGATCGAGACCGCGCCCGGAATATGTCCGCCGCGAATCGCACGGATGTCCTCGCCGCGAAATTCAGCCGGTGTGCGCGCATCCACAATCTGCACGGTCGGGTCTTTCAATTTGCGCACGACTTCGGCGGTATCGACCATCAACTCCGTGCGTAGTTTTATTTTCAGGGCGACAGGCGTGCGTTTGATCGGATCGGTCGCGATCGGCTGACCGGCGGTTTTCCAATCGTCAATGCCGCCGTGATAGACCTTTGCGTTGGCGGCGCTGAAGTAATTCAATGTCGTCAGGCCGAAGTAGACGAGGGGACTGCCCTTCAATCCATAGACGACAATTTCCTTCGACGGATCGATGCCCGCATCGCCCAGAATTTTTTCGATCTTCGCCATCGCGATGTAGTCTTCGCGGTGTTCGTCGCGCAGTTCGGCGCCGATATCGCCGACGTTCACCGCCCCCGGGATGTGGCCCATTTTGTACATCGACGCCGCCCGCGTGTCCCAGATAATGGCACCGCGCTTCTGCGCCTCGATCACGTACGCCGTCTCAACGATGGCGGACGTGCTCGCCCATGTCGATGCGGCCAGCGAAGCAAAACCCACCGCGCAGGCATGCAATGTCTTGCGAAACGTCATGTTCATCGTAAACTCCTCTGCTTTTGGGGAAAGAAAACTATACACTCGTTGCGGCGCAGGAGGCTTCCATTGAGCCGGCAATTAAATGTGTCGAAGCGCGCCATTTCCCCGCGTAGGCGGGGATCCAAGTTTCATGCGATTCCGCTATGGAACTTGGCCCCCGCCTACACGGGGGAAGGAAAAAATTGAAGTCAGTTCAACTTGTTTAATTGCCGGATCAACCTCAATGACCGCCCCATAACCATAAAGTCAAGCACTGGCGCGGCGTTCCATGGCAAATGATCCAGAAAAGCCCGCCAAATAGCCTGCCCCGGAATCGATCCGCGGGCGATCTACGGGTATGAGCTCTGGGAAACGACTACTTTGCGCTCCACGAATCCCGCAACGTCACCGCTCGATTGAATACCGGCGCGCCGGGTTGGCTGTCGACACGGTCCGCGACAAAATAGCCGTGGCGCTCGAATTGAAACCGGTCCTCGGCCTTGGCGTTTTTGAGCGAGGGCTCAAGATATGCGCGGATGGTTTTCTTCGAGTCGGCATTAAGATCGTCCAGAAAATTTCCGGTTTCGCGGCCCGGATGCGGGTTCTTGAACAATCGGTCGTACAAACGCACATCGGCCTGCCAGGCGCTATTCGCACACAGCCAGTGAATGTTACCTTTCACTTTGTAGGCATCGCTACCCGGCGTGCCGGATTTGCTGTCAGGAAAATATTCCGCCAACACTTTGACAATATTGCCGGCGGCGTCTTTTTCGTAGCCCGTGCATTGGATGACAAAGCCGTAACGCAACCGCACCTTGTTGCCGGGAAATAAACGGAAATATCCCTTCACGGGCGTTTCCTGAAAATCCTCGCGCTCGATCCAAAGCTCGCCCGAAAATGGCAGGGCGCGCTTGCCCAGCTCCGGCTGCTGCGGGTGATTCGGCGCATACGCTTCTTCGGTTTTTCCGTCGGGGTAATTGGTGATGACGAGCTTCACCGGGTCCAGCACCGCCACGCGCCGCAGCGTGGATTCATTCAAGTGGTCGCGCATACAGTCTTCGAGCACGCTGTAATCGATCCAGCCCGCCGATTTGCTGACGCCGGTGCGTTCGGCAAATACGCGAAAACCTTCCGGCGTGTAGCCGCGCCGCCGTGCGCCGGCCAGTGTGGGCATGCGCGGATCATCCCAGCCATCGACGTGCTTTTCCGTGACGAGCTGATTCAGGAAGCGTTTGCTGGTCACAACGTAGGTCACATTCAATCGCGAAAATTCGATCTGCTTCGGCAAGGGGTCGGCGAAAAATCCCGCGTCGCGCACGTGTTCGAGCAGCCAATCGTAGAACGGCCGCTGATCTTCAAACTCCAGCGTGCAGATCGAATGGGTGATTTGCTCCAGCGCGTCTTCCAGCGGATGCGCGTAGGTGTACATCGGGTAGATGCACCATTTGTCGCCGGTGCGATGGTGATGCCCGCGCTTGATGCGGTAGAGCGCGGGATCGCGCAAATTAATGTTGGGCGAGGCCATATCGATCTTGGCACGCAAGATCAACGCGCCATCGGGATGTTGGCCGTCACGCATTTCGCGGAACAAGCACAAGTTTTCATCAATGCTGCGCGAGCGCGAAGGTGAATCGCGGCCCGGCTCAGTGAGCGTGCCGCGATACTCGCGCATTGCCTCAGCCGAGAGATCGTCGACGTACGCAAAGCCTTTCAGAATCAGCGCCTCGGCGAATTGGTACATCCAATCAAAATAATCCGATGCGAAATACAGATTGCTCTCACCGTCTTTCGCGACATCGAATCCCAGCCAGGCAAGGCTTGCGAGAATCGAATCGACGTATTCCTGCTCCTCTTTTTCTGGGTTGGTGTCGTCGAACCGCAGATGGCAGCGGCCGCCGTAACTCTCGGCCAAGCCGAAATTCAGGCAAATGGATTTGGCGTGGCCGATATGCAAATATCCGTTCGGCTCAGGTGGAAATCGTGTGCGGATTTTTGCGTGATCCCGCGCGCCATTCGCGTGATCGGTCGCGAGGCCCGGCTTGCCCGCCCATTTACGTGTGGCGAATCTATCCGCCGCGAGATCGGCTTCGATGATGTTGCGGATGAAATTGGTCGCGTGTGCGGACTCGGGCGCAGTGGCACCGGCGTTGTTCTTGGGAATGTCGTTGCCGTTCGGCATGGGGCGGTTTCAATCGGAGGCTAATCCGAAATTTTCTCATAGGCACGCCGCGAATGCGACTCTAAAACACTGGCTCGACTACTGCAAACTCGGCCCCGGCCCGCCGCGCGGGCTCATCTCCGCGATCCAATCGGCGGGTACCGCGAAATTGAGGTTCTGCCCGCTGCGCAGCTGGAACGTGGTGATGCCGATCAATTGCCCGGAAATGTTGAACAAACCGCCGCCGCTGGAGCCCGGCGAAATCGGCGCGGTGGTTTGCAGGATCGTGCCGAGTTTGGTTTCGCGCAATGACGAGACGATGCCTTCGCTGATGGTGAGCTCCAATCCCTGTGGCGCACCGATGGCGAAAACTTTTTGGCCAGTGCGTACATATTGCATCCCGCCGATTTCCACCGCCGGCGCACTGAACCCGCCGGCGACCGTGAGCTGGCAAAGATCGTAGGTTTCGTCGGCGAGTGCGACATGCGCGGTGAAACTATCCTTGCCCGCGCGCACCTCGACAATCGGCCCCTTGAGCGCGACGTGACAATTGGTGATCACGGTTCCGCGCGCGGTGACCACGCCGCTGCCGCCGCCGATCGGCACGTGCGAATCATCCATCACGACGATGCGCACGATGCTGTTGGAGACTTCGGCGAACACTTGATCGCCGGAGCGCGGCCCGGTGTTGACAGATTTCTCGGCGGGCGGGGCAGGCGGCTGGGCGCTCGACAGCGGCTCGGATGAAACCGGAATCGACGACGTATTCACTGCGTTGCGCGCCGCAACTGTCGGCGCATCAGGCGTTCGCGATTTTCCCATCAACATGACGCCGACAAAAATGGTCATCAACATTGCCGCGACAGCAATGCCGATGCCGATCAGGCGGCTGCGCGGCGCGGATGATTTTTCTTCGTGGGGCTGATCCTCGGCAAAATCCATCGGCGGCGGCATCGCGACGTTTCGTAGTCGCGGCAGCGGCGCGACCGGTTCGCCAAGCGATTGATCGTAGGTTGCGCGATTGGTTGCGTCCGAGAGCGTGTAGTACGCATCGGTCAATAATGCCTTTGTATCAGGATCATCGACGCCGGATTGCGTGAGGCGGTCGCATGCGCGCTGGTACGCCTGCCCGATCTCGGCGTCGCCCGCGTTGTTCTTGATTTGCAGAATCTGGTAGTAGTTCTTTTTCATCGATGCGTCAGCGTATTGGTGCGAAAACAGTCCGAGAAATTCGTCGAAAGTATAGCCGAGGCGACTATTGATCCGTGCTTACCGCACGACGCCCCCGTGCTTCATCGACACCCGCCAGCACGATGAGTGCCGCGATGAAAAACACGATCGTGATCAGCATCGCAAGGCGGTGGTTGCCACCACTCGCCCACGATACCGTGCCATAGGTGAGGGGCCCGAGTATCGCCGACAACCGTGTGGCGACACCCCACAATCCGAAGAATTCCGCCGCGCGATCCGGCGGCGAAAAGAACGCCACCAGGGCGCGACCCGCAGACTGGCTGGATCCCATGCAGACACCGGCCAGATTGGCCGCCACCCAGAATAGCGGCGGCGTGGTCGCGAACCAGGCGAAAACGACCATCGCCATCCAGCCGACGAGTGTGATCGAGAGCGCATTTTTCTTGCCGATGGCGTCTTGCACATAGCCAAAGCCGAACGCGCCGATGCAAGCGGTGACATTCACGACCAACACCAGAATCAACGTATCTTGCGTCGTGAAACCCATCACTTCCTGCGCGTAAATCGCCGCCAGGGTGATCACCGTCGCCACACCCGCCTGATAGCAGGTGCCACACAAAAATACGCGCAACAAGTCCTTATATCGTGCTGCTTCGCGCGCGGTTTTGGCGAGCCGCGAAAACGCGTTCATTGCGTCGCTTGCAACGGGTGCCGGCACGGCGCGTTCTTTCAACCAGATAAAAGTCACCATTGCGCCCAGCACATAAACAACTGCGGTGATGAGATTGGTTGCCGGCACCGCTTCCGATGTCGACTGGCCGCGTGTCGCGGCGGTCATGATCCACGCCAGGCAGATTCCCAACGCAACCAATCCGCCCACATAGCCCAAGCTCCAGCCCCAGCCGGACACCTTGCCCAGCGACCCCGGCCTGGCCAATTCCGGCAGGAACGCCGCAGTGATGTTCTCGCCGATGGCGTAGCAAAAATTCGAAATGATGACGAATACCGCCGCCCAGAGAATCATTCCCGGTCCGGCGAGCGAAAGCAGCGCAGTGGAAATGACGCAGCCGGTCGTCACGATCATCAGCACGCGTTTTTTCGCCGCGCGCGCATCCGCGTAGGCACCGATAAATGGGCCCGCGATCATCACGGCGAGATACGAAACGGCGAGCACGGCAGTCCAGGCAAAAGTCGCCCATTCGGCTTTCTGCGCGACGACCGAAACGAAGTACGCGTTGAACACGGCGGTGAGCACCACCGTTGTGTAGCCTGAATTGGCGAAGTCGTACATCGACCAGGCGAAGACTTCGCGTTTTTGGACGCCGGGATTAAGCGCGGAAGTTGATGGGTTTTGCATTGAGGAATGTTATCCGGAACGGCGTTGGTGCACCACTCAATTGGCGATTTCGCCATTTAAGGAAGTACCGATTTATTTCCCGCGAGGGCGCGCGCCTTGATTTGGATGGGCTGCAAGGCGCAAACCGCAGCCCCCGCCTTAACACCTGCCGGGGCAGGCTGCGCACCACTATGGCGAGGATTTGCAACACCGCGGTCCGCCCAAAGCAAGGATGCGCGTCCCGCGAGGGAATAGATCGGCGCTTCCTTCAAGCCCATGTAATCCTTGCGCGGCCCGCCGCGTTGACCCAGACGCGGCAGGTCGTAAGGCGACAGCAGGTAAAGCGCGCCTATGCTAGGACTCTTGCGCTTTCCCGTCATCCCGTACTTCTCACTCACTCATCACTACATCCGGAGATGCATAAAATGACCTACAAAACACTCGCTGCGCGGTGCGCGACCGGTTTATTTGCCGGCACCGCTTTCGCGCAACCCACCGCACCGCCTGTCGCGAGAACGGCTGCACCGATTGACCCGAAAGTCGCCGAGTGCCGCGGCAAGAATCAGGCCGAGCATAGGTCGATCGTCGATATGTATCAAAAAGCCAAAGCTGCCGGCAAAATCGATCCGAGAGAAGCGCAAGCCTTCGCCGCGATGGAAGGTAATCTGAACCGACATGCCGCGTTCCTCGCGCGCGATGGCTTCACCATGGCCGATTGCGCCACGATGGCCGGCGATCTTGACCGTGAAAAAGCGGTCGTGGCGAGGATGGCCGGGTTGCCACCAGGCAAGTAGCCAAGCAATGCGCTGCGGGGAGATTCAGGCCCCGAGATGTTACGCAGAAATTGACAAGGGGAGCTTCGGCTCTCCTTGTCATTTGTCGCAAGGAAATGGGTGAATCGGTTACGCCATCTTTCGTTTCAGCCAACGCATCAAACCGCCAATCGCCGGCAGTTTTTCGTACAACTCCCCGGCCGCATCCCAGTAATCGCGGTGATACACAACGCGCCCATCGGGGCCAAAGCGCACATGCGAAGTGCCGTGGATCCGCCGCGCCAGCGTCGGCTTCAATGCCTTCATGCGGAAGTCGAAATTCCAAATCAACAGCGCTCCGTGCGGCTGTTCGATCGTCTCGATGATGGTGAAGCGCGGCTCGTCGAGTCGCACAAACATCTCGGCGAACACGGGGCGGATGCGATCGAGTCCGCGCAAGTCGTTGAAAGGGTCGCGAAACGTTGCATCATCGGCGTACACGATGCCGATCGCCGCGACTGACGCTGGCGTGAGCGTTTGCCAGTAGTTGACCAGTTTTTCCAATGCAACGCTGCGGGTGACAATCATAGTTTGGTCGATCGTTTCACGGCGGGGAAATAGAGCGAATACGGCAGACTTTGCAACGTCTTCAACATACGCGTGAAGGCCTTTGGAAAGTGAATTTCGAATTCACCCTTGCCGAATCCCTTGATGATTTCATCAGCCGCCTTTTCAGGTGTGATCAGATAAGGCATCTCGAAGTCGTTGTCGGCCGTCATCGGCGTTTTGACGAAGCCGGGACAAATCACATATACGTCGAGCCCTTTGTCCTTGAGGTCGAGATACAGCGTTTCGGCGAGATTGATCAGGGCGGCCTTGGTCGGCCCGTACACGAGACTTTTCGGCAGGCCGCGATAGCCGGCCACGCTCGACACCAGCGCAATGCCGCCAGACTTCGCCTGCATCAGACGCGGGATCACCACCGTGAGGCCGTTGAGAAATCCTTCCCAGTTGACGGCCACCATTTTTTTCGCGACCGCGAGATCGATTTCCCAGGCGCGCATCGCCGTGTAATCGCCCGCCATGAAAATCACCAGATCGTATCCGCCCCATGCCGCGACGAGTTTTTTCTCGGCCTCCACGATGGAGTCGACTTGGGTGATATCGAGCGGCAATGCCAATGTGCGCGCGTCGCCGAGACGGGCGGCGAGTGAAGCGAGTTTTTCCACGCGGCGCGCCGAGAGCGCAACCCGAGCGCCGCAGGCATACAATTTTTCCGCGAGCGCCTCGCCGATGCCGCTGGAGGCGCCGACAATCCAGACGCGCTTCTGCGACCAGTCAGTGATTTTTGGGTTAAGAGACATTTATTTTCCAGGCAGGGTATTCATTGAGAACTCGACCTATTCCGTCGTTCCCGTGCAGGCGGGAATCCCGTGACTTTGCGACGTACGTCGCTGGATTCCCGCCTGCGCGGGAATGACGATCCAACGCGTTTACGTGCGGCATCAATAGAAGTACATAAATCAAATAGTCCAGCACTGGCAAGGCGTTCGGAGCAAAAATGCCCGGAACACCACGCCAGTGCTAGTGTTTGCCGAAATGAAGTGGGTAGAGTCATCTTCTACCGCTTGCGAAAAAATATCGTGATCTCGGCGAACGTCACGCCGAATTTCGACATCGACGTGCGGTTGGTGACGGTCTTGTCGTCGATCTTCCACATCCAGTCGTCCATATTCATTTCGTATCCTCCGGCGTCCGCGGGCAGCTTCAATACATAGCGCCATTGCAACGCGTTGCCCGCGGCGACACCGGTCGCCTCGCCAATTACATCGGCAGCGGTGCCGATATAACGGTCGCCATCTTTGCGGATTTTCCAGACACGTTTTTCGGTCTTGCCATCGGACCATTGAAACGTTTCATCGAGCACGCCCTCGTTGCCGTTCCAGGTGCAATTCATTTCCACCATCATGCGCCGCAAGACTTTTCCCGAGCGATCCTGCACCATGCCCCAGCCGTCGACTTTTCCATTGAAGTAAGTCGCGAGATCGAGCTTCGGCGATTGGTTCGCATAATCGGTCGGCGTCACTGCCGCACAACCGGCGAGCAATGCGCACATCAATAGACGCAGAATATTTTTCATCACGTAACTCCTGATTTTGAAACCGAGCCCGCCCCGGTGGGTCGGTGAATGAAAGGGGAAAGCATCAACAACACCGCCGCAACCGCCTTCAATACGCACGGCAGCAAGGCGTAGACTGCAGCGAGATAGAACAGCGCATTCGCAGAGTTATCCGCGCGCGATTGAAAGCCGGCCGCCGCCAATGCGGGCAGGGCGATGCCCGCCGCGAGTGCCAGATTCATTTTGGTGACCAGATTCCACAGACCAAAATACGCACCTTCGTTACGCGTGCGTCCGTACTTCTCATCTTCGTCGATCACGTCCGCGAGCAGCGATGGCGGCAGCGCGAGATCCGCGCCCAAGCCGAGGCCGGACACGATGCAGATCACCATGAACGGCACCGCGTCGCCCGCCGTCAAGGTGAACGCCCAGATGAACGCGGCAATCGACAGCATCATGCCCACGCACCAGGCGCGCCCCTTGCCGATGCGCGCCGAAAGCCACACCCACGCGGGCATGCCCAGCGCGCCGGCGGCGAAGTAGGCGACGAGAAAATGCGCCGACAAATCCGGGCGCTTTACCACATCCTCGATAAAAAACAACACCAGTGTCGCGGGAATGGCAGCGGCGATGCCGTTGAACACGAAAATCACGAGCAGGCGATTGAACGAGGAATTGCTCAGCGGACGCAACATCGAGCGCAGCGCATCGCGCGGCACAAGGTTGGAATTGATTTCGCGAGTGGTTGCAACTCGCGGCGCGGGCGAAAATTTGATCGTCACCGCCACCAGCAGCAACATCAGCGGCGCGAATAGCGCGGCAAACGTCGCAAATCCCTCACGTTGCCCGCTCGACTGTGAAAGTATTTCGGGCAGCGCCGCGGCCAGAAAGACGCCGACCAGTCCCAACCCTTCGCGGTATGAGGTCACGCGTGTGCGCTCGTTGGCGTCATCGGAAATCTCGGCGCCGTAGGCCTGATAGCTGATCTGCACCATGCTGAAAGCGACATACACCAGAAGCAACATCGCAATCAGCCACCACGTCAACGCGCTCGCATCCCACGATGGCGGGCGAAATAATCCGAGCATGCCGAGCACCAGCAACGGCGCACCGATCACGACCCACAGCATGCGGCCTAAGCGATGCGCGCGCGCGCGGTCGCTCCAATGGCCGAGCAACGGATCTTGAATCGCGTCGAAGAGGCGCGCGGCCAGCAACAAGCCGCCGATCGCCGCGAGATTGAGACCCATCGCATCGGCGTAGAACTTCGGCACGTGAACGTAGATCGGCAGCGCCGCCATCGCCAGCGGCAATCCCGTCGCGCCATAGGCGGCGAGCCGCCAGCCGGGAATGCGCGGCTTCACTTTGTCGTCGGCGGTACTCACGTGCGCAGAATCATTCACGGCGTGCCGAGTAACTTCGCGCGCACTTGTGGCGCGCTGGTCTTTTCCGACAGCCAGATGTCGAAAAACGCTCTGGCGAATTCAGCGTCGGCGATGGCGGCGATGAACTTATCGCGGCTGTAGAAGCGCGCCTCTTTACCCGGGATCGACACGCCGATTAGCGCATCGCCCTTCTTGATGTCGGGAAACACCTTGGCCATTTCTTCGCCCCAGCGTTTCAATTTCGCATCGTCGGTGTGACCCAGCCCGCGCATTTCCTTCACGCTGCGCTCGGCGATATCTCGGCCATTTAGCGACATGTCGTAGACCAATTCGAGCGCGAACGGCTCGTGGTGCGCGAATGGTTTCATCAATGTCCAGAGGCGGACGTCGTACACCTTGAAACCGAAGAAGCGCATCACGCCTTCACCGCGCGTGCTGAGGCCGGGAACATCTTGTGCGACAACCGCGGGCAACATTTGCGCGAAGCCCGCATGCGATGCCGTCAGCAATGCGACGCAAAGCGCGAGCCGAGTGATCACCACTTTGTGCGTGTCCACCTAGCGTGCCCGCGTCAGTTCAATTTGCATCACGTCCGTCCTTCCGGATCGAAATCCGGCTTCGCAATAACTCAGATAGAACCGCCAGAGTTGCAGGAATCGCTCGTCGAATCCCAGTGGCTTGATCGTGGCGCTCTTTTCATTGACGCGGTCGCGCCACCATTTCACCGTCTCAGCGTAATCGATGCCGAATCTAAACGGGTTACCTGCCGCCAATCCCGCATCTTGCGCCAACGCGACGAAACGCGGGATTGGCGCCAACATGCCGCCGGGGAAAATATATTCGCGGATGAAGTCGCTCGTTTGGCGATATCGCGGAAATGCTTCTTCGGCGATTGTGATCGTCTGCACCATGGCCCGTCCGCCCGGCTTCAGGCGGGCGTGAACTGTGTCGAAATAAGTCGGCCAGAAGCGTTCGCCAACCGCTTCGAACATTTCGATCGACACGACAAAATCGAATTGCCCGCACACATCGCGGTAGTCGATCAATTGAAGATCGACATGGTCGTTCAATCCCGCGAGCGCGATCCGTTGCCGGGCGTACGCCAGTTGCGCGTTCGATAGCGTAATGCCGGTCACGTGTACGCCGCGCGTGCGCGCCGCGTATTCGGCGAAGCCACCCCAGCCGCAGCCGATTTCAAGAATAGTGTGGCCGGGTGCCGGATCGAGGATGTCGAGTATGCGTTGATACTTCGCGGTCTGCGCGGCCTCCATCGGCTGTGCGTGATCGCCGTTGAACACGCCGCTGGAATAGGTCATCGTGTTGTCCAGCCAAAGACGATAAAAGTCGTTGGACAAATCATAGTGCGCGTGAATATTTTTCTTCGCGTTCGCGCGCGTGTTGAACCGCAGCATATGTTTGATGCGAAACAGCAGCGCGACCAAAGGTTTGCCGTAAAAAATCCGCTCCAGCGCGCGCTGATTCTCCGTGCACAGCATCAGAAACGCGGTCAAATCAGACGTATGCACGCGGCCATCGCGATAGCATTCAGCAAGACCGATTTCGGCCGACTTGAACGCCTCCGTCGCCACCCCCCAATCGCCGAAGCGGATATCGGCCGAGGGGCCATCGCGCGTGCCACGAAAGTGGGTGGTGACGCCTTCCGGCGAGGTGAAGATCAAACTGCCGCAATCGAGCCGCTGCAATAGCGAATGAAATAGTTGCGCGGCACGCGGCAAGTGCTTCACGGTGCGTATTGCATGGGATCGCGAGGGGATATCGTTGGCGGTTATGCTCATGGCGTCGTTTAGTGAGTTAGCGGGTGGTTTCGAAGGCGGGGGGTTCGGGTTTGCGGAAATACGGCAGGCGTTTCAGCCAGAGTCGTATTGCCTGCGTGTGGATTCGCAGTACCACGGCGAAGGTCATGAGGGGATGGCGCAGGAATGCGCGCAATGCGCTAGCGGCATTCAGCGGCTCGGGCGTGCCGTGCAATGTCGTCACCAGGAGTTTGTCGCGCTCGGCGAAATCGGCACCGTCATCGAAGTAATCGATTTCGGCGAATGCGCGTCCTGCCGTTTGCTCGAAACGAAACCGGTAGTGACCTTTCACCGCACAAAACGGTGAGACATGGAACACTTTCCGCGCGGTGAGCCAGTCGCCGGGATGGATCGCGCGTTGATCGTCATGCACCACAAGATAATTATGTCGCTCACCAAACGTGTTATTCACTTCGCAGAGTGCCGCGCGCAATTGGCCTTCGCGATCAAGGCAATACCAGACGCTGATGGGATTGAATACGTAACCCAGCAGACGCGGAAAAGATTGCAGCACGATGTCGCCGTCGACCACGCGGATGCCTTCGCGTTTCAACAGCGCCCGCATCCAAACGTCGAGGCTGCTGCCGTCGCGCGGACCGTAATCGCGGTCGAAAAAAGAAAGCAGATTGAATCGATTGCGCGAAAACCAGCGGTTGCCGATATGGTCAAGCTGCGAGAGTGGCACGCGCAGAAAAAACACCGCATAGGAAAATGCATGCTCAATGGGGCGGAAGCGCTTGTGAAATACTCGGCCCACGCACAGTTCCGCGCGCGTGCGCGCATTCACCGGCAGGCCGCTCATGCATCCACCCCCGGATACGCGCTGGCGAGATCATTGGCGGCGGGCACATCGGTCTTCCACGGCACCTTGGCACCGAGCGCTTTGGCGACTGCAATACCCGACATCAAGCCATCTTCATGAAAACCATGGCGCGTCCATGCGCCCGCGAACCACATACGGCGTCGGCCTTGCAGTTTGCGCAGCGATCGCTTGGTGGTATCACTGCCGGCCAGAAACACCGGGTGCTCGTAGGTCATTTCGCGGATGATGTTGCCGCGTTCCGGCGCGATCAACGGATTCATCGTGACGATGACGGGTGTCTTGAAGGGCAGGGGCTGCAAACGATTGATCAGGTATGAAAGCGACACCGGCGACGCGCTATTGGTTTGTCCGCGCGCGCCAGCGGTTTTCGCATCCCAGGCCATGAAGTTCCATGCCGCCCATGCGCGTTGTCGATCCGGCAGTAACCGCTGATCGGTATGCAGGATGGCCGTATTTGACTGATACGGAATACCGGCGAGCAGTTGCGTGGCCTCAGAGTGGCTTTTGCCGAGCAATTGCGCGGTTTGGTCGGTGTGGCAGGCGAACACCACCTGATCGAAAGCCTCCTCGCCATCCGCGCCCGTTACCGTCACCGCGTAATCGTCGCCACGGACAGCCGTGAGGCGCGCGTTGAGCCGTACATCGTCAAGTGCCGCCGCCATTTTTTGCACATAGGTTCGCGCGCCGTTGCGAACGGTGCGCCATTGCGGGCGATGGTTGATGGAAAGCAATCCGTGGTTGCGGCAAAACGAGACAAACGTCGACAACGGAAAACCATCAATCTTCGTGGTCGGCGTCGACCAAATACAGGCCGCCATCGGTTTCAAATACCAATCGCGAAATGCGGCACCGTAGTGATTTGTGTCGAGATATTCGCCGAGTGTCCCGGGCGCGTCACCCGTGCGTGCGGCGAGGAGGCTGGCCGCCTCATTGAAGCGCAGCAGATCGCGCAGCATGCCCCAGAACGCGGGCTTGAGCAGATTGGCGGGCTGGGCGAATACCGTCGCCGGATTGCCCGATCCACACCATTCGAGTGTGCCGCGACCGCGATCATCCATCAGCTTCACGCCGAATGACATATCCGACTCGGCCAGTTCGATGCCAAGGTTCACAAACAGCGCATTCAGATTCGGGTACGTCCAATCGTTCAACACCAGGAAGCCGGTATCGACCGGATGGGTCATGCCATCGAGCGTGACGTCGATGGTATTGGTGTGGCCGCCAAGCCGGTCATCTTTTTCGAACAGGGTGACGCGGTGCCCACGGCCCGCATGGCCCGAATGGCGCGCGAGCAGCCATGCCGTGGAAAGGCCGGCAATGCCCCCGCCGATGACGGCGATTTTCATTTTGCGACAGGAACGGCTGCGTTGATCGGGCTCGACTCTTCGCGGGCGCTTGGCGCTGCATCGACTTCAACCATTACTTCGTTGCGGCGCAAAAACCACGGCATGATCGGTGGATCGTAACGCGCGAACTCGACTGCGCCGCGCGCCTGCCGACCTGATTTCGCGATCTCATCGAGCAACAATTTCACATGCTCAGTGTAGCGGGCCTGGCTCCACGTACCGGAATAGGCCCGCACCGCCATCGTGCGCGCGGCGATTTCGCGGATCACCACGCGCTCATCCAGCGGCTCGGGAATGGTCGCGCGGGTGAAATGCGCTGGCATTGTGAAGGCGACCACAAAATTGCCCGCTTCATCTTGTGCGCGTTGAGTAACAGGTGCCGTCATGGCAATTTTCTCCGCCGGCGATTGGCTCACTGGCGCGGTCATGTCGATTTTCGTTTTTCCGCGATTGTTGCCGGCGATGTAATTGAATAGCGGTCGAAAGGCGACGTTCCCGGCCTCGACAAAATCCGCCTTCACACTCGTCTGGGCGACCAGCAACACCGGGTACGCGCGAAACTCGACATCGCCGCTGCGCCCGACGACGCGATACGCAGGTTCTTCGATCGCAATCGCCGGTGCAGAGACTATTGCCATGGGGCAGAATCCAATTATCGAGATAACTCGTTTGCGCCAGCTTGAGGTCAATGTCATTTCAACTCGTTTGGGTTCAATTAATGTGCAGCGACTTCGTGGATTGGTTGGGTCGGGATGGCTCAAAATGGGCTTGGAATTCGCCCGCTTTAGTGGCACAATCGCCTAAATTACCTTTCCGGTCAAATTGTGACCGTGAAGTCACGTATTGAACCTGTAAGTGTGTTGAAAGTCAATCGAATATGCTTTCCATCAGAATTCCTTTTAAAAAACAACAGTTTGACGCTCGGGAAGAAGCGATTCTCGATGCCGTCAACATGCTGCTTTCCGAAAAGGGCTTCGACTTAATGACCATGGACGACGTCGCGGATGTCGTCGGCGTCGCCAAAGGAAGCCTGTACAAACATTTCTCATCGAAGGAGAAATTGGCGGCCGCCGTCATGACACGTCTCCTTACGCAAACCATGGCGGTATTGGATGGCTTGCCGGCGGAGTGGTCGGCGGGCCGCCGCCTGGAAGAGATTTTGCGATGGTCATTGCAACATCGCCTGCGGGGCGGTGTTCCGCACCTGCCTTCCACACGCGGCGCGTTGCAACGCGCGCTGTTGTTGAACCTCGATTACCTCGGTATCGCGTTCAAGGTCAACAAGCGTTTTTACGCGATGGTCGCGGAGGCCAAGAGAAACGGCGAAATCAATGCGGCGATTGCCGACGACGTGATCGTCTACACGCTCTATGCACGATCCTGCGATCCAACGGTGGAATATTTGCGTCGCGACGGCAAACTAACCGAGGACGAAATTGTCGAAGCCATGGTCGAGGCAACGTTCGGCGGGTTGAAAGGGTCGACTTTCGGCGCGGCACCGACATCCGCCGCAAACAAGATCACGTAGTGCTTCGCCACCGGAACTCAGACGTTCGCTTGAAAACAGAAAGTTCATCATGAAGACAACACACAAAATGATTTACCCCGAACTGTTTCACGAGCTCGAGAAAGCGCGCTGGAATATGGCGAGCGATATTCCCTGGGATAAGTTCGATGCCAAAAGGCTGACCGACGAGCAGGCGATGACGATCAAGATGAACGCGATCACCGAATGGTCGGCGCTGCCCGCAACCGAAATGTTTTTGCGCGACAATCAGGACGACAGCGATTTTTCGGCGTTCATGTCGATCTGGTTTTTCGAGGAACAAAAACATTCGCTGGTGCTGATCGATTATCTGCGCCGCTTTCGTCCCGATTTAGCACCGACGGAAGCTGAGCTACACGCGGTGCGTTTTCCGTTCGACCCGGCCCCGGCGCTGGAAACGTTGATGTTGCATTTCTGCGGCGAGATCCGCCTGATGCAATGGTATCGCCGCGCCTCGCAGTGGCATACCGAACCGGTGATCAAGAAAATCTACGAAACGATTTCAAAAGACGAAGCGCGTCACGCCGGCGCGTATTTGCGCTACATGAAACGCGCGATCGAAAAAATGGGCAGCGAGGCGAAAATCGCGTTCGCAAAAATCGGCGTGCTGATGGCGAGTTCGGGCAAAAGCGGCAAGCCGCTGCACCCAACCAATCTTCACGTCAACAAAGGGCTGTTCCCCCTCGACACAGTGCAATCGAAACTGCCTGATCCCGAATGGCTGGAGCGTTGGCTGGATACGCAAATCCAATTCGACAAAGTGTGGGAAAACCGTGTCGTCAGCGGTATCCTCAAACAAACCTCGAAACTCTTCGAGCGCACGTTCGAGACGTCGAGTGATTTGAACCGCTTTCGCAAGGAATTGATTGCGGGTGCGGGTCGACCGGTGACGGCCTGAAACGCTATTTGGCGCGGTGTTTCAGGCTATTTCGCCCGGAGCGCCGCGCCCTTGCTTGGGTTTCACTCGCGGGGCACCGCTATTTACCGCTTTTCTTGTTTCCCCGGACTTGTTCCGGGGGTGAGGCGGGGAATTCGCAGCGCATGCGCTGCGCCCGCTGAAAGCCAAGCCAATGTAGTGGCTTGGCCCAATTTTCATCGCAACGCAACAGGTTACAAAAATTGGTTACCGGCCCGGGCAACGGCCCGGTTCATCCTGAGCCCGTCGAAGGGCCGGTACGACAGGGTTTTTTAGGAGTACCTCGCAGGATGGCGCTTCCGAAAACACACCCACTTGCCGAAACGTGGTGCCGAACAGCGCGTGCCTGATTTCAATCTGAATGTTGAATTGCGCCGCGTTGTCATTGCGATGACAGAGGAACGTTTTGCCCGGCGTGAATATGCCGGGAATCGGAATGCGAACGCCGAAAACGTCCCAGAAATATCCGTCGCTGGTGAAATATAAATCACCGTCTTCCACGCGCAAAACGAGGCGCATGCCGAGTCCCATGCCGACATACTCCAGCACTTCACCCTTCTCGCTTTCGCGCATGTACGACGTGAATTGAATCGGCGGCCGATCATGCAGACGATAGTTGCGCTGCTTGAAGATGTGCGCGCAATTCGGCTTTGAATAGACTTGAATATCGACCGGAAAATCGGCGTCGTCGAACGGGATCAGCGCGCCTTTGATCAGCGGCATTGTCAGGAAACCAAGCAACTTGCCAAACCGCGAACTGGACAGTTCGCTCATGGTTCCCGTGTAATAGAGCGGCTCGCCTACTTCGGGGTTCCTCGCAAAGCGCGTGCGAATATCAGCGTGCAGTTTTTGCCACTCGGCACCGAGTATTTTCCGGAAGAGTTCGCCTTCCGACGGGCCGCGTCTGATCGCTGTGTCATCCATGTGCGGAAGTGTCTCATGAAGGCGACAAAATTCAGAGTAGAACGATTCTTTCCGCCCGCGCGTCATCTTGCCGTTCATCAACCGCTTTAGGCCAGCTTTGAAGCAAATGGCGCTCGGTGTTACGCTATGCTCCTAGAAAGGGCAGTTGACCGCTTTCGAACCTGTGGAACACCGTGCCGATGCCGAAATTTCGCACCCGACACGAATCACCAAATGGGTGAGAACGCTACGGGTGCGATTGCACATTTTGCAGTCTTCCCCGTAGCGTTGTTCCTCCTGGCAGGGTGAAGCCTGCGTCGTCGTCGCGCCTTGCCGGGAAGCCCGCAAAATGTGCACTCACACCCGTCCAATCGCCCTTTCTAGGATGATTTCCGCAAGTACGAAAAATGAAAATAATCCCGCACCGGAGGATTCATGGCGAATTTCACGACGGAGCAGTTACGCACCATCGCACTGGTCGGCCACGGTGCCGGCGGCAAGACTACATTGGCCGAGGCGCTGCTGCACCGCACCGGAACCATCGCGACACCCGGCAGCGTTGAGAAGGGGACCACCGTCGCCGACTTCGATCCCCTCGAAAAACACTATCAGCATTCGCTCAATTCCTCGCTCCTGCATTTCTCCCATCTAAACACCCATATCCACCTGATCGATACACCGGGCTACCCGAATTTCATGGGGCCGGCGATCTCGGCGCTGGATGCGGTGGAGACGGTGGCGGTGGTGATCAATGCGCAAAACGGGATCGAGCTCACCACGCACCGCATGATGACGCTCGCGCAAAAGCGTCACCTCTGCCGCATGATTGTCGTCAACAAGATCGACGCCGACAATATCGATTTGCCCGGCGTGCTCGCAGAGATTCAGGAGACATTTGGCAAGGAGTGTCTGCCGATCAATTTGCCCGCCAACGGCGGAACGTCGGTGATCGATTGTTTTTTCAATCCGGCGGGCGATGCCGATTTTTCATCCGTCGCGGCGGCGCATTCGGCGCTGGTCGATCAGGTGGTTGAAGTCGATGAGAAATTGATGGAGTTGTATCTGGAGCAGGGCGAAGCGATCACCCCGGAACAATTGCACGCACCGTTTGAAAAAGCATTGCGCGACGGGCATCTGATTCCGGTGTGTTTTGTGTCGGCGAAAACCGGTGCCGGCGTGCCGGAGTTGCTGGATATTTTCGCCAAACTCGCCCCCAACCCGATCGAAGGCAATCCGCCGCTGTTCGTCAAGGGCGAAGGCAAGGATGCCGAAGAATTCCGCTCGATTCCCGCGCCGCGCATGCATGTAATCGCGCACGTGTTCAAGGTAATTGTGGATCCGTTTGTCGGCAAGGTCGGCGTGATCCGGGTGCATCAGGGCACCATCACGCCGAATACGCCACTCTATGTCGGCGAGACCAGCAAACCATTCAAAGCCGGGCATCTTTACATGTTGCAAGGCAAGGAATTTCAGGAGGTGAAACAACTGCTGCCCGGCGATATCGGTGCGGTCGCGAAGGTCGAGCACCTCGCGTTTGACTCAGTGTTGCACGATTCGCACGACGAAGACCGTATTCACTTGCTGCCGCTGGAATTTCCACAACCCATGTACGGCCTCGCGGTCGAGCCAAAGCGGCGTGGCGACGAGCAGCGCATTTTCGAGGTGCTGCACAAACTCGAGATGGAGGATCCGTGCTTCGTGGTCGAGCGCCATCCGACGACGCATGAAACCGTCATCAATGGGCTCGGCGATTTGCACATGCGCATCATGCTTGAGCGCATGAACAAGCAATACAACCTGGAAATCACCACCAAACCGCCGAAAATTCCCTACCGTGAAACGGTGCTCGCCAAAGCCGACGGCCACTTTCGCCACAAAAAACAATCGGGCGGCGCAGGGCAATTCGGCGAAGTCTTTTTGCGTATCGAGCCATTACCGCGCGGAACAGGATTTGAATTCGTCAATGACCTCTATGGCGGCTCAATCCCCACACAATTTGTTCCTGCCGTCGAAAAAGGCATCCGTGAGGTGCTGGCCTCGGGACCATTGGCGAGCTTTCCGGTGCATGACGTGCGCGTGATTATCTACGACGGCAAAAGTCACCCGGTCGATTCCAAAGAAATCGCCTTCGCCACCGCCGGTCGCAAAGCGTTCATCGATGCCATCTCGAAAGCACGGCCGGTATTGTTGGAGCCTATCGTCAACGCTGAGGTTACGGTGCCGGATACCTACATCGGCGTGGTCACCGGCGATCTCTCATCGCGGCGCGGCCAAATCACCGGTACGCGCGGCTTATCGGCAAATGTATCCGTGGTGATGGCGATTGTGCCGTTATCGGAATTGCGCGATTATCAAACCCGGCTGAAGTCTCTCACCGGCGGGCATGGCAGCTACGGCATTGAACTTTCGCACTATGAGCCGGTGCCGCCGGCGACACAGACGGAGTTGGTGAAGATGTATAAAGTCCACGCCAAAGAGGAAGATTGACATGCGCGTCTGCCGGCACCGGCACGAGTGGAATATAGGCGATGGCCGCTGTCATCTTTGCGGGCCGTTGCCAAACTCGATCATCGTGTGCCGGCAATGAGCATCATCGATCGGCACGAAATGATGGAAGGATTGAATCTCGGTAGTGGCGCTGAACCGGCGCTGGCCATCGATGTGATCGGCTTGTTTTTGCGTGATGCGCCGGCACAGGTGGAATCGATTCGCGAAGCGATTGCGTCGGGCGATGTGAAGAGCATGTTGCGAGCGATACATACATTGAAGTCTTCCGCTGCGATAGTCGCGGCATCGGCGTTGGTGCGCGCCGCCGCAGATGCCGAAGCGCATGCGCGAGAAGGCGGTACTCGGGAAGTCCTCGCGCGGATCCCCGAGCTTACGACACTGGTTGAGGCAGCGGCGCGCGAACTCGCCGTCATTCAGGCTGATTTGCGTCGGGTGCTAAGTACCGTATGAACAACCCGCTCGTCAGCGACGCCGTCGATCGTGCCGACACAATACTGGTTGTTGACGACGACCCAATGATCCGATTAATGGCGACCCGGGCGTTGGCTGAGGCGGGCTACAATGTTGTGAGCGCGGAGAGTGCGGAAGCTGGCATCGCGTTATTCGACGAAACAACGCCCGACTTGGTGCTTATGGATATCATGCTGCCGGGCATCAATGGCTTTGACGCCTGCGCGCGTCTTCGTCGATTGCCTGCCGGTGAGCATCTCCCCATCATCGTCATGACTGGGCTCGAGGATCGCGAATCGGTGGTGTCGGCTTTCCAATCGGGGGCGACGGATTTCATCACCAAGCCGATCGTCTGGGCGCTGCTGCCATTTCGCGTGCGGTATGCGTTGCGTGCGAGCGCTGCGCTGCGAATCTCCATGCGCAGCCAAATGTTGCTCGCCAGCGCACAGCGTGTTGCCAGCATGGGCAGTTGGGAGTGGCGGGTCCGGCGCGATACGCTCGCGTGCTCCGATGAGCTTCATCGCATTCACGGCACCGATTCGCATGGTGCGGTAGCGGGCTTCTCGGCATTGATACAAATCGTGCATGCCGAGGACCGCGAGGCCATTGAGATCCTGCTGCAGCGGGCCGGTCGCGATGGTCAGCCCTACAACGTTGAATTCCGCATCGTGCGTCCGGATGGCGAAGTTCGCCATCTGTTCGAGCAGACCGAAATCGAGCGCGACGCTGTCGGCGAAGTATTGACCGTGCGCGGCATTCGCCAGGACATCACCGAGCGGATCGATTCGGCACGGCGCATCCACTCGCTCGCCTACTACGATGCCCTGACTGGCCTCGCCAACAGTACGCTTTTCCGCGAACGAATGAGCCATTGGATCGCGCATACCCGCCGTCAAGGAATGCGTTGCGCGCTGGTGATGCTCGAACTCGACCGATTCACGCAGATTACCGGGACACTCGGCTCGCGCATCGGCGATGAAGTGTTGAAGGAGGTTGGCAAACGTCTGGCCCATTGTCTGCGCATCGGTGAATTGACGGCAGGCGGCGACAATGCGCGCGAAGATTTGCTCGCGCGCCTGAACGGTGCCGAGTTCATCATTGGATTGATCGGCATCGGTTCTCCCCGCGATGCGCTCAGTGTGTCGCGACGCATGTCGGATGCCGTTTCCAGGCCGATCACCGTCGGCGAACATGTCATTACCGTGACCACCGCGCTGGGCCTCTCGATCACGCCCGACGATGGGCTGGAGGTCGACACGCTCATGCAGAATGCGGAAACCGCCTTGCGTCGCGCGCAGGAAGCCGGAGGATGGCAGGCGTTTCTCTATAGCCAGGAAATGAGCGAGGCGGTCACACGGCGCCATCACGTCGAAAGCGATTTGCGCCGGGCGCTTGCCCACGAGGGATTTGTCGTGTATTACCAGGCCAAAATCGATGCGCGCGACAACCGCATGGTGGGCGCTGAGGCGCTATTGCGGCTCAATCATCCCGAACGCGGTATCGAGGCACCTGGCACATTCATCGCCATTGCCGAGGATTCAGGCCTGATCGTGCCGATTTTCGATTGGGTGGTGAGAACCGTGTGCGCGCAACAAGCCGCATGGCGAGATGCCGGCCACGCAATTGTGCCGGTGTCGGTGAATCTCGACGGCAAGAGTCTGCAAAGCGAGGGATTGCATGAGCGCATCGGCGGCGCCATCGCGCGCGCCGGCATTGATGCCCGAATGATTGAACTTGAAGTCACCGAGAGTTGCTTGATGAAAGATGTGGGCGCATCCGCACGCACGCTGGGCCAACTTCGCGACATGGGTATTCGCATCGCAATCGACGACTTCGGCACCGGTTACTCGTCGCTCACGCACCTGAAACGGTTTCCGATCGACATTCTGAAAATAGATCGGGCTTTCATCAAGGATTTGCCCGATGATGCCGACGATAGCGCGCTGACATCCGCCATCATCGCAATGGGCAAGATACTCAGGCTGGAATTGATTGCCGAAGGCGTCGAAACCGCAGCGCAAGCCAAATTTCTGGTGAATCAAGGCTGCCATTTGCATCAGGGTTTTCTATTCAGCCGCCCGGTGCCGGCCGACAAGTTCATTCAATTGATGAACGCCCCCGTACCACCTAATGTGATGGCGAATTCACGGGTCGTGGTGAACGGCTGAGCGCCATGTCGATTGCGCGCACTCGATTCGCGGGAAATGTGATCGAAAACATCGCACCTTTGCCGAATTCGCTTTCGATGCGCAATTCCGCGCCGTGCCGCTGCGCCACATGTTTGACGATCGCGAGCCCGAGTCCGGTGCCACCGCTTTCGCGCGAGCGGCTGCGATCCACCCGGTAAAAACGTTCCGTCAATCGCGAGAGATGTTCCGGGGCAATGCCGGGTCCCGTGTCCCTGACCGAAAATACCGCGCGACCGTCGGCATTGAGTTGAAAGTCGATGGAAATCGAACCGCCCGGTTCGGTGTAACGCACCGCATTGCCGACGAGATTGGCGAATGCACTTTGCAATTCGGATACCGCGCCGGCAATTTCCACTCTATCTTGAATATTGAACTCGAATCGATGTCGTTCCGCGCGACCAGCCAGCATGCCCGATAGCGCGTGCGCGTCGTCCTCGATTTGCTTCAGCAGCGGGCCGACATCGATCCATTCGTCGGTTGCCGGCGCGGGGCTGCCCTCCAGTTGCGAAAGCGTCAGCAAATCCTGCACCAGCGTCTGCATGCGCAGCGATTGCTGCGCCATCAGATTGAGATAGCGCGCGCGGTCGGCCGCTTCGAGCGGCAATGTTTGCAAGGTTTCGATAAAGCCGGCCAGCACAGTGAGCGGTGTGCGGATTTCGTGCGACACGTTGGCGACGAAATCGCGGCGCATCGCCTCCGCCTGCTCGATCGCGGTCACATCGCGCGAGAGCAGCAATTTGCTGCCTTCGCCATAGAGGTGGATTTGCATGGAAATCTTGCGTCCACGAGCGCCACCTCGGGCCTCGGCATGGATCACGGTTTCGCGCGAAAAATCGCCTGCCGCGAGATAGTCGACGAACTCCGGCGCGCGGATCAGATTTACCACCGCCTGCTGCTGGTCGCGTTCCGCGTCGAGGCCAAATTGATCGGCGGCGGTGAGATTGCACCACTCGATGCGGTTGCGTCGATCGAGCAGCATGACGCCACTCGGCGACGCCTGGATCGCGGCGAGAAAAGCCTGCAAGCGCGCGTCGCTGTTCTCGGTTTGCTCTTCCTGGAGCAGCACCAGTTTTCGTGCGCGTGCGGCGACTTCACCCCAGAAACCAAATCGCACCGCGTTGCCGCGAATGTCGCCGCCGCGCAGCCAGCGAAGCATTTGTTCGCCGCGAAGCGAATCGGTCAGCACCCACAATACGCTGGCGAGCAGCATCCCCGCGAGCGCCCCGGGCATGTGGCGACCGCCGACCAGGACGTCGGCAAGCGCGGCACCTAACAGCGCGCCGCCGAGTTGGAATAGCAAAAAATAGGCGATGCGCCAAAACATCTAATGGAACCGCGTGAGATTGGAGGGGGCACGAACCAACTAGGGAGCGTCTGATTATGTCCTTCGGCAGGCTCAGGACGAACGGTAGTCTATTGAATCCGTTCGCGGTGACTTTGTCGAACCACACGCAAAATAGAGGTAGTCCGACAGGCCGCTAAGGATTCGCGGTCATACGATAGCCGACTCCACGCACAGTTTCCAGAAATTTATCGGCCGCACCCAATGCCAAACGGAGGCGGCGCATGTGCACATCGACGGTTCGATCCTCGATGAAGACGTGATCGCCCCAGACTTTGTCCAGCAACTGCGTCCGCGAATGCACGCGCTCGGGATGCTTCATCATGAAGTGCAGCAGGCGAAATTCAGTCGGACCGATCTTCAGCGCCTGACCGCAGTAGCGCACGCGATGGGTTTCGGCGTCGAGCACCAGTTCGCCGATGGCGACCGAACCCCCGGACAATTCCGGCGTACGTCGGCGCAGCACCGCGCGCACCCGGGCGAGCATTTCCTGCACGGAAAACGGCTTGGTGAGGTAATCGTCGGCACCGGCGTCGAGCCCGGCGATGCGATCGGGTTCGTCGCCGCGCGCGGTCAGCATGATGATGGGCAGCATCCGTGTACGCGAGTCGGCGCGCCATTTTCGCGCGAGCGACAGTCCACTTTCCCCTGGGAGCATCCAGTCGAGCAGGATCACGTCGGGGAGTACCGAATTGACTTCGCGCTGCGCACTTTCACCGTCACCGGCAAGGATCGGCGTGAATCCGCCGTGCCGCAAATTCACCGCCACCAATTCCGCGATGGCGGGTTCATCCTCGACCACCAACACACGTGGTTGATTTTTCATGCCGTGAGTTTTCCTTCGGATCGCATCACGAGACCGCCGATTCCAGCGCGTCGAGCGGCAAATGCCGCACGTCGGCGCCGTTGACGACATAGATCGTGAATTCGGCGATGTTCTTGGCGTGATCGCCGATTCGCTCCAGTGCCTTGGCCACGAACAGCAAATCGAGGCCCGGCGAAATGGTGCGTGGATCTTCCATCATGTAGGTGATGAGTTTGCGGACGAAGCCGTTG
Organism: Betaproteobacteria bacterium; assembly: GCA_031430555.1. GTDB lineage: Bacteria > Pseudomonadota > Gammaproteobacteria > Burkholderiales > Usitatibacteraceae > UKL13-2. Next base: position 62,540 of record JANPBQ010000111.1, read on the forward strand.
AATTCCATGTCGATCAGATCATCGTCTTTGAGGATCGTCACTGCGCGCGCCACATCGAGGCGGGCAAAGCCATCGAGCGATTTTCTCAATGCCGACGCCGCAAGCTCGGCGGCAACCCGCAATTCGCCGGAAGGTACGCGTCGCCCGTGTCCGCCGGCGGCGATCGACTTGACCATCCGCGCAATTTTTTCCGCCTCGTCGCCGACGCGCTCAAGGTTGGCGGTGGCTTTGGAAATCGCAATCAGCAGGCGCAGGTCGCGGGCTGCGGGCTGACGGCGCGCGATGATGGCGGTGATCTCTCCGTCGATTTCCATTTCCATGGTATTCACGCGGCTGCCCGACGCGAGTGCTGCATCCGCTTCGGCAGGATCGTGATTCAACAGTGCGGCGATGGCATTCCGCAATTGCGCTTCGACTACGCCGCCGATCTCCAGCACGCGCGAAGAGACATCGCCGAGTTCGCTGTCGAATTGGGTCGATAAGTGTTTGTCGCTCATGGGTTCAGTCCTGTATCCATCGTGTCGAATCGAACATCAACCGAAGCGCCCGGTGATGTAGTCTTCGGTGCGCTTGTTTTTGGGTTTAAGAAAAATGTTGTTGGTCTCATCGAACTCGATCAATTCTCCCAGATACATGTAAGCGGTGTAGTCCGATACACGCGCCGCCTGTTGCATGTTGTGCGTGACGATCAGAATCGTGACGCGATTCTTCAATTCATGCACCAGTTCTTCGATCGCGCCGGTGGCGATCGGATCGAGTGCCGAGGTGGGTTCGTCGAACAACAGGATTTCAGGGTCGGTCGCCAGCGCGCGGGCGATACACATGCGTTGCTGCTGTCCGCCGGACAAGTTGAAGGCGAGACTGTGGAGGCGGTCTTTGACTTCGTCCCAAATCGCCGCGTTGCGCAGCGCCTGCTCGACCTTTTCATCCAGAGACTCGCGGTTGCGCACGCCACGCACGCGCAAGCCGTAGGCGACGTTTTCGTATATCGACTTCGGGAATGGATTCGGTTTCTGGAACACCATCGAGACCCGCATGCGTACTTCGATCGGATCCACGTTCGCCGCGAGAATATCCACGTCATCCGGAAAGAAGCGGATTTCTCCCTGATAGCGGTTGCCGGGATAAAGGTCGTGCATGCGATTGAAGCTGCGTAGAAAAGTCGATTTGCCGCAACCGGACGGACCGATCATCGCCGTGACTTTCTTCTCGTAAACAGGAAGATTGATGTCTTTCAGCGCGTGAAATGCGCCGTAGTGAAAATTGAAATTACGCGCGGCCGCTTTGATGGCGGGCAGGGCGGCTGGAGTGGCGGTTACCATTTGATATTCTTTCTCAGGTGGTGGCGCAGATAGATGGCAAGCGCGTTCATGGCGAGCGTCATCACGACCAGTATCAAGCCGGCCGCCGCCGCGTTTTGCTGGAATGCTTCTTCCGGCCTCGATGTCCAATTGAACATCTGGATCGGCATCACGGTGAACCCGGAATTGAGCCATTCGAAGTTGATGAACGGTGCCGTGCTGGATATCGGCGAGGGCGGCAGGAATGCGATGAACGTGAGCGCGCCGATCGTGATGATGGGTGCCGTCTCACCGATCGCGCGCGAGAGACCGATGATGCAACCCGTGAGAATGCCTGGCATCGAATACGGCACGATATGCTGCGAGGTGGTTTGCCATTTGGTCGCGCCGAGTGCGTAGGCGCCTTCGCGGATCGCTTGTGGAATCGAGCGTATCGCTTCGCGGGTCGCGACGATGACCACCGGTAGTATCAGCAACGCCAACGTGAGCCCCGCGGAAAGTACGCTTTGGCCAAAGCCGAATCGATAGACGAACAGCCCGAGCGCCAGGAGTCCGTAAACGATGGAGGGCACGCCGGCGAGGTTGGAAATGTTGATTTCAATGACGGCGGTGATCCAATTCGCCGGCGCATATTCCTCAAGGTACACGGCGGCTGCGACGCCCAACGGAATCGCCGTCGAGGCCGTGACCAGCATCACCATCATTGAGCCGACCCAGGCAGACAAAATGCCCGCATTCTCCGCGCGACGCGAGGGAAATGTCGTGAAGAAATCCGGGTTGAGGCGCGCCCATCCGGAAATCAACATGTCGATAAACAATGCAAGAAAGGTGCAAAGTGCGAACGAAAGCGCCAAGACGCCGATGGCCGCGAAAAGTATGTCTCGGCGCTTTGCAACGGCAATCAATTGACGGATCGCGAGGATCTTGTCGGGGGAGTTGGCGATGGCGTTCATGGGTTAGCGGTTACTAGTGGCATCGGGGGGATTCAATAAACTTCGCGGTAGCGCTTGCGCAACCAGTGGCCGAGGATATTGAACGCGAGCGTTATGATAAATAGCATGAGTCCGGCAGCGAAAATGGTCTGGTAGCCGATGCTGCCGTGCGGCAAATCGCCCAGTGCGACTTGCACGATGAAAGCGGTGATCGTGGCCGCCGGCTCGGCGGGATTCCAGGTGAGATTGGGCTGCATGCCGGCCGCGACCGCCACCACCATGGTTTCACCCACGGCGCGCGAAATACCGAGAATGTAGGCGGCCGCGATGCCCGAAAACGCCGAGGGAAACACCACACCGATGGCCGTTTGAAAACGCGTCGCCCCCATCGCATAGCTGCCCTCGCGGATTGCCATCGGCACCGCGCGCATGGCGTCTTCCGATACCGAACTCACGGTCGGAATAATCATGATGCCCATCACCAAGCCCGCCGACAGCAGGCTGAAACCGGGCAGACTGGGGAAAAACCATTGCAGGATCGGTGTGACAAACAGCAACGCGAAATAGCCGTAGACCACGGTCGGCACACCCGCCAGCAATTCGAGCATCGGCTTCGCGAATTCGCGCACCCAGAACGGTGCGAATTCGGACAGATACAACGAGATGATGGTGCCGAGCGGGATCGCGACCGCGATGGCGACCAGCGAGGAGACGATGGTGCCGGAAAGCAACACCATGATGCCGAAGTGCGCATCATCGAATAGCGGCGTCCATTGCGTGTCGGTCAAGAAATCGAGCAACGGCACCTGCTGGAAAAATGTCCACGACTCGGTCACGAGGATGAGGACGATGCCGAGTGTGGTCGCCACCGATGAAAATGCAGCCAGGAACAAGAGCGCCTCGATCGCGCGCTCTTTCAGATTGCGGCTGAACTTGAAGTTGAGACGGCCCGGCTGCGCGGCGCTGGCCACCGTCGGCGCGTTGATGTTGTCGATGCCGACGGCGGACATTGCGATGCGTCCCGATTAAATTAGAGTTTGGCTTCGCGGCGCAGCACTTCTTCGATCGTCACGCCGACTTCAGCGGTGCCACCAAAGACCGTGCCGAATTTATTCTTCTCGATGTGTTCCCACGCGAGTTTATAGGCCGAAGCGGGCAGCGGCACATATTTCACTTCCTTCGACAGGCGTGCGCCATGCTCGAGATAGTAGCGCAGGAAATTCTTCACCTCCGGTTTGGCGAGTGATTTCTCGGCCACGTAGATGAAGATCGGTCGCGCGAGCGGCTGGTAGCTGGCATTCATCACGGATTCCATCGAGGCGCTGACTGCGGGGGCGCCGGCTTTGGCGACGATCGGTACGGATTTCAGTTTTTTCTGGTTTTCAATGTAGTACGCGAAACCGAAATAGGCGAGTCCGCCTTTGTCGCGCGAGACGCCTTGCACCAATACGTTATCGTCTTCGGATGCGGTGTAATCGCCGCGGCTGGATTTCGATTTTCCGACGATGACCTCGGTAAAATAATCAAAGGTGCCGGAATCGGCACCCGGGCCGTAAAGCTTGATCGGCAGATCCGGCCAAGCGGGATTGATTTCCTTCCAGGACTTGACCTTGCCCTGCGCCGCCGGCTCCCACATTCTTTTCAGCTCGTCCACGGTCAATTGCTTGATGAAATCGTTAGCCGGATTGATCACGACCGTCAGCGCATCGAAGGCGATCGGCATTTCGATGTAGCGGATGCCCGCTTTCGAGCATTCTTCCATTTCTTTCTTCAGGATCGGTCGCGACGCATTCGCGACATCGATTTCACCACGGCAGAATTTCTTGAAGCCGCCGCCGGTGCCGGAGATGCCGACCGTTACCTTTACGGCACCTTTGTTCAATTTCTGAAAGTCTTCCGCCACCGCTTCGGTGATCGGATAGACAGTCGATGAGCCGTCGACTTTGACGATGGCGGCACTGCCCTGCGCGAGTGCGGCGCTGCCAATGAAAGTGGTTGCCACCAGTGTGGCGATCAATGAATACTTTGGCGAAAATGTCATGAAAACTCCCGGGGGTTGGACTTGCGAATGCCCTGAGAATAAGCGGTTTCTGTGACAGTTTCGTGACACAAGCGGTCGTCGAAGCATCGGCTGGTTGTCCAAAAAAGTCATTATTTGTGTTGGGTACTTCTATTTACCCTGTCGTACCGGCGAAGGCCGGTACCCAATTTTCGTAAGCCATTGACACATTGACAAAATTGGGCCCCGGCCTACGCCGGGGAGACAGAGATTTGAGGTAAATAGAAGTACCCTGTTCAAAAAGTCCAGTATTGGCAGGGGTTTCGGGGCATTTGTGCGCCAGGAAGCCCGCCAGTGCTCGAGTTTATCCGACATTGCGACTCATTCGGGCCAGCCACGCCACGAAAGCGATCGCCCAACGGCCGCAATCACTGAATTGGTACTCTGACCGATTGTGGATTGCGAAAACGAGCAGTCACGCTCTACACGTACGCTTGTTGTATGCTTTCCTTAACCTATTGGGGAATGGGACGCCAACGTGAAAACACCAACCGTGGTTGATCGCCTGGAAGTACTTGTGCTTGTCGACAATGTGACCGACAACCTCTCCAGCAATCCGGTCGGCGTCACCACCGAATGGACTTTCCTGCGATCCAGTGGTCGCATGCAGTTGATGTGCGGCAAAGCGTTTTGCTGCGCGCACCACGGGCTTTCGCTGCTCTTGACGGTGCACGTCGGATCCATTCGCCACAGCATTCTCTTTGATGCCGGGCCGGAAGCCGCCGGATTCTTGCGCAACGCAGCGGTGCTCGGCGCGGACTTGAGCGCGGTCGAGGCGGTGGTGTTGTCGCACGGGCATTGGGATCATGCCGGCGGCCTTCTCGCGGCAATTCAGGCGATTACTTCTGAACGACAAAACAAGGTCGAGTGCTTCCTGCACCCCGACATGTTCGCGCAGCGCGGCGTGCGTCTTGGCGATAAAAGCGTTGGAGAATTCGAACCCGTTCCCGGTATTGATACCTTGAAAGTGGCAGGTGCCGCGGTACATATCACACGTGAACCGGCATTGATTGCCGAGGGTGCGTTCTTCGTGAGTGGAGAAATTCCGCGCGTCACCGCGTATGAAACGGGGATGCCGGGGCAGGTGCGAAAATCCGAGCCGGACGGCAAATGGGTGCCCGATGAATGGCTTCTGGACGAGCGCTTTGTCGCGGTCAACGTGAAGGGCAGGGGATTGATGATATTCACGGCTTGTTCGCACGCCGGGGTCATCAATGTGTTGCGCCATGCGAAGGAAACGTTCCCGGGGATCCCGTTGTACGGCGTCATGGGCGGGCTGCATCTTTCCGGCGCGACGGAGAAAATCATTCCTCAAACCATTGCCGATCTGCGATCTTTCGATCTCAAGCTGATTGCCGCCGGCCACTGCACCGGTTGGCGCGCGATCAATGCGCTCGCTATCGCCATGGGTGACGCATTGGTGCCATCCGCTGTCGGCAAGCGATACGTTCTTTAAGGGATGACTTATTTGCGAGCACGCGCCAAGTCCTTCGGCAGCCGCACTTCATGATGTAATGCGCCCATGAGTGTCGGCAGAAACGATCCCTGTCCCTGCGGCAGCGGCAAGAAATTCAAAAAGTGTTGCGGTGCCGTGATTGCGGTGACGGCCATTTCGCACGCGCCGACCGCCGCAGGGACCCCTAAGCGAGAATGCGGCACTTGTACGGCCTGTTGCGAAGGCTGGGCGGCGGGCACGATTCGCGGGCATGACATGCGACCCGGGACGCATTGCCACTTCCTCGTCGACAAGAAGTGCACGATCTACGACGAGCGCCCGCAAAGTCCCTGCCGCAATTTTGTCTGCGGCTGGCTGGCGGAGGAATCGCCGTTTCCCGAGGCATTTCGTCCGGACAAAGTCGGCGTGATCGTCATCCGCATTCGTTGGCGCAATCAACCGGCGTATCTCTTGTTGAGCGCGGGACAGGATCCCGACGCGCCGATGATCGCGTGGATGGAGGAGTTCGCGATGCGTACCGGGCGACCGTTTTTCTACAGTGTCAACGGCGAGAAAATTGGTTTTGGGCCGCCTGAATTTCAACAGGAAATGTTTGCGCGCATGGTGCGCGGTGACGCGATGTGGTGACTCGCGACGTTCCGGCCCGGTGAACGCTTTCCATGTCGTTGACGCTTCCCATCACGGGTGCTAAAACGGCGGCTCCCATAATGACCGTCGCAACCGGAGAGAACCACATGGCAAAAGCGACCACGCTGACCGTCAACGGCATCAAGAGCAGTGTCACAGTGGCACCCGAAACCGCGCTTCTGTATGTGCTGCGAAACGATCTCGATCAACTGTCGCCGCGCTTTGGATGTGGGCTTGCGCAATGCGGCGCGTGCACGGTGCAAGTCGATGGCCAAGTGGTGCGCGCTTGTGTGACGCCGCTGTCGACCGTTGCCGGGAAACGCATCACCACGCTTGAAGGCCTCGCGGCCAACTACGCCGCCAAACACAAGAAACCGGCCGGCACATTGCACCCGGTGCAGGCCGCATTCATCGAGCATCAGGCGGTGCAATGCGGTTATTGCATCAATGGCTGGATCTTGACGGCGGCGGCGTTTCTCGATGCCAAGCCGGGTGCGACGGAGGCGGAAATACGCGTGGCGCTGGCGGGCCTCAAATGCCGATGTGGAACGCATATGAGTATCCTTCGTGCCGTGAAATCTGCGGCGGCAGAAATGACCAAGGCGGCATCATGAGCGCGCCGGACAGCGGTGTTTCACGACGCGATTTTCTCGCCGCGATGGGTGGCATAGTGGTGTCGTTCCACGTGCCGTTCGCCAATGCGATGGAGGTTTCCGACGTCTCACGCTGGCCGAGCAAGGTGCCCGCCGAGGCGCTTGATTCCTGGCTGATTGTCGGTGCCGATGGCCGCGTCACCGCGTGCGTGGGCAAGATCGATGCCGGCATGGGCATTGTCACCTCGTTCACGCAGATCATCGCTGATGAGCTCGATGTGCCGATGGAGTCGGTGACGGTTCACATGGGCGATACCGCGACCACGCCCGATCAGCGCGGCACCGGATCATCGAACGGCATCATCGACGGCGGCAGCGCGTTGCGAAACGCGGGTGCCGAGGCGCGCGCGGCACTGATGGCGATGGCCGCCATACGCTTGAATGTGCTTGCGGCGCAATTGACCACCGCCGATGGTGCGGTCAGTGTCGTTGGCATGCCGGATCGCCGCATCACCTATGCCGAGCTGGTCGGCGGCAAGCGGTTCGACGTGAAAGTCAGCGGCAAGGCGACGCCAAAAGAGGCGAGCCAGTATCGATTCGTCGGCAAACCCATCCCGCGACAGGATATTGAACAAAAAGTCATCGGCAAATACGCCTATATGGTCGATTTCAAATTGCCCGGCATGCTGCACGCCCGGGTGATCCGGCCACCGCAAGCGGGCGCTAAATTGTTGGGGTTCGATGCGAAACAAAAACTGCCGGGCATGGTGAAAGTCGTGTCGCGCGGCGATTTTCTCGCGGTGGTGTGTACGCGCGAGGAGCAGGCGGTGCACGCCGCGAACGCGTTGAAAGTGAAATGGTCCGCACCCGCGCCGATGTTCTCGGCATCCTACGACGCGCTGTATCGACATCTGCGCGAAACCAAGCCGACGGTCAGCGAAGAAAATCAGAAGACGGGCGATGTGCAGGCGGCCTTTGCGACTGCGGCGACAAAGCTCGATGTGTATTACGAGTATCCGTTTCAATCGCACGCCTGCATGGGCCCCGCTTGCGCGGTGGCGGATGTGAGTCGTGAGCGCGCGCAGGTGTGGATGGGCGGGCAGAAGCCCTATCCACTGCGCAAAGCCGTGGCCGAGACGGCCGGACTCACGCAGGAGCAAGTGCGGGTGACCTGGCTGCCCGGCCCCGGCTCGTACGGTATGAACGACGCCGACGACGCGGCAATCGATGCGGCCTTCATCTCAACAGAAATCGGTAAGCCGGTGCGACTGCAATATTCGCGCGCCGACGGCACTGCATGGGATCCCAAAGGCCCGCCCTCGGCGATCCATATGCGCGGCGGTCTTGATGAAAAAGGCGAGGCGATTTTGTATCACTTTGAATCGCACGGCTACTCGGGCAGGACGCGTCCTTCCGGCACCGACAGTTTCAGCGATTCGCTGTGCGCGCAATTGATCGGCGGCCACAAAACCAAGAGCGCGAATCTGTTTCAATTGCCTTCGGAATCGTACAAATTTCTCAACAAACGTCGCGCGGCCAATCTGATCGACTGGACAGCCTCGCTCAATACGGGACTGCGCACCGCGCACCTGCGCGATCCCGATGGCATGGCGACCTGTTTCGCGAGCGAATGTTTCATCGATGAGCTCGCGCACGCGGCGAAAGTCGATCCGGTCGAGTTTCGCCTGAAGTATTTGTCCGACGCGCGCCACAAACAAGTCTTGAAGGCTGCCGCCGACAAAGCGGGATGGCAATCGCGGCCATCGCCGCCGACGCGCGCGCAACGCAGCGGAAATCTTCTAACCGGACGCGGCATCGCCTACGCACCGCGCGCGGGTGCCGTGGTCGCGATCGTCGCGGAAATCGAAATCAATATCGACACCGGAAAACTGCGCGTGACGCGTTTTGTCGCCGCGCACGATTGCGGCTTTGTCGTCAATCCGCTGAGCCTCATCGGCACGGTGGAGGCGAACCTCATGCAGGCGATGAGTCGCGCCATGTTTGAATCGGTCCGTTTCGATGAAACCCGCGTCACCAGCGTGGATTGGCTCACTTATCCGATCGCCGACATCACCGATACACCGGATGCGATCGATGTCGTCCTCGTGAACAACCTGCCCGCGAACAAATCGCTCGGCGCGGGTGAGCCGGCCACGCGCCCAGTGGCGGCGGCGATCGGCAATGCAATATTCGATGCGACGGGTGTGCGCATTCGGCGCGTACCGTTTACCCCGGAGGCGTTGAAATTGGCGCTCAAATAAGCTGAACGATCGTGTTTCCGACGAATCGGCGGCGCACAATGCAGCGAAAAAATGGAAAGCCAAAGTCCAGCATTGGCGGGCGTTTACAGCCAAAAATGCCCTAAACGCCGCACCAATGTTTGAGTTTCATTAAAGGGTACTTCTATTTACCTCAAATCTCTGTCTCCCCGGCCCCCGATTAAAACATTCGAGGGCAGGCTGCGGTCGGGGCCCAATTTTGTCAATGTGTCAATGGCTTACGAAAATTGGGTACCGGCCTTCGCCGGTACGACAG
>JANPBQ010000112.1:0-34886 GCA_031430555.1 Betaproteobacteria bacterium
CAACATACCCTGCAACGCATGCTTCTGGAACACGCCGTCAAGACCGGTTTCCAGCAGCGACCCCAAAAGCGGCACCGCCGCACCCAGCAACGTGAACGCCACCACCTGCCACCACATCACCGGCATGCGCGATTCGGGAACCCGCATGAAAACCGCGAGGCGAAAGGCGTTCGCCATGTTGCGTGAAATCAGGTGCGTTGCGTCTCGCATCCGCGTTGAGCGTCGCGTGCCGGAGGGCAATATGGTCGATGCCGCGGGTTCAACTTCCACTGCTTCCTGTGGCTCTGCAGTGGGGGCGGAATTTCCGCTGTCGGAATTGGGTGGTTCAGGCGTTGATGACATGTAATCGGGAAAATCGGCGAGAGAGGCCGATAGTGTAGCGCCGCGCCACCCCCTTATCGTGCGAGCGATGCTACGCCAACGCAGTTCTATTTCTGGACAGGCAAGTTCGCGTCCCGCTCCGGCAACGCGCTCGGATCGTTGTAACTCTTCACCGCTGTCCCGCGATAAAGAATCTGCGCGTTACGTTCGGCGATTTGCTTATGCAGCGCGACAAACTCGGGATCCATGTCGCAGCTCGGGCGCGGTTCATGCTCGAAGTGATGGAACGCGTCGACGCCGCGCACCAGCGTCGCACTATCGTCCCCGGCAATCTGCTTCACGCTCGTCGGGATATAGCGAATCGCGAATCCGATGCGCCGATCATCGGAGAGATTCGGTGGCGAACCGTGCACGAGTCTCACGTGATGCAGCGACATTTCGCCCGGCTTCAGTTCAATGGTGACCGCGTCTTTTTCATTCACCTCGACGGCGACTTCCTGGCCGCGCGTGAGCAGATTGTTTTTCGCGAAGGTGTCGCGGTGCGGAATTTGTTCCTGCGTGTGCGTGCCGGGAATAAAACCCATCGCGCCGTTCGATTCGTTGCTGGGCGTGAGCGCGATCCATGCGGTGACGACATCGGGTTTATCGAGTCCCCAATACGTCGAATCCTGATGCCAGGAAACAAAGGCCGGATTGTGCGCCTCCTTGATAAAAAAATTGGTGGTCCAGCACAACAGATTCGGGCCGTACAGGTCTTCGATGGCGTCGACGATGTGGGTGTTCCGCACCAGATCACCCAGCCATGAAAACAGCAGGTGCGACTTGTGGCGCAAGTCGCCCTTGAGCGGCCCGCCGGTTTCTTGCTCGAACGCTTCCAGGCGCGCGCGCAAGTCGGCGGCGGCGGATTCGGACATCACGCGGATCGGGAAAATGCAGCCGTCGCGCCAGAAGGCGTCTATTTGTACTTGATTGAGAAATGTTGGCATGGGGCCTCCTGGCCTTTGCGGGCAGTTGGAATTTATGCGCCGCCGGTAATCACGCGCATCACTTCGGGCGGATAGGTGTCGCCCGGCTTGCCCTGATAAATGATTTCGCCGCGCTCGAGCACATAAAGCCGATCCGCATAGTCGGGAATGTGGTGGACGTTCGATTCGGCCATCAATACCGCATGGCCGCGCGCGCGAATCGAGGCGATGCCTTCGCTGATGCTGGGAATGATCGCGGGGGACAACCCCTCGAAGGGTTCATCGAGCAGCAGCAATTGCGGGTCAAGCGTCAATGCGCGGGCGATCGAGACCATTTTGCGTTCGCCGCCGGAAAGCTGATTGCCACCGCGCGCCGCGTATTGCCGGAGTTTGGGAAATATTTCATAGGCGGCATCGATTCGCGACTTTGCATCGCGCGCGGTTTTGCGCGTCCACGTCGGCAGCTCGATATTCTCCGCCACGCTCAAATCGCCAAACACCTGGCTTTCCTCCGGCGCGTAGCCGATGCCACGCTGCGCGATCTGTTGTGTGGCCAATCCCGCCAACGATTTCTGTTGAAACAGGATCGCACCTGACACCGGTTTCAGGAACCCCATTACGGTGCGGAAAGTGGTGGTTTTGCCTGCACCATTGCGCCCAACGAGGCACACCAACTGACCCGCCGCGACCTCGAGCGAAATGCCGCGCAGGATACGGCTGCTTTGAATATCGACGGTGAGGTCGTTGATCGCGAGCATCAGGCGCGCTCCGCCGTTTTTGCGAACTTGCCGACCAATTTTCCAACCACTTGCGCGATGATCTCCGGGTCTTTGAAAAATTCGGCGGGTGGCCGATCGGCGAGTACCTTTCCTGCCGTCAATGCGACGATGCGGCTCGAATATTCGGCGACGAGATCCATGTCGTGTTCAACCAAAATAATCGCTTTAACCCCCGCGCGCCGTGCCGCGTCGATCACGTTTTTCATGATGCCGTGCTTGTCGCCACTGGAGACACCGCTGGTGGGTTCATCGAGCAGGATGACTTCCGGCGAAAGTGCAAATGCGCTGGCGATATCGAGGAGCTTCTTCTCGCCTTGCGACAACAATCGCGCCTCGCTATCGAGTTTGCCGTCGAGTCCGAAAATGGCCGCCACTTCGCGCACGCGATTATTGACGACGGCGTCGTTTTTTGCGGAGGCAAACAAGCGAAGGCTGTGGCCCATTTGTGATACCACCGCCACCGCGATCGATTCGGCCACGCTCATCGCCGGAAAAATATGCACCAGTTGAAATGCGCGCGCCATGCCGCGCTGCGCGAGCCGCACCGGACCGATGCCGGCGATGTCCTCACCCTTGAATCGCACGACGCCGGTGGTAGGTTTCAACAATCCGGTGAGCACATTCACCAGCGTCGTCTTGCCCGCGCCGTTGGGGCCGACAATCGACACCAGTTCGCCATCGGCAATTGACAGCGATACGCCGTCGAGCGCGACAAATTCGCCGTAGGCCTTGGAGACGTTTTCGGTTTCAATGAGGGCGGTCATGGGTGTTTGCCGCTTTTCAATTGCCGAGCCTTGGCCCAGATCGTTTGCCCCAGCCCAACCAGCCCGCGTGGGAACAGCACCACGATCGTGGCCAAAATCGCCCCCAGACAAAAGCGCCAATACTGTGTCAGGCCCATCAATTCGGACTTGAGAAAAATGAAGGTGAATGCACCGATCACCGGGCCGAAGAAATTGCCGAAGCCGCCCAGCACGGTCATGAAAACGAGTTCGCCAGAGTGCGTCCAATAGGCAAGTTCCGGGTCAGCCTGGCCGGTGTTGATGGCGAGAATCACGCCGCCCACCGCGCAATAAAACGCCGAAATCAGAAACGCGATCAAGCGAAAGAAACGCACCCGCACGCCCAGATATTCCGCCTTGCGCGGGTTCTCGCGGATTGCCGTCAAGTGCAAACCAAACGGTGAATGCACGATGCGCCACATGACGAATCCCATGACCACCAGCAACGCGAGGCAATAGTAATAAAACGGGCCGACCAGAAACGCGGTTTTGTCGAGATCATCAAAGGCAAAGCCGAACAAGGTAGGCCGCAGCACGCGGATGCCGGTGTCGCCACCCGTGAGGTCGTAGAACTTGAACAGGAACGAGTGAAACAGCATGCCGAAGGCGAGGGTGAGAATGCCGAAGAATATGCGCACGTAGCGCACCGACAACAGCGCCACCGGCACGGCGGCGATCACCGCGGTCGCGCCGGAAATCAACAACACCAATTCCAGACTTTTCACGCCCAGTTTGCTGGACAACACCGCCGCCGCATACGCACCGACGGCGACAAACAAGGCGTGACCAAATGATAAAAGTCCGGTGTAGCCGAACAACAGATTGAATCCCAATAGTGCAATGGCATAGGCGAATGCCGGCAATACCAGTGTGACGTAGTAAGGCTCGGCCAGATGCGGAAACGCGAGGAGTGCCGCCAACGCAAACAAGGTTGCGACGAGAGTGGCGCGCTTCATTCGATCGGCTTTCCGTGCAACCCGGCGGGGCGCACGATCAACACCAGTATCACCACCAGGTAAATCGCGAGCATTTCCAATTCCGCGTACCAAGAGATCGCAGCCGCGCGCATTAGCCCGACAATCAAGGCGCCAATCAGCGCGCCGCGCATGCTGCCGAGACCGCCGATCACCACGACAGCGAAGGCCTCCACCACTAGCTCCACCGGCATATCGAGCGAGGCCGCCGCCGTGGGCACCACCAACGCGCCGCCAACCGTTCCCAGCACAGTGCCGACGGTGAAAACGCTGGTGTACATCCAGCGCACATTCACACCGAGGGCCTGGCTCATTTCGCGGTTCTCGGCCGTCGCCCGCAGGATGCGACCAAAGCGCGTACGTTGCAGAAACGCACCGATGCCGATCGCGATCGCGATGCTCGCGAGGATTACCAATACGTTGTAAGTCGGCACCTGAACCTTACCGATGCTGAGCTTGCCGTATTCCATGACGATGTTGCCGAGTTGCTGCGGATTGGCACCCCAGAAAAAGCGCAACACGTCCTGAAACATCAGCACCAGCGCGAAGGTCAGCAGCAATTGGAACGCCTCATCGCGCTCATAGACCGTGCGAAGCAACGCCTCGATCAACGGCCCGACAATCAGCCCCAGCAGCAGGCCGGACGCGAGCAACACCGGCAGAAACAGGCTTGTGGGCACGCCGTGCGCGAGCGCCCACGTCACCGCACTGATGCCGAAATACGCGCCAAACGCGTAAAACGAACCGCATGCCAGATTGACGATCTTCTGCACGCCGAACACCAACTGCAAGCCGGCGGCGACGAGAAAAAGAACGGCGGCGTGAAAAACGCCGCCGATGAGGATGTCAATGAAAGAGGTCAAAATTTGAGGTCAACAGTTGGCTTCATTGGATATTGGGGGCGCGAGCGGTACTGAAAATTTTCCTTCCCCCGCGCAGGCGGGGGCCCAAGTTTCATTGTCGTGCGAAGCAAACTTGGGCCCCCGCCTGCGCGGGGGAAGATCGATTACTGAATCGGGTCAAACGCAGAAACAATGATTTTCTTCGCCCACCCCAACCTCATTAGAGCTTGATCTGCGCCGTCTCGATCCACTTCCAGAAGTCCTGTCCGGGCGGCTTCTGTAGTTGGCTCGCAGGCATGATATCGACGGTGCCGAGCGTCGGGAAGTCGTAGTTGTTCTTATGCGTGGTCAGGCCTTGATAGAAGGTTTGGTCGGCGATATGGTCTTTGCGCATCATGCCGGGGCCGCCGAGCGAATCGACCTTGATGCCTTCCATCGCGTTGATGATGTCTTCCTTGCCGGGCCAGGCCTTCTTGGCTTTCTGAGCGGCTTCCACGCCGGCCTTGAAGACTTGCATCGCGAAGTACGCGCGATCGGCTTCCCAATGCGGATAATCCTTGTATTTGTCGTAGTACTCTTTCACAAATTGTTTTTGCAATGGTCCGGCACCGGCCCAATCGAAGTAGAGCGTGTTGTGGCCGAAGATCATGCCTTCGGGCGTGAATTCCTTTTTCAGCGCGGTATGCTGGAAACCCGCCGCCGGAAACACGAACTTGGTGCCGCCTTCCATCAAGCCCGCGCCGTGGGCCGTGCGCATAAAGATCGGCAAATCGGCAAACAGCAGCGAGGAAAAGATCAGATCGGGCTTCGCCGCCTTCAACGCGGCCACGTGCGAATTCAAATCGGTCGTGCCGACTTTCGGCCACTGATCGGCAACCACTTTGTGTTCGACGCCGAATTTTTTCAACAGCGCCTGAAACGCCGCGAAATTGTTGCGGCCATACGAATAATCAGGGTTGATGCCGGCGATGGTGGCGAACTTGCCTTTCCAATACTTGATTGCCAGCAGCGAGGCCATCACGGCTTCGCATTCGTTGTCCGTGCTACGGAACACATAGCGCGGATTCGGCATCGTTTCCTTTACGCCATCTTGCGTGGTGCCGTCCCAGAAAATGGTCAGCGCCTTCATCTCTTCGGCCACTGCACCCATGGCGAGGCTCACGCCGGACGAGACAATGCCCTGCACGCAATCGACCTTATCCTGCAACACCAATTTGCGCAGCCGCTCAATCGAGTCTTTCGGGTTGGTCTCCTCCTCGACGATGAGCTCCACCTTGCGTCCCGCGATGCCACCGGTGGCGTTGATGCGCTCGACCGCGAACAGGGTGCCGCGCAAGCCGCATTCGCCGATGGTGCCGGCAATGCCCGCCTTAGGCGCGATGATGCCGACCCGTAGCGGTGTGTTCTGTGCAAATGCCGGCATGCTCAGGTAGGGGGAAGCCGCCACCGCCACACCGGTTCCGCCGATGGCTTGCAACAGTTTTCTGCGTTTGCTATTCATGGTTTTCTCCTCGGTTGTGACGTTATGGATGCTGCAACGAACTCTTTCACATGTCAGTCGTATTGCGGGTGAATTTTACGATGGCGTCGAGCAATTTGTCGCTCGCTTTGGCGGCACGCTCCTCGTCGCCCGCCGCAATCGCGCACGCAATGTTGGCGTGCAACTTCGCGGTCAACGGCATATCGGCCGCCTGCTTGTAATGGATGTACCAAAAGCGTCGTGAGAGCGAATGCATGAGGCCCATCGCGAGTGCCGCGAATTCGTTGTGTGCGGCGGCGCTGCAAAGTGTGTTGAATTCGCGATCCGTGCGCAGGAACGCAACATCGTCGTTTACTTTGGCCGCTGCCTCGAAACGCACGGCCAGTCGGTTGAGTCCGGCTCGCTCGGCATCGGTGGCGCGGCGCGCGGCGCTGCGTGCGATCAAACGCTCCAGTTCACGCCGCACTTCAAGCAGACGAAGCTGTTTTTTCAAATTGATTTCGGCGACGAAAATACCACGACGCGGAAAAATCGCCACCAGGCTTTCGCGTGCAAGCCGCTGCAATGCCTCGCGTATCGGCGTACGGCCGATGCCAAGCGTTTGCGACAACGCCGTTTCGGATATTGCCGCGCCGGGCAACAGTTTCAGGGTGACGATCATTTCTTCGATATCCGTGTAGGCACGATCCGTGAGGCTGGTACTGACCTTTGCCGCAACTACTGATGCTTTCGTTTTTCGACCATTGAGAGGAATTTTTCGTACTCCTTTTCATCGACGCCGTAACTGTGTTCATCATCCGGAAATGTTCCACCTTTTACTTCCGTGATGTATTGCGTAATGCCCTTCAACGCGGCCTCGGTCAGGTTCGCGTAACGCTTGGTGAATTTCGGTTTGAAATCGGTGAACATGCCGAGCAGATCGTGGCCGAGCAAAATCTGCCCGTCGCAGCCGACGCCGGCGCCGATGCCGATGGTGGGAATCTCAAGCTGGCGGGAAATGACGGTAGCGATCTTGGCCGGCACGGCTTCAAACTCCAGCATGAAGCAACCCGCATCTTGAATCGCGAAGGCATCTTCCAGAATTTTCATCGCGCTGTCCGCTGTCTTGCCCTGAATCCGGAAGCCGCCGAACATCGCGACCGTGTGCGGCGTCATGCCGATGTGCGAGGCGGTGGGAATGCCGGCATCGACCATCGCTTTCAGGATATGCGCCTGACTCTTGCCACCCTGTGGTTTGACGGCATCGCTGCCGCCCTCCTGCATGAAACGCGTCGCGTTGGTCAATGCGCGCTCGATGGTGTGGTAGCTTTGGTAAGGCATGCAGCCGAGCACAAAGGTGTTCGGCGCGCCGCGACGGATGGCCTGCGTGTGCATCACCATCATATCCATGGTGGCGGGGATGGTGTTGCTGTGGCCGTGCGCGATCATCGACAAGCTATCGCCTGCCACCGCGACATCGACGCCCGCCATCTCTGCCCAGCGCGCCGAGGTGTAATCGGGCACCGACATGTAGACCATTTTCTCGCCGGTCGTTTTGGAACCGAGAATCTCGTGGAGCGCGCGTTTTTTCCGCTTGGATGATTCAGCGGGCGGCGCGCTCGAACCAGGCGACTTTAGTGACGATGACGGTGGCAGGTTGGATTGCAAGAGACGGTTCCTTGACGAGCAATCTGATCGACAGGTAATATATCACTAATATTTGATGAGTATCAAAGGCCGCCAAAAATGATGACCGAACGCCAGCGAAAATTTCGCGAACAGTATGTCGCCGGAATCAGCCCGTGGTATTTCGGCCTGCTGCATGTGGGTGTCATGTATGCGGCCGGTATCGGCGGCATTTGGTGGTGTCTAAGTCAATTGCAGGCGGCGGGCTGGGAATGGCTGCTGGTGTTTCCGGTGGCGCTGGCGGGAAATTTCGTCGAATGGGGCATGCACAAATACGTCATGCATCGTCTTCGCGATGTATTCGCGGTGCGCTCGATCTATGACCGCCACACCCGCCAGCATCACCAGTATTTCACCGACAACGACCACACCATTAGCACGATCAAGGAGTTCCGCATTGTGTTTTTTCCGTGGCGGGTGTTGACGGTACTTGCAATATTTGGCGGGCTATTGTCGTTCGCGGTCGCAGCGGTATTCAATGCCAACGCGGGGTACATCACGTTCATCACGATGATCGGTCACTACATGGTGTACGAGACGTTTCACTTTTGCTGCCACGTTCCGGAAAACGCCTTCGTACGCCACGCGCCGTTCATCAACACCATCCGCCGCCACCACGCCGCCCATCATAACCTGGGCATCATGATGCACGTGAACATGAACCTCACCTTTCCGGTTGCCGACTGGATCATGGGTACGAGCGACCTGAAACGCGGACTCATTGGGCATCTCTTCAATGGCTATGACGAGACGCACATCAAGGAAGAATTGAAGCCGGTCATTGCGCGCTTTCGCACGGCCCAGACGCAGGACGAACGCTGCACGCTGGATGGGCCGGTTCTGACGGCGGATGAGGCGCGGACATTGTCGGAAGCGGCCAGCCACGCGTAGGTACGGGCTGCGCGCCGGCATTGCGGCGTAAGCACGGCCTGCCGCGACAAGTTGCAAGACACCGCAATAGTTGGTTGAGTGCCGTCGCGCTTGGTGGCGTGAATCGTGTGTATCGTCGGGCCTTCGTTCCGAAATCAGACGAACACACGGCGGACGCTTTTCCATGACGGCAAACGGCAATCGATCCAGGCGAATCGCATCGACGCATCGGGCCTATTGGCGGGCGGCTGCAACGCATTCGCTTCGTAGGTGGGTTGCCGCCGCGATGTTGGCGATTGCCGCGCTGCATTCCGCGCACGCCGCAACTGAACCGCCGCGTGCGAAGCAATACGACGTCGTGAAACTGGCCGAGGGCGTGCACGCGTTTGTCTGGCGCAATCCGCTGGAAAACCCGATCGAGGGCAACGCGCTTTTCATCATCAACGAGCGCGATGTGGTGGTGGTGGACACCGGCATCTTCGCCGAGACCGGACAATTGATGGCGGCGGAAGTGAAGAAGCTCACGCCGTTGCCCGTGCGCTATGTGATCAACACCCATTGGCACGACGATCATCACGGCGGCAACGCCGCGTATCAAGGCTTATGGCCGCATGCCGAGATCATCGCGCACCGCGATACCCGCACCGACATCATCGAACGTACCTATGCGGCGCGGCCAAAATCGATCGCCGGCATGAAAGAGAGTTTCAACAAATACCAACGCTGGCTCGTTTCCGGCAAGGACGATGAGGGCAAAACGCTGACCGATGATCGTCGACAGCGCGTCGCGGAAATCGTCGCGTTCTTCCGCGCCGATTTGCCGAAATTCGATGCGCTGCGGGAAGCGCCGCCCACCATCACGTTCGCCGACAAGCTGGTGTTGCAGCGCGGGACACGCACCATCGAATTGCGTTGGCTGGGTTTGGGCAATACGCGCGGCGATGTGGTGGTGGTTCTGCCGAAAGAGCGGATCGTCGCGACCGGCGATTTGCTGGTGTTGCCGATTCCGTTTGCGTTCGGGTCGTACTACGAGGAATGGGCGAACACACTCGGCAAACTCGACCGACTCGACGTCGATATTCTGCTGCCCGGGCATGGGCCTATCCAACGCGACCGCGTCGCGCTGCGCGCGGTACAGGCGCTGTTGACGGCGTTGGTGAGCGAGGTGAAAGCCGCCGTCGCGGCGGGGGCGTCGCTGGAAGAGACCAAGAAACGGGTCACGTTGGCCGAGTGGAAAGAAAAATTCTCGGGTGACGACAAGGCGAAGCAGGCAGCGTTTTCGAGTTTCGTGTTGCAGGCGGCGATCGAGCGGTTGTGGCGTCAGGCGAAGGGAGAGGCCGATCCGCCGCCTGCCAATTGAAATTCGCCGTTGAGTCCCGAAAATGCGTCGCGTTGCGTGAACAATTCCATGCGCGCCTCCAGCGACGCGCTTACCGTGCACCGGAAAACGCAGAAGCAGCATTGGCGCGCCGTTCCAGGCAAAAAGCGTCCGAAAACCTCGCCAATGCTGGGGTTTCATACGCCGACAATCGTAGGGCGGCCTGGCTATTTGTCGTTATCACCCGAATGCACATCCAGCTGATGTCCGCGCAACAACCGCTTGCAGGCGAACGCGCTCGCAATCCCTAAAATAATCGCCCACTCCAGCGAGAGCGTGACGGTGGCGATGCCGGTGATAAGCAACGGCGCGCGCTGATCGGGTTCGAGCCGCCAGATGCGGCGCATTTCCGCTACATCGATCAAGCCCCATGCCACCACAAACAGTAGCGCCGACACCACGCAGAGCGGCAGCAAGGTCACATACGGCGAGACCAGCATCAGGATGATGACGAGAAAAATGGCGGCACACACCGCGGCGAGCGGCGTGTGCGCGCCCGAGTGGACATTGACGCCGGAGCGGTTGAACGAACCGCTTGACGGGTACGACGAAAAAAACGCGCCGGCCAGATTGGCGAGTCCCTGCCCCAGCATTTCCTGATTGCCGTCGAGCTTGTCGCCATTTTTCAGCGCCACCGAGCGCGCAATCGCCATCGCCTCGGTGAGCGCGATCAGCGTCATGGTGAAGGCCGGTATCGCGAGCGCCGAAAGCGTCGCCCAGGAAAAATCCGGCGAGGACAACGGCGGCCAGCCGCTGGGAATCGGTGCCACCATCTTCAGCGTGCCGCCGAGAAGCGACATCGCCACATGCCCCACCGCACTGCCGATCAACACACCGACGAGCAATGCCGGAATCGTCCAATTCCACGGTCGCCAAAGGATGCAGGCCA
Source organism: Betaproteobacteria bacterium (assembly GCA_031430555.1). Taxonomy (GTDB): domain Bacteria; phylum Pseudomonadota; class Gammaproteobacteria; order Burkholderiales; family Usitatibacteraceae; genus UKL13-2. The sequence continues at coordinate 10,946 of JANPBQ010000112.1, forward strand.
GCGCCGTGGCTGCACAGGTCACGAGGGCAGTGGACGAGAAACCGGGTAATCGCGCCAAGAGCGACTTGAGGTTCGCGTAGATCGACAAGCCCTGCGTCGGCTCCAATCCCAGTGCGGGGGCCAGTTGACTATTGATGATCAAGATTGCGGCACCCGCCGTGAACCCGACCACCACCGAGTGCGGAACAATATCGACAAAGCGCCCGGCGCGCGCGAGGCCGAGCAAAAACTGGATCGCGCCGACCATGAACGTGAGCGTCAGCACCAGAGACACATAAGCGGGCGTGCCGGGCATCGCCAGTGGAATGACCAGACTCATCGTCATCAGCGAGATTGCGTTCGCAGGGCCGGTGACCATCAGTCGGCTGGAGCCAAAAATCGCCGCGATCAGGCACGGCACCATCGCGGAATAGAGCCCGTACTGCGGCGGCATGCCGGCGAGTGTGGCGAACGCGACACCCTGCGGCAAAACCACGATCGCACCGGTCAAACCGGCGAGCGCGTCGGCACGGACGGTGCCGGGTTTGCGCAACTCGGGCAACCAGCGGAGGATGGGCAGGGTGGGAAGGTTCGGCATCAAATAAGCGGGTGTCGGGGATTCGGCGGCGGGGGTCGAGTGGAATGCATGGAACACAGCAATCTCCGCGCCATGTTGGCATCAAGATTGCTCAAGAACTGAGCTTCTACATCATTCTGCCTATCAAACTTCTCTTTCAACCCTACATCGGCGTTTCATTCCGAATTGAGCATGCAAACCGCAGGCGTGCAGGTGTTTCATTTGGCACCGGCACTTGCGTCGTTCGGGCGACGGCGGAAATACCGGAAATAATAGACCCACGCGCGGCGACGCGAATATCGAAAACTGAAAATCTTCCCGCCGCACAACACTTCGTCAACCGCCACCCAACCACCTATCCCGTCGATCGATGATCAAAACCCGCAATCAACCGATCAAGTTTGAAGACACCGCCCAGCAGGAGGTGAAGTGCACGACTTGCTACATGTGCGCCTGCCGCTGCGGCATTGAAGTCACGCTGCAAGAGGGACGGATACGCTTCATCAAAGGCAACCGCAAGCATCCGGTTAATCAGGGCGTGCTGTGCGCGAAGGGTTCGGCCGGCATCATGAAGCAGTATTCCAAGGCCAAGCTCACCGGGCCGATGCTGCGCAAGCCCGGCACCGATCGGGGCGCGGGCGAGTTTGTGCCGATCTCGTGGGACGCGGCGTTGGAGATGTTGACCAAGCGTCTCGCGCATATCCGCGCGACCGATCCCAAGCAACTCGCGTTCTTCACGGGCCGCGACCAGATGCAAGCCTTGACAGGCTTGTGGGCGCAACAATTCGGCACGCCGAATTGGGCGGCGCACGGCGGATTTTGTTCGGTCAATATGGCGGCCGCCGGTCTCTATTCGATCGGCTATTCTTTCTGGGAATTTGGCGCGGTCGATTGGGATCGCACCAAATATTTCGTGCTGTGGGGTGTGGCCGAAGATCATTCGTCGAACCCGATCAAGATCGGCTTGGACAAACTCAAACGCAACGGCGCGAAATTTGTGTCCATCAATCCGGTGCGTACCGGCTATTCGGCAATCGCCGATCAATGGCTACCGATCCGCCCCGGCACCGATGGCTTGCTGGCATTGGCGATCGTGCATGAATTGTTGTCGCGTCAATTATTCGATGCGCCGTTTCTCGCGCGCTACACCAATTCGGCGTGGCTGGTGATCGATGCGCCGGGTACCTCAAAAGACGGGCTGTTTCTGCGCGACGCGGTCGGCCAGCCGCTGATTCGCGATCAAAATACCGGGCAATTCGCCAACGGCCTCGGTGCCGATATCGATCCCGCGTTGTTCGGCGAATTTCAGACGCCGGAAGGCGTGCGCGTGCGCACCGTGCTGACGTTGGCGGCCTCTCGCTATATGGATGAACGATATTCGCCAAAAGCGGTGGCGGAACGCTGCGGTGTCGCGGCGGACGTGATCGAGCGACTCGCGCTGGAGATGGCGACGATTGCGTTTGAAGAGACGATCGAAATCCCGGTGCGCTGGACCGATGTCTGGGGCAAGACGCACGACAAAGTGGTCGGGCGACCAGTATCGATGTATGCGATGCGCGGCGTCTCGGCGCACTCGAATGGTTTCCAGACCTGTCGCGCGCTCCATTTGATTCAGATGTTGCTCGGTGCCTTGGAAGGGCCGGGCAATTTCCGCGCGCGCGCGCCCTATCCGCGGCCGATCCCGCCGCTGATCCTGCCGGAGAACAACGCCACCACCATCAACGCGCCGAATACGCCGCTCGGCAAACCGCCATTGGGTTTTCCGACGCGCCCCGAGGATCTCGCCATCGACGCAGACGGCAAGCCGCTCCGGATCGATCACGCGTATTCGTGGGAGTCACCGCTGGCCGCGCATGGCGCGATGCACATGGTGATCACCAACGCGGTCAACGCCGACCCGTATCCGATCGATACATTGATTTTGTTCATGGCGAACATGGCGTGGAATTCGACCATGAACACCTTGGGCGTGCAGGACATGCTGCGCGCCAAACACGAGACCGGCCCCAACGCGGGCGAACACAAAATTCCGTTTCTGGTCGTGGCGGATGCGTTCGATTCCGAAACCGTGCAGTTCGCCGATCTGGTGTTGCCTGATACCACGTACCTTGAACGCTTCGATGCGATTTCGTTGCTGGATCGGCCGATCTCAGAGGCCGATACCGTGGCGGACGCGATCCGCCATCCGATCGTGGCGCTGGATCGCAATGTGCGGCCATGGCAAGAGGTGTTGGTTGATCTCGCCGGACGCCTGAAATTCCCTGCTTTCACGAACGCCGAAGGCAATCCCAAATTCAAGGGCTACACCGATTTCATCGTCAATTACGAAAAAGTGCCGGGCATCGGGTTTCTCGCCGGATGGCGCGGCAAAGACGGCAGCAAGTCATTGCGTGGTGAGCCGAATCCCGATCAGTGGAATCGCTACATCGAGAACGGCGCATTCTTTACCCACCATTGGGCCGAGAGTGAAAAGTGGATGCGTCTCTGGAACCGCGATTACCAGCAAAAGGCGGTCGAGGCGGCGTTCATCCTCGAAGTCGAGCCGATCATCATGCAAATTTATTCCGAGCCGATTCAAAAATTTCGTTTAGCCGGGCAAGGTTTGTACGAGGGTCCCAAGCCGTCCGATCCGCAAGACCGCGCGCGGCTCAGTCGATACTTCGATCCGCTGCCCGATTGGTATCCGAATCTGGAAAATATCGACGCGGATGAAAAGGCCTTTCCGTTCCACGCCATCACGCAGCGGCCGATGGTGATGTATCACTCGTGGGACACGCAAAATGTCTGGCTCAGGCAAATCATGGCCGGCAATTTTCTCTACATGAATGCCGCCTCTGCCACCGCGCGCGGATTCGCCTCGATGGATTGGGTGTGGGTAGAATCGCGGCTCGGCAAGATCCGCTGCCAGTTGAAAACAATGGAGGGTGTCGAGGCCAATACCGTGTGGACCTGGAACGCGATCGGCAAGCAGACCGGCGCATGGGCACTGGAACCGGGTGCCAGCGAATCGACGCATGGATTTTTGTTGAACCATCTCATCAGCGAACAACTCCCGACAAAACCGGGCGACCGAAAGCTGACCAACAGTGATCCGATCACCGGTCAGGCGGCGTGGTATGACTTGAAAGTTAATATCACCAAGGCGGCCGCCGGCGAAGAAGGTGTCTGGCCGCAATTCGGCGCGGCGACAACCGTGAAGGCGGTCGCATGAGACTCGGGCTGACGATCGATCTCGACACCTGCGTCGGTTGTCACGCGTGTGCGGTGGCGTGCAAGGAATGGAACGGCGAATCGCTTATGGCGGGGCCGCTGCCTGACTACAAACCGTATGGCAACGATCCCTCCGGCGCGTGGCTAAACCGCATCCGCAGTTTCGAATATGGCGACTACCCGGAAAATAAAACCGTCAATGTGCCGATGTCGTGCCTGCATTGCGAGGAGGCTGCGTGTGTAACGGTGTGCCCGACCGGTGCTTCGTACAAACGCCCTGACGGCATCGTGCTGGTGGATCCGGACAAATGCATGGGCTGCAACTATTGCGCCTGGGCCTGCCCCTATGGCGCGCGCGAACTCGATCAGACGGCCGGCGTGATGAAGAAATGCACGCTGTGCGTTGATCGGATTTACGATGAACGGCTGCCGGAGGAAGACCGGCAACCGGCATGCGTGTTGGCCTGCCCCACGCAGGCGCGCATGTTTGGCGATTTTGATGATCCTCAATCGAGCGTTGCTCAAGCCGCGGCCGCGCGGGGCATGAGCCCGATGCTGGCCGATCTTGGCTACAAGCCGGTGAACAGCTATCTCGCCCCACGTTGCGCACCCGACGTGAAAGTCGATGCCGCCAAATCGCCGAAGAAATCGCTGACGCAATTGCTCAGCGAATGGGTCGGCGCGTCCAAAGCGAACTGAGCGAGTTGACCCAAATGCGTCCCGCGTTTTCCGTGATTTTTTTTACTGTGAGCTCCGGTGCCGGGCTGGGATTGCTGGTATGGCTGGTCGTGCTGAGCGCAACCGGGCTCTATGGCGGTGTGTCGCCCGACATGGTCCTGCCGATGTTGGCGTTGGGCTTGTTTCTCACCACCGTGGGTTTGCTGTCGTCGACCTTGCATTTGGCCAACCCGAAAAACGCCTGGCGCGCGTTTTCGCAATTCCGCACCTCGTGGCTTTCGCGCGAAGGCGTATTCGCGGCGGCGATTTTTCCGGTCGCTGGCCTATTCGGGGTACTGTCGATGGTCGATGCGCCTGCCGCACCGCGCGTGTTTGCCGGAGGATTGCTCGTATTGTTGGCGCTCGGCTTACTCTATTGCACCGGGATGATTTACGCGTGCCTGAAAACGATCCCGCGCTGGCACACCCGGCTGGTGCCGGCGGGTTATGTGCTGATGGGTCTCTACTCCGGCGCGCTGGCCGCGTTGCCGTTTCTGACACGCGGGTTTGCCGAGGGCGTTTCACCACTGGCGCTTGCGAGCCTGCCGCTACTGGCGGCGTTCATTGTCAAGGCGGTGTACTTCTTTCGATTTCGCGCACCGGACGCGCGCTTTACACTGAACGACGCGTTGCCGCTAGGGAAAAAAACCATCCGTCTGCTCGATGTCGGCCACACCCACGGCACCTTCTTGACTGATGAGTTCTATTTCAAGCTCGCGCGCAGCCATGCGCAAAGATTGCGTGTGGCGGCATTGGGGCTGGGCTTTGTGGTGCCGTTGCTGATTCTGGCCTCGGGCACGCGATCCGTGGTGCTGTTGGCGGCGGCGGCGGTCAGTTGTCTGCTGGGTTTGCTGGCAGAGCGCTGGCTGTTTTTCGCCGAGGCGGAGCATGTGGTCAGGCTCTACCACGGCGCATCGAGAATTTAACAAAACACGATGTGTGACCTGGTGTTTCCAAATGAAACTTTTGACCGTATGCTGAACTCGAAGAAATATTAGGTGAATCAATAGTTTGCAAAAAAACGGCGGTGGCACGCGCCCTGCTTTCGCATTACCTGTTTTGTACTTATCAGTGGTTACGACGGAGACTCCCGCAATGGCTCGAACTGGCGATCAGTGGCACGAAAAACCCAATTTTCCCGAAACGCATTTCGTCGATACGCGCATCTATACCGAAGACGATTTGTTTCGCGAAGAGCAGGAAAAAATATTCAACAAGACCTGGATCATCGCCTGCCACGAGAGCGAGATCCCCAACGCGTTTGATTACCGCACTTTCCATCACCCGGGCGGGGCCGAGTTGTTCGTGATCCGTGGCGAAGATATGAAGGTGCGCAGTTTCTACAATATCTGCCCGCATCGCGGCAACACGCTTTTGTACGACCCAGTCGGCAACGCGAAGCGCATCACCTGCATTTTCCACGCGTGGAGTTTCGATGCCAAGGGTGCCTGTACCGATATTTCGCGCGGCAAGCAGGGCTATCAGGAACGTTATTGCGCGGCCGACGCGAGTCTCAGGGAAGTGCGCGCGGACATCGGCTACGGCGGTTTCGTCTGGGTGAATATCGACGACTTGGCCCCTTCGCTCGCCGAATATATCGGCCCGGCGATGGACATGCTCGGCGAACACTTGAGCATGGACCTGGAAGTGTTCCACTATCACAAGGCCGTGGTGCACACCAATTACAAGCTGTGGCACGACACCAACAGCGAGTTCTATCACGACTACATGCACTACTTCAATCGCGCGACCGGCATGATGCAGCCGGGTTATTTCGACCGCAAATACACCGGGTATCAAAATGGCCATGCGTCGGTCGGCTCGATGGAAATCAAATACGACGCCTACGATGGCTCGGCCAAGCGCGGCGTTGGCTGGCCGGGATTGGCACCGGGCGGCTGGATTCTGATCGACCTTTTTCCCGGCATGACTTACAACCTGCGCACCTCGGTGTTGCGCATGGATACGGCGATTCCGCTGGGTCCGAACAAACTGATCATCGAATTTCGCGGCCTCGGTCTGAAGAGCGACACCCCCGAGCAGCGCGCGGAGCGGGTGCGTGATCACAATATGATCTGGGGTCCGTTCGGTCGCAATCTGCATGAGGATCTGCTGGGCGTGCATGGCCAGGGCAAAGCGATGCGCGAGCGCACCGACAGCAAATGGGTGATCCACGGCCGCGAAGAGAACATGACTATTCACGATGAAGGCGGCATGCGCCACTTCTACGCCGAATGGGGCCGCCGCATGGGACGTAAACCCTATGACCCGTATGGCGACAATGGAATCGGCCAAATTGATGTCAATAAACTGGAAGCGGCGTGACAGACAAAATGAATAGCGCGAACCCCGGCGCACGGGTGTTGGTGGAAGAGCTCGTCTACCGCACCTGTTTAGCCCTTGATGCACTCGACTTCAACGCCTACCTGGCGCTCTGCGATGAAAACTATCACTACGTCATCGGTGCCTATAGTCCGGAAATCAAGAAGGAAATGACCTGGCTGGAGCACGACATGGCGGGCATGCAGTTGTTGTTCAAGAATTTGCCCAAGCACAACAGCGACAAGTCGATGCTGAGCCGGCATGCAAGTGTATACACCGTTGAATTTGCCGACGACACACACGCCGATGTGGTGAGTGGTTTGCAGGTGTACCGCACCACGCTTGATGGCGGCGCGACCGAGTTGTTCGCGGTCGGCAAGATGCGCGACAAGGTGGTGTTAGGTGCCGACGGCGCGCGCCTTCTGGAGCGCCGCATCAAGCTCGACACGCGGATGTTTGGCATCGGCTTTCACATCCCGTTTTGACCTCGAAAGATTCGATGCGCATTCAGCTCAACGCCCGCAACCGCGCCTATGCGTTCGACGCGATTGACGGCGAGAAAATACTCTTCGCCGGATTGCGCGACGGCATCGACTTGCCCTACGAGTGCGGCACCGGCACCTGCGGAACCTGCAAAGCAAAACTCATCGACGGCAATATCGAGGATCTCTGGAAAGACGCGCCGGGGCGGAAATATCTTAAACCCGAGCGCAACGAAATCCTGATGTGCCAGTGCGTGGCAACAGGCGACGTAACGCTGGAAGTGTCCAAATTTGTTTATGCGACCGATCCGGGGACGTGCCCTGCGCGGCCCATGAAGGGAACCATCGCCGCCGTGCGCATCTTGACGCATGATGTCGCGGCGATCGATGTCGATCTCGACCAAGCGCTGGATTTCGACGCGGGCCAGTTTGTCGGTGTCGCCGCACCGGGCGACTCCGGTGTGAAGGGCATGCGCGGCTATTCGATGGTGAATTTCGCGCGCGGCACGAACCGGCTCGAGTTTGTCATCAAGAAAAAACCCGGCGGTGGATTTTCGGAGTGGCTGTTCGCGGGAGAGGCAACGGGCGCGAAACTCGATTTGTTCGGCCCACTCGGCAAAGCGACGTTTTATCCCGACCTCGCCAAAAACATTCTCTGCATCGCCGGCGGCAGCGGCATCGCCGGCATCATGTCGATTCTTTCCCGCGCGGCGCAGGAACGGTATTTCGAGCAATTCAAAGGCAGCGTGTATTTCGGCGTGCGCACGTTAAAAGACACTTTCTACATGAACGAATTGGCCGCCTTCAAAAGCGAATTTTCGAAAAACCTCGACATCACGGTCGCCTTGTCGGATGAAGACGTGCCCGCCGAGGCCGCAAGCCGGTATCCGCAATTGCAATTTGCTCGCGGCTTCGTGCATGAAGTCGCACGAGATGCGATGGCTGGCAAATATCAAAACGTGCGCGCTTATTTGGCCGGCCCACCCCCGGCGGTCGACGCGGCGATTCGTGTGTTGCTGCTGGAAGCCAAACTCACGGCGGACAATATCCGCTACGACAAATTTAGTTGATGACGGCGCACATGAGCAAAACCCGGGTCTGCCTCAAGTCCGAAATCCCCGCCAACGGCATGAAGGAATGCGAAGCAGCGGGCGGAATCAAGCTGTTGGTGGCAAATTCAGGTGAAGCGTATTACGCGGTACAGGCAATGTGCCCGCATCAGGAAGTCGCGCTGTGCGAAGGCCTCTACGACGGTACGGTGCTGACGTGCCATCAGCATTTGTGGCAGTGGGATATCAAGACCGGCGCGCCGCTCGGCATGGCGGAGGCGCCGCTGGAGCGCTTCGATGTATTTATCGATGGCGAGACGATTTATGTCGGCTCGCAAGGCGCGTTGAACGTTGGTGAGTTGTTCACCGGCATCGGCGAGGCCACGCTAGCCGCACTTACCGCGTTGGCGAAATCGGAAAAATTTGCGGCGGGCAGTGTGTTGTACAAGCCGGGCGATACGGCGGACGATTTGTTCGTGCTCGATTCGGGACGGGTTGAATTCCAGATCGGCCGGGATGAACGCACCAGCCCGGCCGGTTTCATGTTGAGGAAAGGCGAAGTGTTCGGCTGGGCCGCATTGCTGGAAGAGCATCCGACGCGAATCGCCACCGCGCGTGTGCTCGAGGAATCGAATGTATTGCGCATCAACGGCAAACAGGCGTTGAAAATTCTGGAAGCGGATCCTGCGTCCGGTTTTCTGGTGATGCGCCGCTTGTCCGGTTTGATCGCGCGCTTTTTGGCGGCTGCCGGGGCGCGATGAGAAGTGGTCGACGCAACTTGAAGTTGAATAGATCGATGGTGTGAAAAGTTTTGTTTTTTTTCCGCGGATTTCGCGGGAGGTAATAAAGCATCTGGAATCGGAATATCAACGACGAAAAGATCGTGTAGCGTGTTTAGCGCAAGCAGTGTCGCAACCTAACCCACGTTGGAGGAAACAATGATCAAGCAATTGGCAAAACTCACGGCGGCGCTCGCCGTCGCAAGCGGATTCGGCGCGTCTTCCGCGCTTGCCGCCGATCTCGACTACGGCAAAGTGGGCGATCCCGTCCAACTCGTGGTCGGTTATCAACCCTACTACACCGAGTCCTGGTCGGGCGTGGTGATGCGCAGCAAGAAGTTCTACGAAAAGTATCTGCCGAAAGGCTCCACGGTCGAGTTCCAAATCGGCTTGCAGGGTGCCATCATCGTCAACAACATGCTGGCCGGAAAGCAGCACATCGGCTACATGGGTGACATGCCCTCGATCGTCTCGACCACCAAAACCGAGGTCGCGGATATCCGCCTCGTCGCGGCAGTCGGACTCGGCAAGGACATGTGCAACATCGTTCTCGCCCGCAAAGACGCACCCGCATTCGCCTCGCCGGCTGAAGCCATCAAATGGCTCGACGGCAAACAGGTGGCGACACCGAAAGGTGCGTGTTCCGACCGGTTTGCGCAATCCGTTTTCAAGAAGAGCGGTGTGACGCCGAAGGATTATCTGAACCAGAACATTGAAGTCATCACCAGCAATTTCCGCGCGGGAAAAATCGACGCGGCGATCATCTGGGAACCGACCGCTTCAAGGCTGGTGGAAGATGGTCTCGCCAAACGTGTCGCCTCTGGCGTCAACGGCGGCGAAAGCGATGCGGCGTTCCTGGCCATGCGCGCGGATTTGATCAAGGCGCGCCCGGACATCGTCAAGGCCTGGCTGAACGCGGAACTCGATGCACAACTCTTTTTCGCTGACGAAAAAAACGCGGCCGAAGTGACCAAGAGTATCGCCGAGCAAACCACCGGCTTCACGCCGAAGGTGTTGTGGAAGTCGATTTACGGCGAGTACAGCGCCAATGAAGGCGGCGTCAAAACCCGTCTGACGATGCCGTTCGGATTCACCCCCGACGCGATGGACTTGCTGACGAAAGCGAGCGAGTTTCTGTTCTCCATCAAGAGCATCAACACACCAAAAATGCGCCCGGAAGCGGTGATGACGGAATTCACCGAGGCGATTCTGAAAGAGCGCAAATTGAAAGCACCGGTCGGCGATGTCGCCACGTTGCCGGAGTCTCAGGCGCCCAAATAACGCGCATTCATCGCCGCAAGCGCGGGATTTTTCCGGGTCGGTCGTGCCGTCCGGCCCGGAAAAACTCTCTTGTCGTTATTGTTACAAAACGAGATCAAGACAGACATGGTGCAAGACAAGTCGCAGGAAAAACACGCGCTGAATCCGGCCGATTCCGAGCTGATGCTGGGAATTTTCAAGCGGACGATGCCGTTTCAGGTTGTCTCCGACGCGCTGTTGCGAAAGATTGCGTTGCACGCCCGCACGGAATCATTTGCCGCCGGTGCGCTGGTTTATGAGGCGGGCGACAAGGCTGACGATATCTACATTGTCGTCTCGGGGAAAGTCGATCACGCGCTGGAGCCGGGTGTCAACGCGCGCCGTCCCGCCAAAGTGCTGGAGTCCGGCGATGTATTCGGCTGGGCAGCATTGCTTGAAAAATATCCATCACGTCTCGCCAAGGCCAGGTGCATCGAACCGTCCGAGATCGTGCACATCAACGGCGAAGAATTGCTGAGGCTGCTCGAATCGGATCCGGATTCCGGTGATATCGTCATGAGCCGTTTCGCCACCATGATCACCCGCGATTACACGGTGCCCGATTTGATCGCGCAATTGAAGTCGATTCACCGCAAGCTGCATGCGAAGGACAGTCAGGGTATGAACCCGACGCTGTACCGGATCTCGCAATGGCTGATGAGTCCGCGACCGTACTTGATGATTCTCGGTATCGGCCTTTTCGTGGGCGCATGGTACTTGGCGGTCGAAGTCTTGAAGCTGCCGCGCTTCCGCGAGATGCCCGGCATCACCACCGTCTTCAAAGAATGGATCAACCCCGATCCGGTTTACGGCCTGTCGTTGTACACGGAAGAGTACTACAAGCACATCGGCATGTCGGTCTGGCGCGTGACGCAGGCGTTTGTGCTCGCGACCGTACTCGGCGTGCCGTTTGGGCTGTTTCTCGGCTGGTCGAAAAAATTCAAGGAATACTTGTTCCCGATTTTTGAAATGTTGCGGCCCATTCCGATTCTGGCGTGGGTGCCGCTCGCGATCGTGATGTTCGTCGCCACAGAATCAGCGGTGATTTTCCTGACTTTCCTCGCATCTTTTTTCGCCACCGCCTTGAACACCATGCTGGGCGTGGAATCGATCGATGAATCGTATGTGCGCGCGGCCGATTGTCTGGGTGCCAGCAAGCGTCAGGTGTTTTTCCATGTGATCGTGCCGGGTGCGTTGCCGTTCGTCTTCACGGGCTTGCAGATTTCGGTCGGGGTCTCGTGGTTCTCGCTGGTGGCCGCTGAAATGGTGTCGGGGCAGTACGGCCTCGGCTATGTCATCAATACGTCGTACACGATGGTGCGCTACCCGACGATCGTGATCGGCATGATCACGCTGGGCGCGGTCGGCTACGTCACCAGCGCGCTGGTGCGCATCGCGGGCGACCATCTGATGCAATGGCGCGTGCGCGAACTCGCGCTGGGGCGGTAGCGATGGACACGACAACGATGAACAACGGTTCCAAGCATTCGGCCACCAACGGTGCGCCGACCCGCGGCGCCATCAAGATCGACGACGTGGTGAAAATTTACGATCCAGAGGGTGCCGCCGTGATGGCGGTCGATCATTGCAGCCTCGATATCGCGGCCGGCGAAATTTGCATGATTGTCGGGCCATCCGGTTGCGGAAAAACCACGCTGCTGAATGCCATCGCCGGTTTTCACGACATCACGTCGGGCCGCATCACGCTTGATGGCGAGGTGTTGTGCAGCACCGAAAAACCGAAAGCGACACCGGGCTCGGATCGGATTGTGGTTTTCCAGAACGGCGCGTTATTTCCGTGGAAATCGAATCTCGACAATGTCTCGTTCGGTTTGCTGATGGAGGGAAAGCTCTCCAAGGCGGAAGTGAAGGAAAAAGCATTGGGCATGATGGCCGACGCGGGCCTGGCCGGCGTCGAGCACAATTTTCCCGGCGAAGTTTCTTCCGGGGTGCGCCGCCGCGTCGAGATCGTGCGGGCATTGATGAACGAGCCAAAAGTGCTGCTGCTTGATGAGCCCTACCGCGCGCTCGATTCACTGACTAAATCGGTCATGCATGAAGCGCTGCTGGAAATTTATTACAAGAACAAGGTGACGATATTTTTCATTACCCACGATCTTGAAGAAGCAATATTTCTCGGCCACAAAGTCGCGATCATGACCTCGCGGCCCTGCAAACCGAAGAAGGTGCTGACGGTGGATATTCCGCATCCGCGCGATTACGGTGTGCTCACGTCCAAACGCTTCCGCGAGTTGATCGAAGAGACCAACGAAGCGGTGCATGAAGAAGCAATCAAGGCCTTCAAGGCCGGCGAGAAAGAGGGCTGACCGATGGCGCACGGAAAATTCAGTGGGAAGTCGCTTGCACGCGGTCTCGCGTCGATCGTGATTTTCCTGGTGCTGTGGGAACTCGGTTCGCGATCCAAGCAATGGCTGGGCGCGGATATTTTTGCACCCCTGCGTGGTGGCATGGAGGCGCTTGGTTTCAAGACCAAATACCTTCCCTGGATCGGTGCCGTTCCCGCGCCGACCGAAGTCCTGCAGTCCTGGGTCGGCGTCGTGAAAGACCCGGGTTATTGGCACAGTTGGTACAAGAGCGGCTTTCGTGTCGCCGCCGGCTTCATCGCGGCCATGCTGATCGGCATTCCTTTCGGCTTGATGCTGGCCGTGAGCCGCACCGCCTATGGAATCGGCTTCCCGGTGTTCGAAATGCTGCGGCCGATCCCGCCGCTCGCGTGGGTGCCGGCGTCGATCATTTTTTGGCCGACGCAGGAAATGTCGATTGCATTCGTGACGTTTCTCGGTGCGTTCTATACCATCGTCATCAACGTTGTCGGTGGCGCGAAATCGATCGATGGCCGCTTCTTTCAGGCGGCGCAGTCGATGGGCTCATCGCGCGCCGACATTTTCCGGCGCATTATTTTGCCGGGCACGCTGCCCTCGATTGTGGTGGGCTCGGCGGTCGGCATGGGCATCACCTGGGAAGTGGTGGTGGCGGCTGAAATGATTTCCGGCGGCGGCAGCCAGGTGGGTGGGACCGGCGGCGGCGGACTCGGATTTTTCATCTGGAATTCCTATGTCGGCGGATCGTACGAACAAATCGTCGTCGGCATGATTTCGATTGGCATCGCCGGATTTATTTCGAGCGAACTATTGCGCTACTTCGGCAAGCGCGTCACGCCTTGGCTGAACCTGAGATAGCCATGTCCATGAACACGACGATGAATAATATGAACACATCCAAAACTTCCGCGCCCGCCGGCTTGCGTCCGACAATCGCGTCCGGTGAAATCATCGCCACCGGCGTGAGCAGGACTTACGGGGCCGCCGACGTCCAGCGCGAGGTCGTGCACGATTGCTCGTTCACGATCGAGCGCGGCAAACTCACCGTCATGATCGGGCCGTCGGGTTGCGGCAAAAGCACGCTCATCCGCATGCTGGCCGGCTTCGAGCGCCCGACCACCGGCAGCCTCACCCTCAATGGCAAACCCATCACCGGGCCAGACCGCGACCGGCTGGTGGTGTTTCAGGAGTCGGCGCTGTTCCCGTGGATGACAACGTACGACAACATCATGTTCGGCCCGCGCGCGCGCGGTGAGGTCAACAAGGAAACGCTGGAGCTGGCCGAGTTCTTGTTGAACAAGGTGGGCTTGCAGGATTTTCGCAAGAAATATCCGACGCAACTTTCCGGCGGCATGCAGCGCCGCGCGGAACTCGCGCGCGCGATGATCAACAATCCGGAAATCATGATCCTCGACGAGCCGTTCCGTGGCCTCGATGCGATGACCAAGGAATTGATGTGGGAATACTATTCCGCGCTCTACGAAGAATCGGGCCGCACCAATTTTTTCGTCACCACCGATATCGACGAAGCGGTGTTTCTCGCCGATCGATTGCTCATCATGTCGAATATCCCGACGCAGGTGCGGGCCGTGATCGAAGTCGATCTGCCGCGGCCCCGGCGCTTGGCCGACATGGTGGTCAGCGACAAGGCCAATGCGATCAAAATGGAAGCACTGTCGATCCTGCATGAAGAAGCGATGAAATCGTTTTCGCGCGGCAGCAAAGCGGCCGCCGATTTTGTCGAGGCCTACACCAAGCGCGTCGTGAAATCGTGACGCTGTTTTTGTGAATCATGGAGTGGATTCTCACCAAGCCGGTGGTCATCGGGCTGGCGCTAGTCGGCGGCGCGGTGTCATTGGTGGCGATGTTCATACGCAAGCGTCAGGCGAATCACCCTGCGGCGGCCAAGTTCGACACCGCCGCCTACGCATTGATGGGTGTGAGCATGCTGCTATTCATCATCATCGGCTTGCGCGGCAAAGAAGGTTGAGAGGGCTCAAATGACGGCAAAGATTATCGACGGCAAGGCGATCGCGCAGCAGGTCCGCAAGGAATGGAAAATCCGCGCCGAAGCCTTGCGCGGCAAGGGCATCGTGCCGGGCCTCGCGGTGATCATCGTCGGCGACAGCCCCGCCTCGAAGGTGTACGTGCGCCACAAAACGCAAGCCTGCGCGGACGTCGGCATTCATTCGGAAGTCCATGCGTACCCGGCCGATGCCACCGAAGCTGAAGTGCTCGAAAAAATTGCCGTGTTGAATGCGAATCCGAATATTCACGGCATCCTCGTGCAGCTGCCGTTGCCCGCGCACTTTGAAGCGCGCGCGATGCTCGAAGCCATCGCGGTGACCAAAGATGTCGACGGCTTTAATCTGTACAACGTCGGCGCGTTGGTCGCTGGCGAAACCGTGTTTCCGCCCTGCACGCCGTATGGGGTGTTGTGCATGCTCGAATACAGCAACATCCCCATCGCCGGCCAGAACGTGGTGGTGGTGGGGGCAAGCAACATCGTCGGCAAGCCGATGGCGAGCATGCTGATGAAGCGCGACGCCACGGTGGCCATCACCCACATCAAAACCCGCGATCTCGCGCAATGGACCATCCTCGCCGATATTCTCGTGGTGGCGGCAGGCAAACCGAATCTGATCACCGCACCGATGGTGCGCACCGGCGCAGTCGTGATCGACGTCGGCATCAATCGCCTCGCCAATGGTCAATTGGTGGGCGACGTTGATTTTGAAGCGGTCAAGGAAAAGGCGTCATACATCACGCCGGTGCCCGGCGGTGTGGGGCCAATGACGGTGACGATGTTGCTCGTCAATACGATTCAGGCGGCGGAACGAGAGGCGGATAAACGCGGGATCGCGATGAATCTTGCTGTGGCAGCGTAGGGAAAAAGCACGTCGTTGGCGTGCACAAACCCTAGCACTGGTGAGGCTTTCCGCTATTTTTCGGCCCAAACTCCCCGTCAATGCTGGAGTTTTGGCATGTATCGCGGGCTAGCCGCTCACCATCAGCCACGCGCCCACCACCACGCAAAGTCCGCCCGATCCACGCCGCAAGGCAATCGCGCTCACCGCATGCGCCAATCGAGCGCCCGCGAAGACGCCCAACAATTCTCCGACCGTCACCCACGCAACCACGGGCCAATGAATATCGCCGTATTGCAAGTTCGCCATCGTCCCCGACGCGGCTGAGAATATTTGCAACACCTGGCTAGTGCCGACGGCCAGCAGCGGCGCAAATCCCGTCGCGACCATTAACGGCACCGAGAACAGCGGCCCACCGGCCCCGGAGAATCCCGAGCCGAATCCCGACAGCGCGCCGATTACCAGCAGCAGGGGTAGGCGCCCGCCGGCGACTCGTGCGCGTTCGTCTTTGCGCACCGGCAGCAATACATAGACGCCCGCAAAGATAATCAACGCCGCGATGATGCGCATCAGCGTCGCATCGGCCACGCGCGCACTCACCATCGCGCCGAGGTAGCTGAATACCAGCGCGCCCGCGCAAACGACGGCGGTCTGCCGCCAATCGATGCTGCGTTGGCGCTGAAACAAAATCGTGCCGAGGATTCCCGTGAAAATGAACGTGAACAGCGCCGTGGCGCTGGCCTGATGCGGCGTGAGGGCCGCGAAGGCGATCAGCGCGGGAATCAGCAGAATGCCGCCGATGCCGACCGCGCCGATCAGAAAACCGACGACGGTCGAGGCGATGAGCAGTTGAAAATCGGGCAGCGCGGTCATCGATATTTCGGCGCCAAGCCTATTGCGCCGCCGCGACGCTAACCGGCGACGAACGCCGTCAAGGTTCCGGTGATAATTTTATTGAGTGAACGCATCAACGCATAACCGAGGCTGTGATCCGCGTCCGCCAGGGCGATTAATTCGTCGCCATCGATTGCGAGCGCGGTGCAAGCCGACGTCGCGATGGCGGTGGCGATGCGTTTTTGGCCGGACTCGACCAGCGCCCCCCAGCCGAACACATCGCCGCTGCCGATGATCTGTCCCGCGCTCGCCTGCCGATTGCCAACCGCGAGCGAGAACAGCACTTTGCCTTCGATCAATACATAAAACGTGCGCGCGGGTTCGCCAACGCCATACACCTGCTTGCCGATCGGCAAGGTCACGCGTTTGGCGATGGCGAGAATCTTCGCCCGCTGCGGGTCGTTGAAGCGCGCGAAAAAACTCGCCTGCGCGAGAAATTCCTCGACGCCTTCTTCGGCCAGCGCGGGCGCCGCCATGTCGGCTACTTCTTCCAGCCGACGATGTCGCGGAATTTCGCGAGCTCTTCTTCCTTCATGAACACCGAATGCTCTTTGCCGGGATAGCGGCGGTTCTTCACATCATCAATGTACTCGCCATAGCCTTTTTCGAGAATCGGCACCAGGTCGCAATAGATTTTGGAGTGACGCGGCGTGTGCTTTTCATACAGGTGGAACAAATCCGAGCCGATGATATGAACGCCGTCCGAGGTGCTACCGGAACCCAGGCTGATGACCGGTACCGACAGCGTCTCGGCCAGATATTGCGAGACTTCCGACGTGCAGACTTCGGTCATGATCGAAAAACAGCCGGCGTCGATAAACGCCTGGGCGTCCTCAACGAGTTCCTTGGCGCGCTGGGCGGTTTTGCCTTGCGCGGAGAAGCCACCCAACTGCGGCATGCGCATCGGGCAGATGCCGATATGGCCCTGCACCGGGATGCCCGCCTTGACGATGGCCTCGATGTTGCGGGCGTGGTGGATATTGCCTTCGCACTTCATCACTTCGGCACCGGCCTTGGCCACGTACTGCGAGGCATTGTCGACCGCCTGCATCTCGGACAAGTGAAAACTCATGTAGGGCATATCGACCATCCGCAGACCGTATTGCGAGCCGCGCTTCACGGCTTGCGCCATGAACATCACTTCTTCAAACGATACCGAGGTCGTGGATTCGTGGCCGAACAGCACCATGCCGCCGGTGTCGCTCACGCACAAAATATCGATGCCAAGGCGATCCGCGATGATCGCGTTTTCGTAGTCATAAACGGCGAGCTGGACGATCGGTTCCTTGTTCTTTTTCTTTTCCATCAACATCGGAATCGTCATCTTCTTGCGCTTTGCGGGCGCGGCGGCGGGTGCGGGCGTGCTGGACATTTCTGCTCCTTGAGAATCGTGGGTGGCGGGGTGGCGTCGTTGCGCTGACTAACGTAACTGCACCCCATGCACCACGCAATTTTTGCGCCAAAGGCAAATCGCCGAAAGCACCGGGTGCCGCGCCGCCCGGGAAAGCGCGCGGCCTATCTCAATCGTTTCAAAATGGAACGTAGGGCTCGGTCTCGTTGCCAATCGCATTCTCATTCGCAGCCTCTTCGCCGCCCGGTTCCTGCCCTGCCCGCCCTTGGCGCAAGAGGCCCCAGCGCCGGCGCCGCATCCACAGCGCCTTGCGACCGATGCCGAGCATGTTCGCCAATTCGATTTCGGACATCTTGCCCTGATACTTGACCACCACCTGCCGGATGTAGCCTTCGACCGACAGCGGATTCTCGGTCGGGTCGCTCGGCACCGCGCCGGTGGAGGCCGCGATCAGGCCATCGGCCAAATCGGCGTACACGAGGATTTCACCATCGGCCAGAATCACCGCGCGCTCGATCAGGTTTTGCAGCTCGCGCACATTGCCGGGCCAATCGTAGGAGCGGATGAAATCGGTGAATTCGCGGTCGAGCCCGGTGATGCGCTTGCCGAGTTTGGCCGCGTAGAAATCGACAAAGTGTTTCGCCAGCAAATCGATATCGCGACCGCGCTCGCGCAGCGGCGGCACTTTCAATTCCAGCACGTTGAGACGGTAGTAAAGATCCTCGCGGAATTCGCCGCGCGCAATGGCTTCCTTCAGATTCTTGTTCGATGCCGCGACGATGCGCACATCCACTTTGTGGACTTCTTTCGCGCCGACCGCACGCACCTGCTTGTCTTCGATCACGCGCAGGAATTTGACCTGCAACGACAAGGGCATATCACCGATCTCATCGAGAAACAAAGTGCCGCGGTGAGCTTCGCGGATCAAGCCTTCGCTGGTGCCGACCGCGCCGGTGTAGGCACCCTTGGTGTGGCCGAACAATTCGGATTCGACGAGTTCGGCGGGAATGGCGCCGCAATTCACCACCACTAGCGGGCCTTCTGCGCGCGGGCTGTCGAAATGCAGCGCCTGCGCAACCAGCTCCTTGCCGGTGCCGCTCTCGCCGCCAATCAGCACATTCGCGTCCGACGCGGCGACCTTTCGGATCATGTCCATCACGCGGCGGATACTGGCGTGTTCGCCGACCATGGGTTTGCGGTCGCGCGATTTCTTGAGGTTGCGGCGCAGCACCGCGTTTTCCTGGCGCAGTTTTCTCTCGTCGATTGCGCGGTTGATGGCGTGCAGGAATTCGTCGTTATTAAAAGGCTTGATGATGTATTCGCTGGCACCGAGCCTCAATGCAGCAATGGCGCTTTCCATCGACGAAAAACTCGTCATCAGAATTACCGGCACCAACGCATCGGCGGCCTTCGCGGCGCGGATGACATCGAGCCCGCTGTCCGGCCCTAGGCGCAGATCGGTGACGACGAGATCGAACGACCGCGCGGCAAGTGCATCGCGCGCCGCATTCACGCCGCCCGCGTAGGTCACGTCGAACGGTCCGTCGGAGAGCAACATGTCGATGCCGGCGCGGATGCCCTCGTCGTCATCGACGATGAGAATGTCTGCTTTACGTGGTGGAATCGCGCTCATGTGGGCTCGGTTTTAAGGGTCGGCTTCGGCTGGCGGGGGAGCGTTATCACGAAAATCGCGCCGCCCTCAGGGTGATTGTCGGCATCAATCGAGCCATTGTGCTCGTGCGCGATTTCGTGGCTGATCGCAAGCCCGAGCCCGGTGCCTTCGCCGCTGGGTTTGGTGGTGAAAAAGGGATCGAACACTTTTGCTTTCACCTCTTCCGCCATGCCGGGGCCGGTATCGCGAATGGCAATCTCGATCGTGTGCGCGTGCAACGTGGTGCTGACGGAAATCGAACCGGTTCCGCGCATCGCTTGCGCGGCATTCAGGAAAATATTGTGAAAAATCTGATGCAATTGATCGGCTTGGCCGAACACCCACGCTTCGGCATTGCGTTCGTGATGCAATTCGGTGGTTTCGCCGAGACTGTCGTAACCAAAGGACGCGGCGGCCGCTTCGATCGCGTCGTCGACCGGAAACGCGATCGCCGGCTGACTGCCGACCCGCGCAAAGCCATTCAGTTTGCGGGTGATGGCGAGAATCCGCCGCACGCTGGAAGCGATGTTGCGCAGGCCTTTTTCGATCGTCTCGGGTGAATTTTCCTTGCGCGATTGCAGCACTTGCAGAATCGAATGCACCGCCGCGAGCGGATTGCTGATTTCGTGGCTCACACTCGCGAGCATGAAGCCAAGTGAGGCTAAGCGCGCCGTTTGCGCATGCGCACTTTCGAGATGATTGAGATGCGTCTCGTCCATCACGATCAGGCAGGCTCCCGCCGGCAGCCGCCGCACCCAGACGCGTTCATGAAGCTGCAAAATCGGCGAAATGCTGCGGCTGACCACGGTATCTTGCTGCGTGAGCCAGCCAGGCTCGCCCGACAGCGCGGCCGCATAGTCGGGAAACATTTTTTCGAATTTACGCGAACCATTGGCCGGTAATTCGCGCCCGGTCGCGCGCATCGCGGCGTTGAGATACATCACGTTGCCCGGTTCATCGACGACGATGACCGGCCAGGGCACGCTATCGGCAAAGGGAATCAGCGTGTCGCGCAAATGCGGTACCAGCTGGTCAATGGCCGTACCGGTCGCGGCACCGGCGGCAAACAACTCGGTGACGCGATCGCTATGGCGTGACATGGGCGTGACGAATTGAGGGCGGATTCAAAATCAATGTCCGGTTGGCTGACAGGCGCAAATTGGCTGCAAGGTCGGCAATCTTACCGCGCCTGCCGAGCTCGGTGGGGATCGCGTCTGAAACCGCCGCGCAAGAATCGATTTGCGCAAACGAAACACCCGGCGCATAGTGTGGTTTCTTCTGGAAACGAAACGCGCCTCGCCGGGGCAGCCTGTTGTGCGGCGCGAGCCTTTTACGTTTCAAATATGATCGTTTTGACGCATTTCGAGTGCGGCGAAAGGGTGTTTCGAGGCCGCTCATGATGGGCGCGCTTTTTGCTACAAAATATTGTTGGCGACCATCGTCGACCGACGAAACAACGACCGCGCGTAAGACGCGGATCCATTCCGGCAGTTGAAAGGTTGAAAGCAACGCAACACTCACGCGGACGAGGAGAGGAAATAATGGCCATCAAGACAGTTGAACGAATGCAGCAAATAGTGCGCGCGTCGATGGAAGAGGTTCAAGCCAAAGGCTCGATGACGCACAGCGCGCCGGAGAAAGACCGCCGGTCTTTCTTACGCAACACCGTCGCCATGGCGGGAAGTGTCGGTGCGCTGGGCGTTGCCAGCACCGGGGCCAACGCGCAAGCGCTGGCCATTCCCGAATCGAACAAGCAAATGGGTCGATCGTTGCCACCCGAAGAGTACGGCATGCCGTCGAAATTCGAGGCCAAGGTCAAACGCCGGCGATCCGACGTGCTCGTCAACCGGCAGAATTTTTCCGATTGGAGCATGACGCCGCTGCAATCCACTCCCGGCATCATCACGCCGAACGGGCTTTTCTACGAGCGCCATCACAACGGCGTGCCCGATATCAATCCCGACAACCATGTGCTGGCGATCCACGGCATGGTCAGGAAGCCGTTGCAATTGTCCATGTCGGATCTGATGCGCTATCCGGCCGTCTCCAAGTTTTATTTCATGGAATGTTCCGGCAACGGTCTCACCGACTGGTTGAAACCGTCTTCAAAAACGGTGCAGCAAACCCACGGTCTGCTCTCATGCGCGCAATGGACTGGCATCCCGGTTTCGTGGCTGCTCGATGAAGCCGGCCTGTTGCCCGAAGTGAAATGGCTGGTCGCCGAAGGTGCCGACGGTTCGGGTCACTTGCGCAGCATGCCGGTCGAAAAAATGCTCGACGACTGCATGCTGGTCTATGCGATGAACGGCGAGATGCTGCGCCCGGAAAATGGCTATCCGTTGCGCTTGTTCGTGCCCGGCTGGGAAGGCAACGTCAGTGTGAAATGGCTGCGGCGCATCAAGGCCGGCACTGAGCCCTGGCATGTGCGCGGCGAAACCGCGCGCTACACCGATCCGATGCCCAACGGCATGTGGCGCAAGTTCAGCTTTGTGATGGAAGCGAAATCGGTGATCACGCGGCCCTCCGGCGGCATGAAAATCCAGCGCGGCTTCAATGAGATTCAAGGCTTCGCGTGGTCGGGCAACGGCAAGATCAAAGCCGTGGATGTGACGGTTGATGGCGGCAAGAACTGGCAGGAAGCCACGCTGGAAGAACCGGTCATCGACAAATGCATGACGCGTTTCAAATTCAATTGGAAATGGGAAGGCGGGCCGGCGACGATTGCAAGCCGCTGCGTCGACAGCACCGGTTACGTGCAACCGACCGTTGAAGATATCAAGAAATCGCGCGCCATCGTGGGTTTTGTGCAACATCACAACGGCGTGTTTCCATGGATCGTCAGCGCATCGGGGGAGGTGACCAATGGTATCGGCTAAATTCGTGCATCGCGTAAAACAAATTGCGCTGCTGCTTCCGTTCACGTTGTTGCTGTCTTGCGCAAACGTCTCGACGAATGTTGCGACCGGTGCCGGCAAATCGGTTTTTCCGCCGAACACCAGCGGTGCCGCATTCGGCAAGCCCATCGCCGAGAGCCATCTCGCCGCGTGGAATATCGACATCCGCACGCAAGATGGTGCGGGATTGCCTGCCGGCAAAGGCGACGCGGCCAAAGGCAAGGAGGTGTACACCGCGAAGTGTCTGGCCTGCCACGGCCCTGATGCGAAGGGTGGGCCGGTATTCGGCACCATGGTCGGCGGTATCGGTTCGTTCAAAACCAACACGCGGGTATTGACGCCGGGCAGCATGTACCCGTACGCGCCGATCCTGTTTGATTACATCCGCCGCGCCATGCCGATGGACAGCCCGCAATCGCTGACCGCCGACGAGGTGTACGCGGTGTCGGCCTACATTCTCAATCTGAACGGCTTGATCGGCCCTGCGGACGAGATGAACAGCAAGACGTTGGTGGCGGTCAAAATGCCAAATCGCGACGGTTTTATCATCGACGACCGGCCCGACACCAAGGCCGTGCGCTGCATGAAAGATTGCAAGTAGCGAATACTTTTTGTGCATGAAAAAAAAGCGGCCTGCGGGCCGCTTTTTTTCGCCACTCGTTCGCAATCACGCGATCGGCAATTCCACCACCAGCGTGGCCCCCTTGCGTTTGCGCAACTCGGCATACCAGCGCTCGACATGGCGATGCGTCTCCCGCGGCTGCGGCAATTTGTACCAGCGATCGACCGAACATCCCAGCGGAATATCGCCCATCGTGAAGGTGGATCCCGCAACAAATTCGCGCGTCGCGAGATGCGCGTCCAGCATGGCGAGTTTTTTCTCGCCGCTGTCGCGTGCCGCTTCAATCACGGCGGGGTCGCGCTTCTCGGGCGCCGTGCGGATCAATTGCCAGAAGCCAGGGCCAATGGTGGGGTTAAACGACACCGCCTGCCAATCCATCCAGCGATCCGCATCGGCGCGCAGGCGTAAGTCGGTCGGCCACAGCGTACCCACGCCAAACTGTCCCGCCAGGTAACGCACGATCGCGTTCGATTCCCAGAGCACGAATCCATCGTGCTCGATCACCGGGATGAGGCCATTCGGATTCATCGCGAGATATTCCGGCGTGTTGACGATGCCGTACTTGCCGCCGGCGTCGACACGCTCATAGCTGAGCCCCAATTCATCGGCGCACCACACCACTTTTTGCACGTTGACCGACGTGAGACGGCCCCAGATTTTTAGCATGACAATCCCCCATTAACCGCAAATCAAACTCAAGCACTGTAGCGGCTCTCAGACACAAAGGCATGGAAAAGCCGCACCAGTGCTTGATCTACAATTTAGGATAGGCGCGCTCAGGATTTTAGTGCAACGTTTTCTTTACCATCTCTGCCCAGACTTCGTTTGGTGTTCGCCAGCCTAGACATTCACGCAGCCGGTTGTTGAGCTTCTCGGCGATCACGTTCAGTTCGGCCTGTGTGTAAT
>JANPBQ010000113.1:0-11415 GCA_031430555.1 Betaproteobacteria bacterium
GGTATCTTTCGTCCAGGGTAAGGTCCGAACGTTTCATGGCAGTTTCCTTTCGTCTTGAGAAACAAAAGGGTACCGCTGTTCGTTACCTTACCCCATTCGTCAGGCCCTAAAAGTTGTCGGTATTTGGTGTTTAGTTCTCGAAAATGCGCTGAACGCCGCGCTGGTATTGGGCCTACGTTTTTAATCGCCACAA
The DNA here is from genome assembly GCA_031430555.1 of Betaproteobacteria bacterium. Taxonomy (GTDB): domain Bacteria; phylum Pseudomonadota; class Gammaproteobacteria; order Burkholderiales; family Usitatibacteraceae; genus UKL13-2. The sequence goes on from JANPBQ010000113.1 coordinate 194, forward strand.
GTGTGTTGCGCGCGCCGCGCCGGTCGTCGCTCCACACCGCCGTCTCCGCACCCCCTCAAAGAATCCCATGCACCTAAAAACATTTGCCGCATTTTTCCTCGCCGTCCTCGTCGCGTTGATTACTGGTTGCGCGACATTCCCGTTCCTGAGCGGCGAGGTGCGGTTGTCCGCCGACGAACTTGCGCAGAAAATGGCGCGCAAATTTCCGATGGAGAGAAGCGTCGGCGGATTACTCGACATCACGCTGGCCAATCCGCGCGTTGATCTTTCGGAGGCTGACAACCGCATCACGACGAATTTCGATGTGTCCGTAAAACTTCCGCTCACCAACAAGCGTTTCGGCGGATCCTTGAAAGTGTCGGGCCGGCCGGATTACGTGCCCGAATCGCGCACGCTGTTTCTGCGCGACGCGCGCGTCGATCAGATCCGCATGGAAAATATGCCCGACGGCCTGTCGGCGGCGATTGCGAAGACGGCCTCGGTGCTCGCGCGGGACGTGCTCGAGGATAAGCCGCTGCACACCTTCAGGGCCGAAGATTTCACGCGATATGGTGCGCAATACGTCCCTGAGCGAATCATCGTGCGTGGCGATCAATTGGTGCTATTGCTGAAGCGATAGATACGTTGCCCGATCGTATAATTCGCAATCCTCAACCACCACCGCCCCCGGAAATTTCTTGGAAATCCCACTGCTGGTCAAAGCCCTGATTCAAGGCATCGTCGAAGGACTCACGGAATTTCTGCCGATTTCATCGACCGGCCATTTGATCGTCACCGGCTCACTCATGGGCTTTCACGACGAGAAGGCGAAAGTGTTTGAGATCGTCATTCAGGCCGGCGCGATTCTCGCCATCTGTTGGGAGTATCGCGCCCGCCTCGCGTCCACGTTTGCCGGTTTGTTCAGCGAGAAAAAAGCGCAGCGTTTCGCGCTCAATGTCTCGATCGCCTTCGTGCCGCTCGCGGTGCTGGGATTGGCGTTCGGCAAAGACATCAAGGCCGTGTTGTTCAAGCCGGTGCCGGTCGCGTTGGCGTTCATCGTCGGTGGCGTGATCATTCTCGTCGCCGAGCGCTGGTATCGCGCGCGCGCAGCGGCGCAATCGCATCAACCAACGAGGCCGATGATTGAATCGGTCGACGAATTGACGCCGATGGATGCCTTCAAGCTCGGGATCGCGCAATGCGCCGCCTTGATACCCGGCACCTCGCGTTCGGGTGCCACCATCATTGGCGGTTTGTTCTTTGGTTTGTCGCGCAAATGCGCGACCGAGTTTTCGTTCTTTCTCGCAATCCCGACGCTGCTCGCGGCGACGTTTTATCAGCTGTGGAAGGAGCGCGCGCTGTTGTCGGCAGCCGATATCCCGATGTTTTCGGTCGGCTTTGTCGCGGCATTCTTCTCGGCATTTTTGTGTGTGCGCTGGCTGCTGCGTTACGTCAGCAGCCACGATTTCACGCCGTTCGCCTGGTATCGCATCGTGTTCGGGCTCATCGTCATCGCCACCGCCTGGAGCGGTACGATCAATTGGTCGCAGAATTAAGGCTTGCCTGCGATAAAGCGCGAAGCGCAATCAACCCTTTACCCACAGCGCGCCGTCCGAGGCACTTCTCAAGAATGTCCATTTCCCAATCGGTGTGGGTCTCGAACGGCGCGGGTAAAAGTAGTTGCCGTCCGATGGGGCTCTCGTGCTGCGCGATGTTGCCGTGTTTGAACCTGGCCTCCAATTCACCGGAAAGTAATGGCATCGGGCAATGTGTTCGGCCAAATCGCCGGCATCCGGCGGTATCGCGACAGTGCTTGGCGTCATGAATCCTGGGCCGCGCAACTACCCGGAAATTTACACCTGGGTTGACACCTTCGAGCCGGTCTTTGTATGGACGCGGATCATCGCAAGCAGCTGCTCTTCCTGGTAAGGCTTACCCATGTACTCGTTCACGCCGAGTTCAAGTGCGCGGTTGCGGTGCTTGTCGGCGGTGCGCGAGGTGATCATGATGATCGGAATGTGTTTGGTTTTGGGATCGGCGCGGACATTGCGTGCAAACTCGAAACCATCCATGCGCGGCATTTCGATATCGAGCAGGATCATGTCAGGCTCGATATCCTGCAATTGCTGAAGACCATCGACGCCGTCTTTCGCGGTCGCGACAGCGAAGCCTTCGCGCGTGAGCATGCGGCTGGTGATTTTCCGCACCGTTAACGAATCATCGACCACCATCACCAACGGCACGGACCGCTGAAGCGTTGCCGCGACCGTGGGCGCGCCGCCTGCGGCGTCGTTCGCGCCACGGGTGGCGATTGCGGCGGCAAGCGACTGTCCTTGTGCGATTTCACGCTCAGGCTCGGCAGTGGTTTCGAAGGTTACCGGGGATCCGGGCGAGGTATTGTTCGCGATGGCCGCACCGGTGACCGGTCGCGCGGGCGAATCGACATTCACGTTCGTGCTATCCCGATACACCAATTGCACCGGATTCATGATCAGCACGATCTGACCCGAACCGAGCATCGTCGCACCCGCGACACCGATCAGGCGCGCCAACTGCGGGCCAATCGTTTTCACTACGATCTCGCGGTTGCCGACGATGGAATCGACTTGCACGGCCGCGCGCTGCTGGCCGCTCTTGGCGAGGATGACCGAGGCCTTGCGCACCGCCGATAGCGATGGTTTGCCGCCGAGCAGTGCTTCCATCGATCTCAGGGGATATTTGTTGCCCTTCCACTCGATTTCGCTCATTTCCATGAACGGCTCATAGCGCTTGCCTTTGTACTCCTGCACCTGTTCGATCATCACCGAGGGGATCGCGTACATGGTCTCGCCGACAATCACCATCACTGCCTGCGTCACCGCGAGCGTCAGCGGCAACGCGATGGTGAAAGTGGTGCCGCGACCGGGCGTGGACGCGATATCGATGCGACCGCCGAGCGAAACGATTTCGTTGCGCACCACGTCCATGCCGATGCCGCGACCGGCGATTTGCGAAACCGCCTCCGCCGTTGAAAAACCGGCCATGAAAATAAACTGCGTGAGTTGCGTTTCATTGATGTCGGCGTTCGCGTCGAGCAAGCCTTTTTCGATGGCTTTTTCGCGGATGCGTGCGAAGTTAAGGCCGTTGCCGTCGTCGGACAAGGTCAGAATCACTTCGTTGCCGGCCTGTTGCGCGTCGATGGTGATTTCGCCGATTTCGGATTTTCCCTTGGCGACGCGTTCCGCCGGCGACTCCAGGCCATGCGCGACGGCGTTGCGCAGCAAATGCTCAAAGGGCGCAGTGATTTTCTCCAGCACCGAGCGGTCGATCTCGACACGCACGCCGCGGAATTCCAGATTGGCTTTCTTGTCGAGCTCTTTCGCGGTCTGGCGCAATAGCCGGTAAAAACGATCCTGCAAATTGCCCAACGGCACCAGCCTCACGCCCATCAAGCCTTGCTGCAGGTCGCGATTCAGACGCGCCTGCTGCAGGAGGGCAGCCTCGGATTCGTCGATGTTCTTTTGCAGCGAGAGTTGCAAAGTAATGACGTCGTTCAGGCTTTCGGCGAGAAAGCGCGTCAATTCCTGCGTGCGCGAGAACCGGTCGAATTCCAGTGGGTCGAATTTCTCGCCATGCTCCTCGGCGACGCGGATGCGCGACTGAATCTGCGTTTCCGCCTGAATCTCGATCTCGCGCAATTGCGATTTCATGCGGTTGATGTTGTCCGTCAATTCCACCAGCGATTGCTTGAAGGTCAACAATTCCTGATCGATCCGCGATCGGGCGATGGACAACTCGCCCGCATCGTTGACGAAGCGATCGATGGTGTCGGCGTTGACGCGCAGCATCGATTGGCGTTCGCGGCCCTCGAGTTTCTCGCCCTCGGCGATGATCTCCGCACGTGTCGCGGCCATGACCGCGAGCGGGCCGGGCAGATCCTGCGAGACGTCGGAAATAACGGGCAATTCGATCGACGATGTCGAGGAAAAATCACCCTTCGCCAATAAGTCGATGGCCGCATTGAAACGGTCGACACCGTCGTCAACTTCATCGAATTTGTTCTTCGTTGGCTCGGCGACTTGATCCATCGCGATGATGCGCGATTCGATCACGTGGGCCAGTTCGCCCAGGCGCATCAAACCCGCCATGCGGGCCGAACCTTTCAGCGTGTGCAAATGCCGCGCGAGTTCTGTGACCGGTGCATGGTTGACCGGCGCGCCACGCCAGCGGCGCAGACTGTCGCCGACGGCCGGGATGATCTCCTTGGCTTCTTCGAGGAAAATCGGCAGCAGATCATGGTCGATATCGTCGGCCATCGCGCGCCGTTCCTTGCCCGGCGCGGCCTCTGGCGGCGTCGCGACGACTTCGGCGCGGGCGGTGGGTGGCGCGGGTGGCTGAATGGGCACCTGAGTCGCAGTCGGTGCGACCGGCGTGCTGGCGTCTTCCTTGACGCCAAATTGACTTGCCGCCGCAACGCCGGCGGTGACGGTTGCTGCGGTGAACAACAGGCCCGGGTCAAACGTAGAGGCTGTCTGCGCGGGCTCGTGGCTTGCGGCAGGTTCCTCGGTTGGCGGGGGCGCTGAGGGTGCCGCGAAACTGCCGAAGTCGATTTCCTCGACGACCGGCGGCGGCACCACGGTCGGCGATTCGCTCGTGTCCGCGCTGTCGTCGGTCGCCGCCAAGGGGGTTTTGATATACGTACCTTCGCCGCGCTTTTCAAGTTTCAGCGCCTCGCGCAACCCGATCAAGTCGGCCACGATATCCGGGCGCGCATTGGGCGGCTCGTGAGTATGCAATCCCAACACCATGCTCGATAACGCGTCCACGGCGCTGCGTGTGACAGCCAGGCGGTGCGCGTCGAATTCGGGCGGAAATTCGATCGCCTCCTGAAGCCATTTTTCGAGCGCAAAGGCCACATCGGCGATCATTTCCATGCCAGTGGTGCGCGATGAACTCGTCAGGGTATGCGCGGCGCGCATGAAATCGTGCGTTACCGGCTGGCGCGGTTTGGCCTCGTGTGCCGACATCTCATTTTCCAGCATGGCGATGTGTTGATCCGCTTCGCCCAGGTAGATATGAAAGAGTGCGTACGGGATCGCGATGGTGCCAACGTTTACGTCCTCGGGTTCGGGTGGCGCAATCGGCGGGGCGGGAACATCGGCGGGCGCGCTCGCATCCGCGATGCCTGATGATGGAAGTATTTCTTGCGCCGCGGGTGACGATGGCACCATTGGCTCGTCGAAAAAATTCAACGGCTCGTCCGGTGTCGGCGCTGGCATAGGCTCCGTGGGCGTGCGGAATTCCAGCGGCTCAACGGGCGCTACTGCGAAAGGTTCGGTCACCGGCGTTGATTCGACGGGCCACTGAGCTTCCGTGTCGCGGGCAATCGTCCCGGCGAGCGTCTCAGGCGTGGCGATCGTCATCGGCGCTTCCGGCGCGGCGCCGGCGCCGGCAACATCGGCAAACTCGGGCTCACGGTCGTTTTTCAGGTTCTCGGCCGCGCGGGCAAGTTCGACGCCATCAATGTGTGCGCCGCCGTTGATCCGCAAGGCATCTACCCAGCCGTGAAACGCGCCTGTCGAGCGGTCGATGAAGGCGATCAATCCGGGCGACGCGGGTTTCTCGTCTTTCAGCCACTTGTTCATTACCTGTTCGCAATTCCATGCGACATCGCCGAGGTCGTTCAAGCCGACCATGCGACCGCTGCCCTTCAGCGTGTGATAGGCGCGGCGGATGGTGACAAGCGCTTCCTTGTCGAGCGTATTCGCGCGAACCGCCGCAAAATTTTCGCGCAAGGTCGTGACGACTTCGCCCGCTTCTTCGAGGAATATTTCCAGCAACTCCTGATCCACTTCCGATGCGGGCGCATCGATGAGATGGATGGCTTGCGCGGATGGCGCTTCGGTGTGTTTCGGCGCGATTTCGGATATTGCGTGACTCACGCCGGTCTTCATCGGGTCAAACGTCGCGTCGATCGCTTTCAGCGCGGTGTCGCTTTGCCGCGCGGATTCGTTGTCGGCGATCAGTTCGGCTTCCTGCTTCAGCTCCTTGACCGCTTCGCGCAACTGTTCGCGGGTGCTGGTCTGCTCGGGTTTTTGTTTCCAGTCCTCGTAAAGCCCCTGCACTTTTTGTTTCGAGACCTCGACATCGCCCGCGCTCACGTGGGAATGGGTCGGCGCGACGTCGGGCTCCACGGGCTTCTGCGCCAGTCCGAAGCGGATCAATGCCGGCTGCAACACGTCGCGCGGTTGGGTGGTGCCTTGCTGCAAAGCGGTGATGTACAAACCCAACGCCGACACACCCTCGGCAACCGCATCGGCATCCTCACCCGCACCTTTGACCGCACCCGAGGCGAACTGCCCAACGCGCTCGCGCAGCAATAGATTGAGCGCAGCCGCTTCATCGAGCTCCAATATGGTCAACGCGCCCTGGACTTGCGAAAACAGCGGCGGCAGCGTGGCGAGATCGGCGTTCTTTTGCGCATCGCGAAAAAACGCATCGAGCGCGCTTTCGATGGTGGCCAGGTTGACCTGAACTTCCTGGCCGACTTGGAACATCAGCATGCGTTCTTGCGCGCGCTTGGTCATGTCGTCCATCAACGCGTTCGCGCCACCGGTGATGGCCGGCAGCGGCGCGCCGGTCATCGCGGCCTTGAGGCGCGCGACAATATTGCCTGCCTGCGTCGAAAATTCCGCCGTCAAACGGAAATAATTTTCCAGGGACGACTCGAGGAACAGGAACGCGGTGGCGACCTCCAGCGATTGCGTTTCACTGGACGGCCCTTGAATCCTGCGAAGGTGCGCGCCGACCGCGCCCAGCGCTTGAATCAATTGGGTGACATCCTTGTTGGGTTGCAGTTGCGCGGACTTGAATAGTTGCTCGGCCTGGGTCGCGTAGGTTTCAAGTGCGGAGCGGTTGCCGCCGGCGAACTTGAGCCAGTTGTCTTTCTGCGCCTGCACCTGTTCGCGCAGCGTCCGCACCACGCCTTTCAGCTGGTCGTCCGCTTGCGATTCGCCGATGGACTCCGGCAATGCGAGCAATTCGTCGAGCTGATAGAGGTCACGAATTTTTCTCAAGCGCTCGGTCTGCGCCTTGGATTTGCCGATCACCAGCAAAATGTCGCGGAACAGTTTCTCCGGCACTTTTTGAAAGCCGTCGATCAACAACTTAATTTGCTGATCGATCTTGCCGAACAATTGCACCGCAAGTGCACCGGCCTCGCCGGGATTGGCGGCGACCGCGTCGAAGAATCCACCGGTTGCATACCAGAATGAACGCGAAGGCGACGCGACTTGCAGGGCTTCGATGGCGAGCGTCGCGTTGCGCATGTCGCGCGCGCCGCCGACCATGTCCTTGTCGCGGAGCAGCTTCAATAGCCCGGCTTGGTACATTCCGCGCCGTTGCTTCACGGCCTCGGCGAGCATTTCCGATTTGGGCAGCGCGACCGTGTCTTCGGGCACTGGCATCGCGCGGCTCAGATCCGGCGAAAACAAATCGCTCTCGGACGCGTCACTCGCGCCCCGCGCCCGGTTTACCTGGAGGTACGCCGGGGCCAACACCATCGGTCGATCGGTTGCGCCGGAAATCAGCGTGTCGAGATAGGAAGAAAGCGCGATGGTCGCCTTGCGCGCAGCGGCGATGCGTTGCGGCGCGATCGACCTTGCATTGGGATCTTTCTCTAGTGTTTCGACAAGCTTTTCGATTTCTTCATTGAATCGCGTGGCGGCACCGAGCCCGACCATCGACAATGCGCCGGTCACCTGGTGTAGGTGCGTGGCGACATACTTTGCCGACTTCGTGTCGCCAGGGTCACCTGCCAGCCTGTCAAGATGCGCGCGTGCCTCTGTGAGCGAATGCTCAATCTCCGCTTTCACCCAGGAGAGCGGGCCGATGTCAAAGGTCGATACGGGATGGGCGGCCATTTATTTTCTTGAGCGTCGCGCGGGGCGGATGTCGGTGTGAAATTCGACGGCTAGAGCTTGAAGCCGGAAACGGATGCCTTCAGATCGCTCGCCACTTCCGCGAGTTCTTTAATCGATGACGCCGTCTGTTGTGTGCCGACTGTCGTCTGCCGGTTGATCTCCAGAATGTCCTGCATGTTGCGCGCTACCTTGTTGGCCGATGCAGCCTGCGTCTGCGTGTCGGTGGAAATTTTCTGAATCAGCGAGGCCAGATTTTTCGTCACCGAATCGATCTCAGACAGCGCCTGTCCGGCGGCGTCGGAGAGCTTGGCACCTTCGACCACACCCGTTGTGGATTTTTCCATGGCGGCCACGGCATCCTGCGTATCCGCTTGAATGGTCTTGACGATGGCACCGATCTGTTTGGTGGCTTCGCCGGAACGTTCGGCCAATCGTTGCACCTCCTCGGCAACCACAGAGAAGCCGCGCCCGGCTTCACCCGCCGACGCGGCCTGAATCGCCGCGTTCAAGGCCAGCACGTTGGTTTGTTCGGTAATGTCGGAAATCAGTTCCACGATCTCGCCAATCTCCTGCGAGCTTTCGCCGAGGCGTTTGATGCGCTTGGAGGTTTCCTGGATTTGATCGCGGATATCGTTCATGCCGGAAATGGAATTTTGCACCGCGAGGCGCCCCTTGTCTGCGGCCGCTAGCGAGCGCATGGCCACCTGCGAGGACTCTTCCGCGTTAGACGACACTTTGGTCAGCGTTTCCGCCACGCCCAGCACGTCTTGCGTGGTGTCGCGAATTTCTTTCGATTGCTTTTCCGCCGCGTCGAGCAACTGTACCGACACCGCCTGCGCCTGCTGGGATTTTGCCGACACTTGCGTGGACGCATTGTTGACGCCGGTGACGAGAGTGCGAAGCTCATCGATCGTGTAATTCATCGAGTCCGCGATCGCGCCGGTGATGTCTTCGGTCACCTTTGCGCGGATCGTCAAATCGCCGTCGGCCAAATCGCCCATTTCATTCAGCAAGCGCAGAATCGCCTCCTGATTGCGCTTGTTTTCCATCTCCGATTCGGCGGCGCGTTTGCGCGCATCGGCCAGGAACACGGCGGCGATTAGCGCGAGAAATAGCAATGCCAGCACACCAAAAACGAACGCCATGATGAGCGGTCCGTTTTTCTTTTCCGCCGCGAGCGCGGTTTGCAACTGCTCCACGTTGCCGAGCAATGATTCCGACCCTTGCTGCAATGCACGGCCCGACTGGCGTGCCGAGACGAGTTTCTGCACGTTGCCGAGAATAGGCCCGACGTTTTTTTCGAAGGCGCTGAATTGTTCGCGCAGTTTTGCGGCCTTGGCTTTTGCGTCGCCGTCCCGCAGTGCGCTGATGCCCAAGGTATCGGAGCCGGATTCCAGCGCTTTGATGAGTTCCCGGAAATCGTTCGTATCTTTGCCCAACAGAAATGGCACGTCCGGCTCGATGACATCCGAGCCAAGAATTTCGGCCGATCCACGACCCAGCCGCTCGGCAAGAAAAGTCATGCGATTGACTTTCAGGACTTGCGCGGGTGGGGCGCCGGATTGTTGCATTAGTCCCGTCAAATCCTGCGACAGTGCCGCCAGTTCTTCGGCACCCGCGCGTACCTGCGCGATGTTGCGCGACAAATCGGCCAGGTCGGTTTTGGCCGCGAGGATGGCGGTTGCGGCTGTGGCGCCGTCGGCGAACCGCTTGGTCAATTCCTCCAGCCGCGAATTCAGCTCTTCGCTGATCTTGGCGCTGGGAACCGTGGTGTCAAAGGTTTTTTCGCCGGGGGGCGTGCCGTCATTGAGCACCTGAAGGTAGCGCTGAAATTCGTCCCGGCTGTCCTGAAGTTGCGGGAACGACGCCGCATCGCCGCGCGCGGCCAAGCCTGCCGATTTGGCGAGCCTCTGCGTGTGAAACTGAAGCTGCGAGGTGATATTGGTATAGACCGACAAATTGCCGCGATTGACGGCGTCGAGGACGATTGCGCCAATCGTTAGTGCGCCGAAAAATCCCGCGATGATAAGCAGGACGGGTAACTGCTGCTCCGCCGGACGGTCGCCAATAAAGGGCAATTTGAATGCGCGGTCGGATTTTTTCGACTTGCTGACTTTGGTGGCCGCGACCTCCGCCTTGATTCTTCGCGTTTGGTCGCCTTGACCCGGACTGGCGCTTGAGGGCGCCGATGGGGCGGATGTTTTGCCGGCCGTGGCGGAATCTTTCCCGCGACCCAGGAAACCAAAAATCGACCTGCCGGATTTTTCGTTCGCGCCCGCCGTTTTCCTGTCCTGATTGCTCGTCGAACCAGGTATTTTGAGTGCCATGTCGCTTCTCCGTTGCTATTTTGTTTCGCCGGGCTGCGCAGAGCCGCGGCTAGATTGTTTGCGCCGACAAACCGGAACGAGGCGGCAACGTGGTGCCCGAATACACACCCACTTCCAGAAACCGCAGATCCGCCACCAATGCCGCGACATCCAATTCAAGCCATCGCGCATTCGCCAGATCGCGATAGGTCGCCTTGATCCATGGCCTTGTCGGTGCATCGGCGGCGGTTTCTATCGTGAAGTGTTCCGGGTTGCGCAGGCCGAGCATACGATTGACCAAAAGCCCCGAGCCTTCCAGTAGTCGGTCGGCGATAAGAATGACCCGGCGCTCGGTTCCCGGCCCGACCGCAGGGCCACCCTGAAATGCGCAGAAATCGACGACCGCGCTGAGCTTGCCGCGGACGTTCGCGACACCGCGAAACCAGGGTTGCGTCAATGGCACCGCCGCCGTCGCCGGCACCGGAATGACTTCGGATACTTCGGCGAGATTCACCAGCCAATTTTCCTCGCCGACCTGGAAACCCAGCTTGGACGCCGATGATTTTTGCGACGCAAGATCGCGGATGCGCTGCGCCACATTTTGCTGAAACTCGCGGAGACTCGTCTTGCGTGCCATGGCGAGATCGGTTTAGCCGAGCGCCTTGATCTTGGCGAGCAACTCTGCCCCGTTGACCGGCTTGACGATGTAGTCCTTCGCCCCTTGCCGCATCCCCCAGATTTTGTCCGTCTCCTGATCCTTGGTGGTGCAAATGAACACGGGAATATGCTTGGTTTTTTCTTCGCGGGTAATCGCGCGGGTGGCCTGAAAGCCGTTCAGGCCGGGCATCACCACATCCATCAGAATCAGATCCGGCACTTCCGCTTTCGCGCGCTCGACGCCGTCCTCGCCGCTGACCGCCAATGCAACGGTATATCCGGATTTCGTCAACAGCCCCTCGAGGAACGCGCGTTCGGTGGGGGAATCATCGACGATGAGGATTTTCTTGATGGCCATGTTCGTGCTCCGATCGGTTGC
>JANPBQ010000114.1:0-34085 GCA_031430555.1 Betaproteobacteria bacterium
GGGTAATGTATCAACGAGCCTCGGTGGTGTATCGACCAGCCAGATCGGAATCAGCACGAGTCTGGGCAATGTATCGACAAGTCAGATCGCGATCAGCGGGAGTCTGACCAATGTTTCAACCAGTCTCGGAAACGTATCGACCAGCCTCGGTGGTGTATCGACCAGCCAAGTTGGCATCAGCACGAGCCTTGGCAATGTATCGACAAGTCAAATCGCGATCAGCGGGAGTCTGACTAATGTTTCAACCAGTCTCGGAAACGTCTCGACGAGCCTCGGTGGTGTATCGACCAGCCAGATCGGAATCAGCACGAGTCTGGGCAATGTATCGACAAGTCAGATCGCGATCAGCGGTAGCCTGACGAATGTTTCAACCAGTCTCGGAAATGTCTCTACCAGCCTTGGTGGTGTATCGACCAGCCAGATCGGAATCAGCACGAGTCTGGGCAATGTATCGACAAGTCAGATCGCGATCAGCGGCAGTCTGGCAAACGTCTCGACCAGTCTGACCAATGTTTCCACGTCACTATCAACCACCGACTCCAACCTTTCCACGGTTTCGACGGCGTTGTCGAACACCGATACGAGTGTGGCTAACGTATCGACCAGCCAGGTTGGAATCAGCACGAGCCTCGGCAATGTCAGTACGAGTCAAGCGGCAATCAGCGGCAGCTTGACCAATGTTTCGACCAGTCAGGTTGCCATCAGCAGCAGTCTCGGCGGTGTCTCGACCAGTCTTGGTGGTGTATCGACCAGCCAGGTGGCGATCAGCACCAGTCTGACAAACGTCAGTACCTCGGTGACGATCATCAACAACACGGTCATCAACGTCAGCACGTCGGTCGTGAATATTTCGAATAGCGTCATCAACATCAGCAGCAGCCAGACACTGATCAGCACGAGTCTCGGCAATGTCAGCACCAGCTTGGGCAACGTCAGTACATCACTCGGTGGAGTCAGTACAAGTTTGGGCAACGTCAGCTCGTCGACCGCCGGGCTTTCCAGCTCGCTCAGCACGACCAATTCGAATTTGGGCCAGGTCAGCACGGCGCTGTCCGGCACCAATGCCAGTCTGGGGAACGTCAGCAGCAGTCTTGTCGGTCTCGGCTCCTCGGTGACGGGAATCAGTTCGTCGCTGGCCAACGTGAGCTCATCATTGACCACCGTGACAGCAAGCAATTCGCTCGCCGTCAAGGCGCTGGGTGACTCGATCGGGACGGTGAGCCTCGCACAGATCAGCCAATCGACGATCGTCAGCTCATCGTTAACCCAGATCAGCGGCTCGATCGTGCGTATCGATTCGTCGCTCACGGCGGTTTCTTCGTCGGTGACCCAGGCGGCCTCCCAGATCATCGAACTCAATACTGGTCTGACCAACCTTTCCGGCGATGTCGACCGCCTGCGAAGCGAGAGCCGTCGCGGTGTGGCGGCAGTGGCGGCAATGGGCACGGTAAGCGTAGGTAGCCAGGGGCCGGGTGAATTGGGTATTGATATCGGCATTGCCGGCTATCGCGGGCAAGGTGCCGTCGCCACAAATATCTCCTACGTGACAGAGTCCGGTGTGGTGGTCAGCGCGGGAGCGGGCTACGCGGGAAGCGGTGCGGCCGTTGTGCGGCTGGGAATTGGCTTTCGCATCAAGCTTGGCAAGCCTGTGCAGGCTACGTCCGCAAAGACTGCGGTGGACAATGCGGCGAATGCAGTTGAATCGCCGGCAAAAAGCGCGGCAAAATAGTCACGTAGCTGAATTTCAGTTCTCCTTTGACCGAGGTGGCATTTGCCACCTTGGCTAACTCAAGGCGAGCCGTGTTGGGGATCGAAGAATCCCGTCGACCACGGTTCGCCATCCGACAACCTGCCAATGCACCCCTACTCCGTCGGCATTACAATCTGGGTCAACGCCAACGGCGACATGGGTTTGTTCGAGAATGGCCTTCGCCAGAACGTCGTCTTTCTCTACAACCTTTTTCGCTCCGCGCCGAATTGCAAGCGGGTCGTGTTGCTCAATCATGGCGACGGCGACACGGCACAGATCCCGCCCGGCATCCCAATTCGCTCCGCCGATATCGTGCGCAACACCGCACTCGACGAAAAACTCGATTTCGTCATTACGCTGGGGGCGGCGATCGATGCGGACTCGGTTCAACGCTACCGCGACGCAGGCAGCAAAATCATTTGCTACAAAGGCGGAAACGGCATCGTCATTTCCATGGAAGCGATCATCGCGCAACCGCCGCGAAATGACGCGGAACGCTATTTTGATCGCGACTTTTACGACGCCATCTGGATGACCCCGCAGCACATCCGCACCTACCGTTCGTATTGCGAAACGATTTATCGCTGTCCGGTTTTTGAAATCCAGCAAGTCTGGCAGCCCTTGTTCCTCGCCTCGCGCAATCAGCACCTGCAGGTTCCATTCGGTTATCAATCCGGCCGCGCGAAAAAGCGTGTCGGCATCCTCGATCCGAACATCACGGTTATGAAGACCAGCCACTTGCCGATGCTGGTATGTGAAGCCGCGTTTCGCAGGCAACCGGACTTGTTTGAAGCCATTTACGTCACCAATGCATTGCAGTTCATGAACCATCCACACTTTTCAAGCTTTGCCGCACGCCTCGAATCGGTGAAGCAAAAGGTGATGACCGTCGAACCGCGCTTCGTCACAGCCGATTTTCTTGCCCACCACGCCGATGCGGTGGTGACGCATCACTGGGAAAATGGCCTCAACTACCTTTATTACGATGTGCTTTTCGGCGGATATCCGCTGGTGCACAACTCCGAATTTCTCGCCGACGTCGGCTATTACTACGAAAGTTTCAATGCCGACTCGGGCGGCGAAGCGCTGCTGCGCGCGTTGAGCGAACATGATCACAATCTTCCGCGTTACCGTGAACGTGCCAACGCGCTGCTCGCGCGCGTGGAGGCGACCTCGCCCGCCGCCATTGCGGCGCACGAAAAACTTCTGCAGGCGATCGGCTGATCATGGGCTTGAAAGTCGGCATTTCCGCGGTTGCCGTTCAAGACGACGTCGTTGGATCGTTTTGGACCAATGGCATGACGCAAAACCTGGTGTTCTTGGCACTGCTCATGCAGCGTGTTCGGGTCGTTGACGAAATTCATGTTGTTCCGATACCCGATGACACGAGGCCGCATAAGCCCAGTGTGACGTTCGGCTTCAAGCAGATGAATCTCTCCGACGCCATCGCCAAGCTCGATGTGCTGATCGAGGTTGGAATGCGTATCCCGAATGAGTCCGTTGAAACATTTCAAAAGCGCGGCGGCAAGGTGGTGTCATATGTCGCCGGCAACAGCTTTGTCATGAACCTTGAGGCCATTGCGAGCCAACTTGAGGATCGCGCCGAAATACTGCCGCCTTTCGACTTCGACGCCGTGTGGATCACGCCGCAGCACTGGCACACCAATTATTCCTACGCCAAATTCACCAAGTCCAGAAGCGTGCACCAAGTCAGCCAGATTTGGGATCCGATCATCCTGCGGCATGGAATCGGTCGAATTCAGCACAATTTCTTTTACAAGCGGCGGCTCAAATCAGGCTGTTCGGTGGGAATCTTCGATCCCAACGTCAATGTCATGAAAACATTTCATTTTCCCGTTTTGGTCTGCGAGGCACTGTTCCGGAAAAACCCGGAGGCGATCGCCCACGTCTTTGCCGCCAATACGCTTCACCTGCGGCAGAACCCGCATTTTTCCGAGTTCTTTGACTGCTTGGATTTGTTAAAGGCGCAGAAGGTCACCGCTGAAACAAGATTTCCGGTTTACGAATTGCTTGGCCAATTTGTAGATACCGTGGTGGTTCACCACTGGGAGAATGGGCTCAATTATCTGTATTACGACGTTTTGTATGGTGGCTATCCGCTGGTGCACAACTCTGAGTTCCTGAAGGATGTCGGATACTATTTCGAAGCCTTCGATGTGCAATCCGGTGCCGAGGCACTCGCGCGTGCACACGATGAACACGACGCCAACCTCACTCGATACCACGAACGCAACCGCGAACTGCTATGGTCGGTGAATCCGGACAACCCTGTTTTGCAGCGCAATCATGGCGACCTGTTGGAGGCATTGTTTTCATGAAATTGATCGCTCCACTTGTTGCGATGATGTTTGCGATGGCGCTGTCCGCGAATGCCAGCGAGGTGCCTCGGCCGGAACCCGAACTTATCCTGTCGTTGTCTTTTGAGCTTTCGACCGAAGCGGGGAACCGCGCTGCCATTGTTGGGCACCTGCAACGCAGCCATCTTTTCAGAGATGGTGACTCGGTGGGCATCACACAGCGGGTCAGCGACCTGCGCAAAGAAATGATCGCCACCTACAGCGCCCCAACATCCGCGTTGAATTTCAGTTCGGTTTCCCACGAGATAAGGATCGGTGAGTACCGGCAATTCATCACGGCCGAAAAGAAGCTCACCACGGCGCAGGCCGCGTATCGGAATATTTGGGCCAGGCAAACACGCTTTGGGCTATTCGGTCTCGGTTGGGGTGCCGAAGCGTTGCGCATTGATTCGACTGCCGGCGTGGCCCCCTATCTTGCCGAATACATCGCGCGCGAAGGTCGCACCAGTCACAGCATTCCCGTCGTGTTTGCGTGGTCCAATGACCGGCGGCAGGCGGGCACCCTGTTACCCGCCGGGCATTTTGACCAACTCGCCGTTGAGTGGGGCACGCCATTGGGCAACACGACGTATACGAGATTTGATGCCGCGCACGAATCTTTCTGGCGTTTGGGGCCGCGCGTCAGCGGTGGCTTTACCGTCAGCGCCGGCAACGTCGCGGGTTTAAACGGACATCTCACGCCGATCGGCAAACGATATTACGGCGGTGGCGTGGGATCCGTGCGTGGCTACGATAACGGCTCGCTCGGCCCCGTCGACGTCAGCGGCGCCAGCATGGGCGCGAACCGCAAGCTGGTCGTCAACGCCGAAGCAATGTGGCACGCCTTCGACATTGGGCCGACACCAATCATCATCTCCGCTTTCGGCGACCATGGCAGATTCTTCGGGGCGGAAAAGAGCGCAATCGATTCCGCCAGCGCTGCGTCGTACGGCTTGGGAATATCCGTACCGATGCCATTTGGCATTGCACGCTTCTCATTCGCTGATCCCCGGCGCGACAACGGGCGGACACAACGATTTCAATTTGACGCGCGAGCCAATTGGAAATAACGCCGCACGCAACATGGCAAACGGGCAACACCGTGATATCAGCAAATGCTCGAAACATTTCTTTTCCACTCGTTGAGGATGACATGAAAGCACCCAGGCGCGCTATCGATCAACATGAGGATCGGCGCGGCGTTTCAAGGTTTTTCGCCTTGATCGCCGCACCGGTATTGGTATCTGGCATTGCTACTGCGGCCGGAGCGGCACCCGACGGGATTGCCGCGCGGGCACGAGCCAATGGTTTTTTGGCATGTCAGAAAGAACTTGAAAATCTCGAACGCAGTCTGTTCAACAATTCGGACTATTCAGCGCGCGTTTTTTTCGCGGAAAAATTACCGTCAACCCAGCCGTTTTCTGCGATGGTCGATGCGCGGCGCGCGGCATCCGGCGGCGGCTACATGCGCACGCTCACCCATCTGGCCGTCACGCCGGACGCCAAGCGACTAGCGTGTTCAATATCTTATGAACAAACCCAATATCACGATATGCGCTGCGATCGGGTGCAAATGCAAATGGCGCCCAAGGCCATGCCGACACCCACAATCAGCCTTGGCGCAGTCATGCTTGAACTACATCGCAACATGACGCTGACATTGATTCCCGTCGGCACCGAGCAATGTGTGACAGTGCTGAAGGAAGTTTCGTACTGATGCAACGTGGCACGCAGTGCGATCAGCTATCGTGCGGGTGATCGCGGCGCAAGGCGGCAACTGCGGCAAAGACCATGCCGACAATCCCGCTGACAATCATCGCTTCGCCAAGAATATGATGCCGGCCGCCGAGGGGCATCAGCATCAGCATTGCGCCGCCGACCACAAGTGCTGCGTAAATGACCGCTCGCGCGAGGCGCTCAAGATTGCGGCTAAAGCGGCTGCCCAACGCTTCAAGTCCCGGCAGCCGGCCGAGATCACCTTCCGCGATGCGCCTGAGCACGCGCCGCGTATCGCCGGGTGCATCCATGATCAGGCGCTCCACATCGCGCGCGAGCCGCGTGGTATTTTTCTGGATTCGCGCCGGCGAAAAGTGCTGCGCAGTCAGGCGCGAAATTTCATTGCGAAACGATTCCATGAAGTTGTAATCCGGCGCGAGTTTGCGGATCATTGATTCAAGAATGACGAAAGCCCGCGTCAACATCACAAATTCACCGGGATTGTGTACGCCGTTGCGACTACCGGCGCGCAACAGCGATTCAAATGCATCGCCAATCGACACTTCCGCCAAATTGGTGCGGCGTATTTCATACAACGCGGCTTTGATATCCACCAACAGTGCCGCCCGGTCCACCTTTTCGCTGCCCGGTGTCATTTCCAGATAAGCCTCGGTGGCGGAGCGCGCGTCCCCGGTGACGACCGCTTCCAGCAGCAACGCCAACGATTCGCGCATCGGCTCGTCGAGCTCGCCGGTATTGCCAAAATCGAGCAGCGAGACACGCTTGTCGGGCAGCACAAACACATTGCCGGGATGCGGATCGGCGTGGAACAGGCCTTCTTCAAAAATGGACTGCAACATCAGCGTCACCAGCGTGTTCATCGCCTTGGGCATCGCCTTTGGATGTTTTTTGGCGTAGTAATCGATGCGCTCACCGGCCGAGAATTCCAGCGTGAGCACCGCGCCATTGGTGCATGACGGCACCACATCCGGAATCCACAGACCGGGAAAATCCGCCATTGCCGTGCGGAACAAAATGACCGAGCGCGCTTCACGGCTGAAATCAATTTCCCGGTTCAGACTGATGGCAAACTCACGCACCACCACCGGAAGATCGAGTGCCCGCAACGTTGGAAACACCCGCTCCCCGATCGCCACCAAATAATTGAGCGCGGCGATATCGGTGTCGATCTTCAACTTCAAACCGGGCCGCTGCACTTTCACCGCCACGCGCCGGCCATCGGGCAACGTCGCTTCATGCACTTGCGCGATGGTGGCGGCACCCAGCGGCTCATCGTTGAAGGTCGCAAACAACTCTGTCACCGGCGCACCGAGTTCGGTCTTGATCCGCGCGCGCACCACGGCAATGCTCATCGCCGGCAATTGGTCGTGCAACAATTCGAGCTCGTTGGTGTAAGCCGCCGGCAGCAGATCGCGCCGCATCGCGAGCACTTGGCCGAATTTGAGAAACACAACACCCAATTCTTCGAGTGTCTCCCGCACCTCTTTCGGCGGTGGCCAATGTCCCCTGCCGAACAGGGCACCAAGGAATTTATGGCGGGTCAGCACGCGCAAAATTTGCATCAGGCGCGGCACCGCGCGCAGCTTACTGCGGTCAGGGTTGATTAATACTGCCATGCGCGCCTCTCAACTTTCAGCTTCAGATTCGACGAATGGCAGATTCCCCTGCCTACCTGCCGAATTCATAAGCAGAAACGACCGCGCTCGACGATCCGTCCCAAAGTTCGGCCGTAGTTGGCTCGATACGAATCACGCGGACATTGGGATCGGCGAGACCGCCCGCAAACCAGTTGTCATCGCTTTTTCTCCAGATCTCTTTCGTCGCGGCGGTGGCGCGTTCGATAAACGCGCGGCCAGTGATAGAAAGAAAAACCTGGTCACCCGCATCAATGAAAACGAGCCCGATTTCATGGGCTGCGTCGATCTCGTTATCCTTGGTGCCGCGTACATCGGTCACGAACCAGATGATACCGGCGGTACGATCAGGCCGCGCTTCCAGCGGTCGCGCCCGCAAGCCGCCGTTGAAGTGCGTCGTCAGCATGCCGATACGCGCCTTCTCGACAATGTCCCAGACGCGTGAAATGGGGTATGCCATGATCAGCCGGCCATCTTGCGGCAAGCCTCGGCACAACGACGACATGACTCTGCGCAGCTTTTGCAGTGATCCATGTCATGCGCGCCACATTCTTTGGCGCACCAATCGCAGATGTCCGCGCATAGTTTGCAGATCTGCTTGGTAAACGGGCTGTTGCGGGCAATTGCATCGGTGCACAACCGGCAGACCGCCGCGCACTCGATACAGCAGGCCGGGCAGGCGTTCGTGCTTGCCTTGCCGACCATGTGATGAAAACAACTGCCGCACTCCGTCGCGCAGTCGTTGCAGGCGGCGATGCAATCTTTGGCATTTTGATCCAGATGATGACTCATGGTGTGTTTCCTTAAGTGGAGATCGGGCGTTACTGGCGCGCCCGAAACGCCTGTACTGTCGAAGAAAAGGTTCGTTTTAAGCTACATCAGTGAAGCTGCCAGGCACGCCTCATCAATGTCACAGATTGGATACTCTTAGGAACCAAGAACGAACTAATGGGGCTAGCGTTGTTTTCAAAATAATTGACACTGAACACCGTAAACGTTTTCCCTGGAATTCTTGAAATTCAAATACTTTCATTTGCGCAGCAGGGTCGCTTTGCATCCCTCCGCATCACGCTTGCACCCGAAAATTAATCATCATGCCGCCATCTTCGTGTTCGAGATTGTGGCAATGAAACAGGTAGGTCTGATCGCCGGGAAAATCGTGCGTAAAGTCAATCGCAATCCTTACCGTTTCGCCGGGCCAAACCAGCACCGTGTCCTTCCAGCCGAGATCGTTCACCGTTCGCCCTTTGCCAAAACGCGCCGACGCCGACAATTGGGTTGGGCTATTCAGCCGTTCGAGCACCTGAAACGAAAAACCGTGCAAGTGCATCGGATGAGGCATGCCGATGGCAGGATTGCTGATGTTCCAGATTTCCACCGCGCCCTGTTTCACATCGAACGCAATCTCGTCCATGCGGAATGTGCGCCCGTTGATGAGTAAGCGCATATGCGCCATCGATAGTTCGATCTTCCGCTCCATCGCGCCTTCAGTACGAATTGCCGATACCTGCGACAACGTAGGTGGTAGCTTGGCGACGACACGTTCACCGGTTGCGACCGTCAATTTCAACACGTTAAACGCCATGCCCAGCGGCAATCGTGACGAACTCATGCCACCCATCCGTCCCATGCCCGCACCCATTTGCATGCCTGCCATGCCGCCCATGCCGCCCATGCCGCCAGCGGCACCTTCGTTTTCCATCGCATCGAACGCCAGACTTTTGAGAAAAATGTCTTCGCCGGGCATAGCCTGTCCGGCATCGAACAATACGTCGAGGCGCTCTCCCGGTGCGAGAAACACCTCAGACGCCGTTTCTGGCCGCTCGATCAGGCCGCCGTCGGTACCGATGACCGTGAAGTCCAGCTTCGTGTCGCCCTTGACGAAGGCGAGCCGGTAGATGCGCGCATTGGATCCATTGAGTAGCCGTAAGCGGTAAGTGCGTGGCGTGACGCTCTGGACCGCGTTGGGGGTCAGGTTGGCGAGCACGATATCGCCCAGCCAACCCATCATCGAGTCATGCGCGTTCGGCTTGTACACCAGCTTTCCCTGCGCGTCGAAGCGCTTGTCCTGAATGACCACGGGCAGGTCGGTAACGCCCAACTGCAGATCAAGCGCCTTGCTCAGCCTGCGCTGATCCTCATCGTCCACCAGGAAGAAGCTTGCCAGTCCGTTGTAAGCCTGCTTGGCTGTCAACTCGTGCGCGTGCGTGTGATACCAGTAGGTGCCGCCGCGGTTGCGCACCGTGAAGTCGTACTCGTAGCGGGCACCCGGCGCGATGGTGTTAACCGGATGGCCATCCATGTGTGCGGGCGTATGCAGGCCGTGCCAATGAATGATGGTCGGCTCCGGCAGCGCATTGTCCAGACTGACCGTGAATCGCGCACCGCGTTCGACACGCAGGATCGGGTTTTGATATGGCTTGCCCGCGTGTTCGGTCTGGTACAGCAGGAACGGCGATTCGCGACCGGGCATGAGGGTGAAGCTCGCAGTCGTCGCGCGGATTTTTAACGGGCCAGCGACATCGAGCACGCCAAACGGCCCGCTGGCAACCGGGATAAACAGCGGTTGCCGAAAATTCTCGGCGGCGACCGGATCGAAGGGATAGGGCTGGAACGGGCCGCCGGCCAGCACGTCGGCGCGGCGCGATCCGTATAACATCCAGGCGGTACCCCCGGCGCTTGCGACGGCCGCCGCGCCGGCGAACTGAAGCCACTTTCTTCTTGTCAACATGCAACGCTCCTATTCAATATTCAAGTCTTCACTCAGCACGTGAGGCACCGTAGTACGAAGTCAGCATTCGATTCGACGCGTTTCAGTTTTTCTTGCGGAAGGCACTCATTGACGATTGCGCGTCGCGTGGTCATTTACTCGGATAAACGCCTTTGTCTCTCGCCTCCTGAATCGGCTTCCACGGGCCGAACTTGTGTTGCTCTGCGGAAAAGCCCGGCGTGTAGGGCGGAAATGCGGCATCCACCGGCTTGTTCTTGCGCGCCGGAAAATCCGCATCGAGATTCGCCTTCATCGGTCGTGGTTGGCTGTTGACATACGCGGACACGTCGAACGCCTGCTCATCGCTCAAAATGGCGGTGGTGTGACTGACGCCGCTGGGCATGTTGCCCTTGATGAAGCCTGCGGCCAACGTCACCCGCGCCATGCCGGCACCGTTGTTGTAGCTGTCCGCACCCCAGAGCGGCGGAAACTGGTACCCATCCACATCGCCCGCTTTGCCGCGTCGCAGCCCTTCGCCGTTGGCGCCATGACACGCCACGCAGGTAGTCGCGTAGACGAGCTTTCCCGCGACCGGATCGGCCGCGCGCGCCAGCGGCTTGAGCTTCAGCGTGCCGCCGCCTTCAAGTTTCGCGCCGACGGCAATGCCGGTCGAGAGAAACTGCAGATAGGACATCATTGCCTTCATTTCGTCGCCGTCGAGTGCCAGCTTGCGACCGTTCATGCTGCGTTCCATACAGCCATTGATGCGCTCTTCGGTGGTGGAGATCGCATCTTCGCGCCCGCGGTACTGCGGAAAGCTCACAAACGTCCCCACCCACGGGTTGCCGAACTTGCGGCCGCCGGCATCGATATGGCAATTCACACAGGCCAGGTTATTGCCGGCGTAACGCTTGGCTACCTCCTTGACCTCGGGTCCGATGTGCTTGTAGGTTGCCTCCATCAAGGCCTTGCCCTGACGCACTTTCTGGCCGTACTTGTCGTCGGGCAATTTTGTGATATCGGGCGCTTGCCAGTCTTTCTGAACTTGGGCGAAAGCAACTGCCGTCCATCCGGCACCGATGGCCAACACAATTTTCAACATGTAGGTACGCTTCATCGCAATCTCCTTGAAGTAATTCGGATCAACCTTAATTCGGATCAACCTTTAAGGCTCGCGCAAACCCGTTGCAAAAGAACTTTGACTTCCTTGCCGAGAGCCTGCACTTCCGGTTTGTCGACCAACTTCAGCACGACATCGGTATCCATGAAAACAACGGTGATGGTTCCATCGGCCTCTTCGCGCACAACCACGTTGCACGGCAGTAATAAACCGATATCAGGGTCGGCCTCGATGGCGCGATGCGCGAGTGTTGGGTTGCACGCGCCAAGGATGCGATACGGTCGCTGTTCGATATTGAGCTTGGCTTTCAGGGTCGCCTTGACATCGATATCGGTGAGTATGCCGAAACCTTCATTTTTCAACGCCTCCGTGACTTTCGCGAGGGCGGTATCGAACGAGATCTTTAACTGAGTGCTGAATCCGTACATGAATCGACCCCTTTTGAGTGGCGGAACGAGATGGGCCGCGTCACCGCTACCTGCAAACAGGTCAACGTGCATGCGACAAACGTTTTTGAAGTAAATCAAACGAGGACTATTTGCTTCTTTCGAAAATAAGCAATGCCGCAAGGCCAAGTACCGGCGCGCTTCTCCAAGGCTATGCAATGAAGAGCCGCACCAGCGCTTGCGTCTGGGCGAGACAATTGCACGCCAGGGCAGACTTTCCGAAGCCGATCACTTCTTTTGCTTGACGACCCACACTACAAGCGCGACAACCACGATAAGCAGGATTGGCATCCACATCCCGCCATATCCACCCATCCAGCCGCCGCCCCACGAGTCTCCATTCATCATGCCTCCGCTCTGCGCCAAAGACACGCCATTGGCTAACAGAAACACCATACCAACAACCAAAGCAAATAGACTTTTCATCAATTTTCCTTATTAACCAAGCAACTATCCGACTACGTCGGCAACGGATGAGTGACGCCGAAGATCGTCATTTGGGCGGAACGCCCCCTGTTCTCGCGCTGCCGGTATCGGCTGCCACGGGCCGAACTTGCGCTGATCTGCGAAGTAGCTCGGCGTGTATGGCGGACAGGTAAATTGTCGAGCGGATAGAAGGAGCCAAGTTCGATGCATATTCGTGCGCTTGTCGAGCATGGCCCCTTAAAATTGCACCGATTAGGCAGCCATCTTGCGGCAAGCCTCCGCACAACGGCGACACGCGTCAGCGCAGCGCTTGCAATGATCCATGTCGTGCTCGGCGCATTGTTTCGCGCACCAGTCGCAGATGTCCGCGCACAGCTTGCAGGTCTGCTTGGCGAACGGACTGTTGCGGGCCATCGCGTCGGTGCATAACCGACAGATCGCGGCGCACTCGATGCAACAGGCCGGACAGGCATTTTTGCTTTCCTTGCCGACCATGTGGGCGAAACAGTTGCCGCATTCGGTCGCGCAGTCGTCGCAGGCGGCGATGCATTCCTTGGCGCTTTGATCCAGATGATGACTCATGGTGTGTTTCCTTTAGTTGAGATCGGGCGATATTGGCGAGCCCGAAACGCCCGTACTGTCAAAGTGTGGAGCTGATTCTGTCTGCATTTGCTAAATTACCGAGTGCCTTTTGATCTGCATGTCTTGCCCCGGTGTCACGTCGTGAGACTTGCGCCGACGCGTTGCAGCATTACCTTTACTTCCTTGCCGAGGGCCTGCACTTCCGGTTTGTCGACCAACCGCAGCACGACATCGGTATCCATGAATACAACCGTGATGGTTCCATCGGCCTCTTCGCGCACGACCACGTTGCACGGCAGTAGCAAACCGATGTCGGGGTCGGCCTCGATCGCGCGGTGCGCGAGGGGGGGGTTGCATGCGCCGAGTATGCGATAGGGCCGATGTTCGATATTGAGCTTGGCTTTCAACGTGGCCTTGACATCGATATCGGTAAGTATGCCAAAGCCTTCTTTTTTCAAGGCGTCAGTAACTTTTGCGACGGCGGTATCGAAGGGCAACTTTAGCTGGGTGCTGAATCCGTACATGGGTCAAGTCCTCCTGGCCGACGATGAAACTGACAGGCACCGGTTGATTGCATGAAGGCATGTCTACATTTGGCGGAATCGAGGCCATCGCCAGATCCGACAAAATACTTGAGTTCGTAATCAGCGATTACCGGTCACCATCACCTATGCTGAAGCAGAACGAGACGAATGCCTATGGGCCAGTTGATAAAGTTGATGTAGGAATCAACTTACAAGGCACTGACGAATTAGTGACCGTTACTGAACGGGACAACGCCGTGCCAGTTCTTGGGTTTGCCGAAGTCGATTCCGTTCACGGCCCACTGTGGCGCGATGTTGTTGGTCGAAGAATGCGCGAGTGGCCTCGCAACCATTACAGCCAGCCCCCCGTGAAGCCAGCTCGCCGCAAACCTTCCACAATGTAAGGGCACTCCCGCATCAGCTGCCACAATAATCCGCTACGATAATTTTCCACCATCAACACAGTCGGCCCTTCATTCAGTCCGAAATGCCACGGTGACACCCAGCCGTGCGGGTGGTCGTGTTCAGTGGGGTACGTCGGATTGAAAGAGGCTTTGAATCCGTAACGGTTCGACTCGGTCAGCTTGATGTCATGAATGCAGTAGTCCAGCGCGGGCAGCACAATCTCTGGTGCGAATGGCAGTGAGGCCGCAATGGCCCATGGTGCGAGTGTGCCGTCGTCGGGGCCATGCGGCACGCCACGCCCGACGTAGTCGAAGAAGCGCCGTTCGATCCCATCGACGTTGAGGGTCGCCGCGCCGGGGCCGTCACTCGCGGTCAGACCCCAGCAATGTTTTCCGTAGTGCGCAAATTTGCGCGGGTTGTCGATCGCGTATTGACGTTGCACATATGTCGCGCGTCGGCTGTTTTCGAAATAGTCGATGCCCTTGGTGCGCATGAACTCATCCTGGATGCCGCGGAAATCGACCCAGATATGCGAGAGCTGGTGTGTGAATAGCGGCCCCGCATAGAGGTACTCGAATCCGGAGCATTACTCCCATAAGCAGGTTCAATTGCATGGGCGCG
Organism: Betaproteobacteria bacterium; assembly: GCA_031430555.1. GTDB lineage: Bacteria > Pseudomonadota > Gammaproteobacteria > Burkholderiales > Usitatibacteraceae > UKL13-2. The sequence continues at coordinate 14,313 of JANPBQ010000114.1, forward strand.
GGTTCGTGGTGTCCTGTACCGATAACGGGCTGATGCCAAAAAGCTCGCGCTGGCCAGTAATCCCCACCGATGTGGAGGTCGGACAGATGCGGAAGGTTGTTTTCCCCGCCGATGAAGATGGCGACTAGGCGCTTCCTTGTCACAAGTCCAACGCGCTCATTCCTTTGGCAAGTATGTACGCCGCCGCACAGACAAGCGCTTTTAGTAAAGCGAACATCAGCAGCGGAAAATCCTGCCGACCATAGGGCAATGAAATGTTAAATCAATCCCAAACTGATTGCCTTCAGGCATGCAACGAATGTGCGGCCGCCTGCCTTCAATGCGCGTCTGCCTGCCTTAAAAGCGACGATCTGAAATCCTTGGCCAAGTGCGTGTCACTGGATATCGAGTGTGCCGATATTTGTAGTTTGACAGCATCATTGATCGCGCAAGGCGGCGAACAAACGAAGGCGGCATGTGCGGTTTGTGCGGCTGCATGCGATGCGTGTGCAGCAGAGTGTGCCAAGCACAAGTTGGACCATTGCCAGACATGCGCCGAGGCGTGCAAGCGTTGCTCGGCAGCTTGTCGCAGTATGGCCAAGTAATTTTTACAACTAACGAAAGTCACCGATGAAAAGCAATAAAATCCAATTCGCTCGCGCAACCTTTGCTGCGCCATTGATCTCGCTTTTCCTTGCGAGTCCACTCTCTCAGGCGCAAACGCCACCAGCCGCAGCCGCACCTATGAAGATGCCACAAGATCACATGAAGGGCGGCATGATGCACTCTGATGCCATGAAGAAATCGATGATGATGGGCATGGAGGGAATGCAAAAAATGCCGATGTCGGGCGACGTCGATAAAGACTTTGCAATGATGATGAAAATGCACCATCAGCAGGGCGTGGAAATGGCGCAGATGGAACTTGCAAATGGCAAATCGCCTGAAATGAAAACGATGGCAAAGAACATTATTTCCGCGCAGAAAAAAGAAATCGCCGCGTTCGACAAATGGCTCGCCAAGCAAAAATAGGTGAAGCGACGCGCGTCAGTTAGTGAGACCGTTGAAGTGACGCTCGTCCCAAGTAACTCGCAACAGCTCCAGTTGGCGCTTTTTCGGTGGGACGACGAAGGCGGCGCACGCGTATGGTTGTCGGAGCTGGATTCGCCAATGCACAACGTGCAGTTCGAGGCTCCACCATTGAAAAATGCGGAACTGGTGCAACTTCACATTCGCATCATTGCACTTGAGAGCCTGGTGACGACTCTGCTCGCGGCCGCGTCTGATCGCCAGCTAGCGCTTGCAGGAGAAATGGCCGCATACATTTCACCCAGACCAGGGGCCACCCAACATCCCGCGACAGTACGAGCTGCAGCACAGATGCTGCGGCTTGTTGAGCAAGCACATCACTTTCGAGAATCGGCGGCGTTATGAACACAAAGTCAAAAGCGTATCTCGTCGGTGGTGGTATCGGCTCTCTGGCCGCTGCCGCGTTCATGATTCGCGATGGGGGGCTTCCCGGCGAAAATATAACCATATTTGAAGCGTCGACTATCCTTGGTGGCAGTCTGGACGGTGCCGGAGATCCCTCTAACGGGTATTCACTTCGGGGCGGTCGCATGCTGACCACCGACAACTACGAGTGTACCTGGGATCTTTATAAATCCATACCGTCGCTGACCACTGACGGCAAGTCCGTTTTCGATGAAACTGTGGACTTCAACGAGAAGCACAAATCCAATTCAATGGCGAGGCTTGTTGATCGCCGTCGTGCAAAAGTGCCAGTCACATCGATGGGATTTTCCATGCGGGACCGTATGGAATTACTCAAACTCACCAACGCCGACGAGGAGGTGCTCGCGGCAAGCTGCATCACCGACTGGCTCTCGCCCGAGTTCTTCGAGACGGAATTCTGGTACATGTGGGTAACTACCTTTGCCTTCCAGCCTTGGCATAGCGCTGTGGAATTCAAGCGTTACTTGCACCGATTCATGCTCGAGTTTTCCCGCATTGAAACACTTGCCGGCGTCAAGCGGACTATTTACAACCAATACGACTCGTTGGTGCGGCCTTTGCAGAGTTGGCTTGAAACACAGAGAGTCCATTTTCGCACCGACTGCAAGGTGACTGACCTCGGTCACAAAATTGACGGCGGCAAGTTCGTCGTGACCGGTATCCATTACTCTCACAATGGGAGCAGCGAAACCATTGCAGTCGGCAACGACGATTTTGTGTTCTTGCAAAACGGTTCCATGACCGATGCTTCCAGCTTGGGTTCGATGACAAGTTCCCCCACGAAATTGACGAAGGTCGATAGCGACGGCTGGACACTATGGGAGAAGCTGGCAAAGGGTCGGCCAGAGTTCGGCAATCCTGCTGCATTCAACAGTTGCGTCGCACAGTCGTGTTGGGAGTCGTTCACCGTTACACTAAAGAATCCCGCTTTCTTCGACGAGATGAACCGGTTCAGCGGCAATGATGCGGGTACCGGTGGTCTGGTCACGTTCAAAGATTCGAATTGGCTAATGTCAATCGTTTTGGCGCATCAACCACACTTCGCCAACCAACCTGTGGATATACAGGTGTTCTGGGGATACGCATTGTTTCCGGATCGCATCGGAAATTTTGTGCCAAAGGCGATGGCCGAATGCAATGGTGCCGAGATTTTGCAGGAACTTTGTGGGCACCTGCGATTTGACCTGGAGACCGTTGACTCCGCTGTGTGCATTCCTTGTCGGATGCCCTATATCACCAGTATGTTCATGCCTCGTTTGCGCTCTGATCGGCCGCTGCCGGTGCCGCGCGAAACGCGTAATTTTGCATTCGTCAGTCAGTTTGTCGAAATCGCGGATGACGTCGTATTCACGGTGGAGTATTCGGTGCGAGCGGCGCAAATGGCAGTCTATGAGTTACTGGGCGTCGAACGTACGATTCCACCCATCACGCCAAACGATAAATCGCTTCGGACGCAGTTTGAAGCGCTGATTAAGGCTTTCAAGTGACGTCGATGCCGGGTTATTTCAACGTAGATTGCCATTTGGCGAGGCGTTTCAGCCCTTTGTGCCCGAAGCGCCGCGCCAGTTCTGGGGTTTGCAGATTTCGAATCGGATGAAAATAAAGTACATGGCGATGTTATTGCATGTCAGTGCACGACAGGTCGCGCAGCCTCACAGCCAACCTCCGCGAAATCCAGCTCGCCGCAAACCTTCCACAATGTAAGGGCACTCCCGCATCAGCTGCCACAATAATCCGCTACGATAATTTTCCACCATCAACACAGTCGGCCCTTCATTCAGTCCGAAATGCCAAGGTGACACCCAGCCGTGCGGGTGGCCGTGTTCAGTGGGATAGGTAGGATTAAAAGAGGCTTTGAATCCGTAACGGTTCGACTCGGTCAGCTTGATGTCATGAATGCAGTAGTCCAGTGCGGGCAGAACAATCTCCGGCGCGAATGGCAGCGAAGCCGCGATGGCCCATGGTGCGAGCGTGCCGTCGTCGGGGCCATGCGGCACGCCACGCCCGACGTAGTCGAAGAAGCGCCGTTCGATCCCATCGACGTTGAGGGTCGCCGCGCCGGGGCCGTCACTCGCAGTCAAACCCCAGCAATGTTTTCCGTAGTGCGCAAATTTGCGCGGGTTGTCGATCGCGTATTGACGTTGCACATATGTCGCGCGTCGGCTGTTTTCGAAATAGTCGATGCCCTTTGTGCGCATGACGTCATCCTGGATACCACGAAAATCAACCCAGATATGCGAGAGCTGGTGTGTGAATAGCGGCCCCGCATAGAGGTACTCTACTCCGTCGGATTGCTCCCAACGGTAAGTCGCCGTCCACGCGCGATAAGCGCTTTCGGCGAGCGGGTATGTCGGCGAACCCAGCCCGAGTAGGTATAGCAGCAGGGCCTCATCGTAGCCCTCCCAACGATAACCAAGAAAGCCGCTTTCCGGTTTCCAGCCGTGTGTCACCGTTAACCCGCCGTTCTGTGCCCATTGCCAGTCCGCGCGGCGATAGAGCGCATCGGCGAGGTCACGTATCTCTTGCTCGTTCGGCAAATCCGCGTCGAAATAAATTCCTGCCGTGAGCGCGCCCGCCAGCAGGAAAGTGCTGTCTATCGTCGATAGCTCGCACTGCCATGCGCGGCGACCGGTCTGCATGTCGAGAAAGTGATAGTAGAAGCCGTGGTAGCCGGTCGCATCTGGTTCTGGGCCATGGGGACTGTTCCAGAAAAAGCGCAACGTTGTAAGCGTACGTTCCACTGCGGCTGCACGCGACATGAATCCACGTTCAACCGCCACCGGGTACGCCGCCAACGCCATCCCCGTGGCGGCGATGCTGGCAGGCCAATCGGGCGCGGTCTTGTCAATCACCAACCCGTTGGCCGGGTTTGTCTCATGCAAAAAGTAATCGAAAGATGCGCGCTGCAGTTGCTCCAAATCGGGTTTGGCTGCGAGTTTGATTTCGCTCATCGCGCGGTCTCCCGCACGGCTGCTGAATGAATTCGCTCCCGGCCTGTCGCCGTCGCCGCCGTCGTCTCAACCATGGCCTTGTTCACCCGTTTTCCGGCGGAACCGAAACCGAAAGGGCTTCGTCGACCATTGTTTGCGCCTCATTGACGATTTTGCGCAAGTGATCCTCGCCAATAAAACTCTCTGCGTAAATTTTATAAATCATTTCGGTGCCTGATGGGCGTGCGGCAAACCAGCCGTTCTCCGCCGACACTCTCACGCCACCGATGGCAACGCCATTGCCCGGGGCGTTTGTGAGAACACGTTGAATTTTTTCGCCCGCCAATTCGGTACGTCGAACTTGTTGCGGAGAAAGCCGTGAAAGCGTGTCTTTTTGCGCGGCTGTGGCGGACGCATCGACCCGGTCGAAAAAAGGCTCGCCGAATTCTCGCGTCAGGGCCTGATAGTGCTCGCCTGGATCGCGTCCCAGTCGCGCCGTCATCTCGGCCGAAAGTAATGCCGCAACGATGCCATCCTTGTCCGTGGTCCAGACCGAGCCGTCGCGACGAAGAAAGGATGCACCCGCACTTTCCTCTCCGCCAAAACCCAGCGAGCCTTCGAAGAGACCTTCAGCGAACCACTTGAATCCGACCGGTACTTCCACCAGCTTTCTGCCGAGCCTTGCCGTCACGCGATCAATCATCCGGCTGCTCACGACGGTTTTGCCGACCGCCGCGTCCGCGCGCCAGTGCGGCCGATGTTGAAACAGGTAGTCAATGGCCACACTTAGATAGTGGTTCGCCGGGAGCAAACCTGAACTCGGCGTGACGATACCGTGCCGGTCGTGGTCGGTGTCGCACGCAAAGGCGATGTCGAAACGATCTTTGAGGCCAATCAAGTTGTGCATCGCGTAAGGCGACGACGGATCCATCCGAAGTCGGCCATCCCAGTCGGCAGGAATAAAACGGAATGTCGGATCGACTTCGCGATTGACGACAGTGAGATTCAGACCATAGCGCTCACCAATGGCCGCCCAATAGTGAACGCCGGCACCCCCGAGCGGATCGACACCGATGCCGGGATTGGCGCCGCGAATTGCATCCATGTCGAGTACATTGCCCAGATCGTTCACGTAGGCGTTGAGATAGTCATGCCGGTGGGTCGTCGCCGCGCGCAGCGCCTTTTCGACGGGCATTCTGCGCACGCCCTGCAGACCTCTTTCGAGGAACGCGTTTGCGGTTGCTTCGATCCAGCCAGTGACGCCAGTTCCCGCCGGTCCACCGTTGGGCGGATTGTATTTGATGCCGCCATCTTCCGGCGGGTTATGCGAAGGTGTGATGACGATGCCATCCGCGAGCCCTGCAACGCGGCCACGGTTGTAGGCGAGAATCGCATGTGAAATTGCGGGTGTGGGGGTGTATTCGTCGTGCGCGGCGATCATGGTTTCCACGCCATTTTCCGCCACCACTTCGAGTGCGCTGGCAAACGCCGGTACGGACAGCGCATGCGTGTCGACGCCGATGAATAACGGGCCATTGATGCCCTGCGCGTTTCGATATTGGCATATGGCCTGGATGATCGCCAATACGTGCCACTCGTTGAAGCTATTCTGCATTGCGGAGCCACGGTGCCCGGATGTACCAAACGAGACGCGTTGCGCCGCTATCGCGAAGTCAGGCACACCAGTGTAGTAAGCCGATACCAATTTTGGTATGTTGGCCAGCATCGCCGGTGTGGCGGGTTTTCCGGCCAAAGGGCTAACGCTTTGCACGCTACTTTGCTCCACTCATGGCGGCTTCTCCATATCAGTCGTGTATTTGCCTTCGCAAGCCGCGCTATTGAGACGCGCCCGCTGGAGCAGCGCATGCTGTGCTTTTTCCTTGTTCGCTGCATCACCGCGCCAAGTGTCGAGCACCGGTGCCTGAAGGGCGCGCCCGTACGAGAAGCTCAAGTTCCACGGTTGGCCAATTGGCTTGGCATTGATGGCATTGAGATTGGCCGTCGCGGTCGTTTCACTCTGCCCGCCAGAAAGAAAATTGATTCCTCGAACTGCTGCAGGCACCGTGCGCCTGAGGCTCAACAGAGTCGCCGTTGCAACCTGTTGGGGCGTGGCTTGCGAGGGATAGTCGGCTCCCGGTAACACCATGGCGGGTTTCAGGAGCATGCCTTCAAATGCGACGCGTTGCTGCCTGAGTGCATGAAAAACGGCGTGAAGCACTTCTTCGGTGACGCGCGCGCAGGCGTCAAGCGTGTGGTCGCCGTCCATCAACACTTCGGGCTCGACGATCGGCACCAGCCCCTGCTCCTGGCAGATGGCTGCGTAGCGTGCCAGGGCATGCGCATTGGTTGCGATCACCTGTGCCGTCGGAACGTTCACGCCGATAGCGATCACCGCGCGCCACTTGGCGAAGCGGGCACCGAGTTGTTTATATTCGCGCAACCGTTCCGCAAGTCCGTCCAGACCCTGCGTCACTTTTTCGCCCGCAAAACCGGATAGCGGCACCAAGCCTTTGTCCACTTTGATGCCGACCACTATGCCTTCCGATGTCAGCAACTGCGGCAGCGGCACGCCGGTTCTGCTTTTCTGCTTGAGGGTCTCTTCGAAAAGAATTACGCCGCTGATGTACGCGTTCAGTCCGGGCGTGGAAAACATCAGTTCCCGGTAGTCGCGGCGGGTCTCTTCGGTGCACTCAACATTCACCGACTTGAAGCGCTTCTCGATGGTGCCGACAGTCTCGTCCGTCGCAAGAATACCTTTGCCGCGCACAGTGAGTTCGGTGACGGTTCTTTCAAGTTCAGTTTCGGATATCGTCATGTGGTCTCTATGTGTGGTCACGTTTTGGAAACCGCCCTTCCCGGTGGCAAACGTTCAATATTGGCGTGCAATTCCAGGCATGTTACCGGTCTGTGACGCGCACCGTTGCTTGAGTTTGGCAGTGACCAAGGCCGATGCGACATGCGACTCGAATTCGAGTTTGTCGTATATCACTTACCCGTCTTCGTAAGATTTCAACTTCTTGCATAGCGCAGCTTCGGGTACCAATCGCTCCCCCGCCCTTCGGGTGTGCAATCAAGGATTGTCCAGAGCGGCATTAGATCTGGCGCGCCGCGCGGATCCTGGCCGGGATCAGCGGTCTCGGATCCCATCTCGCCGCTCCAGAAATGACGGATGGTGCCATCGCGCCGGGTAAAGACATTGAAACCCGGCACATCCGCGTCGTCCGCGCTCACATAGTCGCGGGTGTAATCGCCGCCTACATCCGAGTAGAGTCTGAGGTGTTGCCAGCCGCGCTGCTCCTTGACGGCCACCAGACGTTTGAGTGGCGAACGGGCAACCATCACCAACGCGATGCGCTGCCCGACGTCAAGCGCTTCGCCGTCCCACGCGCTCATCAGCGAAGTGCACATCGGGCAGGGCTGCTCACGCTTCGGCCCATACATGTAACTGTAAATGGCAAGCGTCTGCTTGTCACCGAACAGATCAGAAAACCCGACGGGGCCGTTCTCACCCTCGAAGCGATAGTCTTTCGGTATCAAACCGCCCGGCGGAAGGGCGCGGCGTTGCTCTGCGACCCGCTCAATGTGGCGTCTAAGTTCGATTTCCTCGGCGAGGAGCATGTCCCGCGCACGGCGGTATTCGCCGCTCTCGTTCGGAAAGCGAACGCCGTTCTTCTTCGCCATGTCGCTTGCCGGTTTGAGTTGGGGATGCATGGTCATGGACATTCCTTAATTGGTTGCTCGTTCAATCGTTCGATTGCGCTTGGCCGCGCTTAACCGGCCATTGCATTCTTTGCCAGCGTTTTCATTTCCTCCGGGCTGACATCATTCGGCCCGAGCAACGCACGGATGTCGACGTCGATCAGGTCGCCGATGCGCGCCACGCTGAGATCGGCGGCCGGATAGGTGACGACGTTGGCCGGATCAAGTGCTTCGATTGCATAGTGCCCCTGGCGCGGAAAGACCGTTGTCAAACAATCCTGCATCACGTTTTTCATGGCGGCGAGAATACGCAGCTTGTCGTCGACCATGACGTAATGCCGCGCCGGGTAGTGGCGTTGCACCGAATCGAGCATCTGCTCCTTGTGGATGTAAATGAGCACCCGGCCGGAGGTGGCGTCCCAGAGTCCCGAGCGCAGAATCTTGCGCGGCTGAAAAACCACATCGCCATCGGAGAGGATTACCGTGCGCCCAAAGGTGTTCAGACGCGCAATGACGTCAAGGGCGCGCGGATAGAGGCGTTCGGCAAATGGATAGTCGACGAGAAAAGTCGACATCTGTAGCAGGCGCGAGTCGTCGCTCTGCATCCGTTCGGCCTCGAATCGATAGCGCTGCAACGCACCGAGGTAATCGGCATAACCGAGCTCGCTGCGCAGGGCTTCGAAGACGTCCCAATAGCGGCTGGCGCTGGCAGCGCCGAATTCGCGCTCGAGATGGCACCGAAGCTCAGCGACAATATGGTCGTTATCGAGCAGTGTGTTGTCCACGTCGAGCAGGAACACGACGTCTTGCGGCGCGCTCATGCGCAGGCCTTTTCGGGTAACGGGTCATGCCAACCGCCGTCGGCGGCCATCAGTTTGTCAGCCTCGGGCGGGCCCCATGTCCCGCTCATGTACGGCAGCACCGGGTGGTGATTCGCGAGCACCGGATCGACGACTGCCCACGCCGCCTCGACCGCTTCCTGGTCACTGAACAGCGCACCGTCGCCTGCCATTGCATCGCCGAGCAGGCGCTCATACGGCAAATCCTCGCCTGGCCAATCCTCGCAGAGGTAGAGCTCGCGTTGTTCGCCGACAAACTCGTGGCCGGCCTGCTTGACCCGGGCCGCAAGTGCGATCGAAGATTTGGGCGAGAGCCTGAACCGAACGTAATTCGCGCGCCCGCTGGCCGGCGCCGAATCGGCAAAAAGCTGCTGCGGCGGCGGCTTCAACTGGATCAGCACCTCGGTGGCGGTTTGCGGTAACCGCTTTCCGGAGCGGAGATACCAGGGCACGCCGCTCCAGCGCCATGAGTCGATTACCAACCGCAACGCGCAGTAGGTCTCGACATCCGAGTCCGTTGCGACATCGCGCTCGTGGCGATAACCAACATACTGGCCGCATACCAGTTCATCGGGCATCAATGGCCGCATCGCATGGAAAACGCTGGCCTTCTCGCGATGCACGGCACCGTAGCCGCGATAAGACGGGGGTTCCATTGCGAGTAACGCCACGAGTTGAAACATATGATTCTGAACCACGTCGCGCAGGCAGCCCACCGTCTCGTAAAAACCGCCGCGACTGACGACACCAAAGTTCTCGGCCAGCGTGATCTGCACGCTGGCGACGAAGTTGCGATTCCAGATCGGTTCGAGAAACGCATTGGCAAAACGGAAATAGAGGATGTTCATGATCGCCTCCTTGCCGAGGTAGTGGTCGATGCGAAAGATCGAGCGTTCCGGAAATACCGATTGTGCGACGCGGTTGAGTTCGCGGGCCGAGGCCAGATCGCGGCCGAAGGGCTTTTCGACAATGACCCGCGCGTTGCCCGCCAAGCCGGCCGCACCGAGGCTCGCGATCACGGTCGCGAATGACGCCTGTGGAATTGCCAGGTAATACGCCGGTCGCTGTGCGCCCGCCAATGCGGTCTTGATCGCGGTGAACGTCGCCGGATTGTTGTAGTTGCCACTAACGTAGGTCATTAGCGACAGCAGCCGGACGAGCGCACCCGGGTCGTTACGTGGGTTGTCACATGACGTGTCAAATGCACCGGCCTTTTGCAGGCTGTCGGTAACGCGCGCATGCAACTGCCCGATGGTCCATTCCGACGATGCGACTCCAATCACCGGAACCGCCAGCGCACCTTTCCGAACCATCGCGTAAAGCGCGGGAAAGATTTTCTTGTAGGCGAGGTCACCAGTGACGCCGAACAGCACCAGCGCATCTGAATGCGGCATGTCGGCGGATCCCGCGTGCATCGACGCGCTCATTGCGCGTCTTTGCTGCTGTTCCCAACGGGCTTCTCCAAGTGGCCACCGAAATCATGCCGCATCGCCGACAGGATACGGTTGGAAAACTCGCCATTGCCGCGCGACGTGAAGCGATCGTACAGGGCGGCGCTGAGAACGTGCGTGGGCACTGCTTCGTCAATGGCAGCCTGAATCGTCCAGCGGCCCTCGCCCGAATCGGAGACTCGCCCACCATAAGTTTCGAGTGCGGGATCCTTTAGCAAGGCTGCGGCGGTCAGGTCGAGCAGCCAGGAGCCGATCACGCTGCCGCGGCGCCAGACCTCGGCGATTTCTGGCAGGTTCATTTCAAACTGGTAGAACTCGGGCTCGCGCAGCGGTGCCGTCTCGGCATCTCGCTCGCGCGTTTGTTTGCCGGCGTTGGCGTTGCGAAGAATGTTCAAGCCCTCGGCGTACGCCGCCATGACGGCGTATTCAATGCCGTTGTGCACCATCTTGACGAAGTGACCGGCGCCATGCGGGCCACAGTGCAGGAAGCCTTGTTCAGCGCTGCCGGCGATGCCGTTTCTTCCTGGCGTCCGCGCTGCCGATGCGATGCCGGGCGCAAGAGCGGAAAAGATTGGTCGCAAATGTTCAAAGATATCGGGGTCGCCCCCGATCATCAGGCAGTAGCCACGTTCGAGCCCGGCGACGCCGCCGGAGGTACCGACGTCGAGGTAGCGAATGCGGTTGGCCTGCAACTCCGCGCCACGGCGAACGTCGTCGCGGTAATAGGAATTGCCACCATCGATGACGATGTCGCCGGCATCGAGTAACGGCACGAGATCGGCAAGCGCCTGATCGACCGCCGCAGCCGGCACCATCAACCAGATCGCACGCGGCTTGTGCAGCCGCGAGACCAGTTCCCGCAGCGACGCGGCACCGGTGGCACCGTCTTTTTGCAGGCGATCGACGGCCGGCGGCTGCATGTCATGGACGACGCACTCGTGACCGTGCTTTAACAGGCGCCGAACCATGCTGGCACCCATCCGCCCCAATCCGATCATGCCGAGTTGCAATTCACTTCTCCGTTGGTGTTGCCCGCCCTGCATTGGCAAGATCGTCCTACTTGGGCGTGACTGTATTTATAGCCAAACCGGAATCGTTCCGTCTGTGCGACGGCGCACAGTGTGGGCCGATCAGGCCACAGAAATTCTCTGCTGGAACAAATGGCCGAACAGACATCGACGCTCGCACAAACAACGAGGTTGATGGCGCGTCGAAATCCGCCACGACAAGTTAATGACGCATGGCGAAGACGTCACTGTCCCGAGCGGCATTGACGCCGCAATCGTCAGGAATGACGTGCCCCATTTAGCCCGTCGATGCTGCGTAGCCTGCCCAACAATCTTGAGGGTAGGGGGACGGTTACGAGGTTTTAGTGAAATCCCCACGAGCAAGATCGCCATTTGCCGGGCGTCTTCAGCTCTTTTGAGTCTGTGAAGCGCACCGGTGCTGGAGTTTCGCAGTGGCCACTGCCGTTTCAAGGTTAAATGACAACACTTCGTTTCCAAGTGAAGTGCTCGTATATCCCCGTCCACATGAGTCCAAATGAAAATCCGAACAGCAGTTCCTCCAGCGGCAGGCCGTAAATTTGTACGCCACTCAATGCCGGTAGATTCCAGACCGCTTCAATGTAGCCGGGCGCCGACCACTTGAGTCCCAGCAGAAAAACCGTGTAAAGCCCAAGGAACAAAATTCCGCCAATCAGCGTATTGAACTTCAAATCAGGCCGACAAAGAACGGCAGTAATCGCACCCAAGACCATCGCGGCAATACCGGCATGGATGGGATTCCATGGCAGGAAATACAGAATGGGAAACAACGCGAACGGCGTTGCCAGCGCCCAGCGGTGCCAGCGATGTCGAACATGATGTCGCTCCGCAAGTTCGAGCACTTCAACGCGCTTATGCAGGATGATGTTGTAGAGAACTGCCGCGATACCGCCGATGGCGAAGCTGAAAATAAAGCTCTCGATGTCGAAGCCGGTACGTTGTGCGAGCTCGAACAGGCTGGGCGGGTTCCAGTATTCGGGTACGAACAGCGGCTCGGTCAAGCCGAATGGCGCCATGCCCCAACTTGCCCGCCACATGGCAAGCCGATGCGCCGGGAATAGCGCAAACAGCAGTAGCCAAGGCAGCAGGAATGCGCTCGACCAGATCAGCCAAACGTAGTGATAAGTCATGACGGAATTTATTGTTGTGTTGGATTGCCTAGATCGGCACCAGCGTCATGCCGCATTTCGGACAACTGCCCGGTGCGTCACGCACAATCTCCGGATGCATTGAGCAGGTGTAGCGAGTGCTACCGGTAGACGCTGCGGCACTTGAGCAAGCGACTCCAGCGCGCGGATGATCGTCGATGCGGGCCTGATACAAATTCTTGATTTCTAACTTCATTTTTTGCTCCTGGTTAAATTGTTGATTGCAAATTCCCGGTATTTGCACAAGGAAGTCATTCAGCGATACACCACCACCGGCAACTTCGAATGCGCCAGCACTTGTTGAGTGACGCTGCCCATAAACAGCTTGGAAATGCCGCTGCGGCCATGCGTGGCAATGACGATCGCGTCGCACTTTTGCTTTTTCGCCGCCGCAATGATGCCCTCGTGAGTGGAGTAGGCGATTGTCACCACGCACGCAACGGGCACCCCCGCCGCTCTGGCAAGCTTGCCGATTGCGTCGACGCGTTTCTTCGCAACTATTTGTAGTGCGGCTTCGAAACGGTCTATGCTCAGTTGGTCGAACGCATAGCCTTCAGAATAAATCGGCAGCATATTTTCGATTGCACAGTAGACGGTTACCTTTGCCTGCAATGCTTTCGCCAGCGCGATACCACCCTTGGCGGCTTTGTTGGCGAGCGGTGAACCATCGGTGCAAATTAACAGGTGCTTGAACATGGTTACTCCTTCAAAAAAATCTATTGAAACTCCGGGCCGGAAAACGTCCGGTGGCGTAGAACGGGACGCAACAGCAGGATGCTTTCCACTGACAAAAGTTGAGTTCGGGTCATCGTTGACGCGGCGATCAAGTTGCCGCCATCCGCTCGATTGCATTGGGTCGCAATAGCATGTTCGGCAAACCGATCGCCAGCAGCACAGCCACCGCTGTGAGGCCTGCAGTCAGCACGAATGACGCCCCCGGGAAGCCCACGACATCGAAGAGGAGTCCACCTGCGGCAGACCCCACGGTAACGCCGAGGCTCGCCGCTGCCGTCTGCTTGCCAAGCTCCCAACCTTGTGCGCCACCCGCGTTGACCGAAATCCAGTAAGTGAGAATCGGCAACAGAGTTCCGGCGCTGGCCGCAACTGCACCGATTGCGATCAGCATCAAGTAAAAATTTGACGCCTGTGGGACAAGAAACAATGCCACCGCCAGAACGGCCAGCGCGGGCGCGATGAGCCATCGGGTCATTTCCGGTTTGAACCAGGGCGCGAATACGATCGCCTGCACCACCAACATGACCACGCTGCATTCGGTGAACATGACCGCGATCTGAGTTGGCGTCAGCCCCAGTTGCTGTTTGCCACGCAATGCGAGGCCGACCTCGAAAACGCCGACCCCCGCCGAGACGATAAAGGTGAGGATGAGTAGCTTCGGTACCAGCCAACGCGTCATTTTGACGGTAGCGTCAATCTCGTTTCGCGACCTCACATTGCCGTTGATACCAGGAACGGCGAATGCCGCAATGGTAGCCACCACCATGGTGAGTAGTGCCGTCGCCGCGAGCGGAATGGCGATCGATCCGGTCGGCAGGGCCAGGGTAAATAAGTCCGCCGCGAAACGCGTAACGATGACGCCCAGCATCGGCCCCAGCAGGAATCCGGTAATGCCGGCGATGCTGACGATGGCAAACCGTCGCACGCGCAGTTGCTCGGTCACGCTAAAATTTCCGATTGCCGCCGCCGCTACGGGCGTCACCGCCGCCGCAAAAATGCCGCTCAGGAAACGCTCTGCGTATACGGCGACAAGACTCTCGACGAACGAGAAGATCAGCATGGTTAGCCCGAAGCCAAACAGCCCGACCAGCAGTACACTTCTCGGACCGAATCGATCTGCGAGGCGGCCCCACATCGGCGCAAACAAAAAAGGAGAGAGCGTGTAGACAGCGGTCAATAGCCCCGTGTGGCGGGAAACTTGCGCTACGTCGACGTCGGTGCCCAACAACCGTTCAATCAGATACGGCAGAAGCGGCAGCACGACGCCGTAACCAACCGACACAGTGAAGGCGGCGAGCATGAGTGCCGCCATCGTGGCGCGCGGCAAATCGGTTGGCGATTCCAGACCGTTACTCACGTCAGTGCATCCGTATTGGGCGGGACGGTCGCGCCAATGGCCCGCTCTCCACGCGTGCCAGTCGCATACGCCACCAGCCCGACCAACCAGGCAAGCGCAGGTACCAATAGCAGCCATTTGAAATCGGAGTCGAGCGCGAAGTTTATCCAACTCATTGTCGCCACTGTGAGCAGGCCGCTAACGCCAAGTGCAATGCCTGTGCCTTGGGCGCGCTGCGGAACCACACGGACACTCACAAAGACGACCAACGCGCCGCACGCAGCCATAAATCCGCCCATTACCGTGAACACGTTTCGCAGCCACGATGCCATTTGCGGCAGAAGCGCCTCAACTTGTGTCGCGCTCGCGCCGATATAACGTAAGTCCTCAGGCAAAAACGACGGGCGTACGAACATGAAATATCCGCCGAGGCCAATCAGCCAGATTCCGCATGCTGCGAACAGCCACTTTGAGACCCGGAGGAAGGCAACTTGCGTCTTCATGCGTTGCCCATTTGAATTGGCTGCGAACGTTCGGCCTTCTGCAGTACGAAGTGAAGGTAGATAACCGCGCTCAGCAGCGCAGCGAAGAAGCACCAGACCGAAATGAACCAGGTCGCATAGAAATAGTAGACCGCAGCAAAGGACAACAGTGCGAGGTAACCGAAGACCTTCACCATGCGGTAAGTCGACAGCATTGGGCTGATCGCGGTTGAGAACAGATATGAAGTCATCACCACCCCCGCATACAAATGCGGCGAGAGGTACTCGATGTGCTGACTGGTTGGACGGGACACCACGGGATAGGCGAGCAGGACGTATAGCAGGAATCCACTCACGGCAACGCCGACGACGACAAGTGCACGTAATGTTTCGCGGTGCCATCCCTTCGGTTCGATCAGAAATACGGCCACGGGCACGTACACCGGCCACAAGACATGCGAGAAGAATGAGTATGCGTAGGTCATCACGGCGTTGAGAAACGGTGCCTCATGCTGAAACGTGAGCCAGATGACGCCCTCGCTCAATTGTTGAATGGCAAACAGCAGCGGGATCGCGGCAAGGGGCAACTCGCGTGGGCGACTCGCCGACTTCAACGTCAACGCGCCGAGCCCGAGCAGAACCGTACCTGCCGTAAAACTCGCGGTGGCGGAGAAACACATTCAGTTCGATCTCATGAAACGGCCATCGCGGGCGGTGCAGAGACCGTGCTACCCGGTGCCGCGACGGAAAATATTCCCAGCGCGTCGACCACATCGATTGCATCGCTCGCATTTGGTGGCTGAATTCCGTCCAGCCATCCGACGATTGTTCTCAGCGCCAGGCCATAGTTGCCGACTTGGCAGTGATTCTGTGCACTCTCGCTACGGGTAAACAACCTCGCCGTGATCGAGCGTGCGTTCGTGAGCATTCTTATTTGCTGGTGCCACTGTTCGATAGGGACATAGTGATCTTCACTTCCCGCCAATAGCAGCACATCCTGCCAAATCAACGCGGAGACATCAGCCGTCTGAAATCGCGCGGATCTCTGCAAGAATTCAAATGCGGAGGTTGTACCGGTCACGTGCATTCCTTGCTCAACGCCCCATTGCACGACCGGTTTTTTCCGCGCGACCCGAGCCGCCATCGCGTTCACGAGCTTAGCCGCCTGGACCCTCAGCAGAATTTTCAACAACGCACGTTTTACCGCATCGGTCTGGCGTAGATTGATGTCCAAAAGATTGGTGAATACATCGTAAGCAACCACGCGATGTACCCGTGGTTCAAAAGCAGCGGCCCGCAACGCGAGACACCCTCCGAGAGACATCCCGATCAGCGTTATTTCCTGCACCTCAAAATAGTCCAGAACGGCGCTGACCGGCTTGTGCCACTCTGCCGTCATGGGCAGACCGGCCTCGTCAAGCGCACCGCCCTGACCGGGGCCGTCAAAAGCGATGACGTCATAACCGGCGTCGCGAAGATAGACGAACGCTGTGGTTAGTTCCTCTATGCAACTGTCGAACCCACCGAAGAAAACAACTGTGCCCTTGGCGCGCGGCGGCTTGAAGCGATATGCCGGCAGAAATCCATGGGCATTACCGTCGGTGTAGGGCACGGCGTGGCGCTCACCTAGCTCTCGTCCATACACCGATCGCACTGCCACCAGGAATTTTTCGCGAGCGCCCTTGCGTTCCACATCATCGACCTGCATAAAAAACTCAGCGGCGCGCCAATAGACCCCTGCTCTAAGGACATGTCCTTGTTGCGATGCGTGCTCGGCAAGCGCCACAAACTCCCGCTTCCAATCGGCATAGGTCGCGATCCGCGGCGCTGCCATCCGCATTTCCTCCAGCATGTCGGGCTCCCCCACCCCACCGAACCAGCGGTTCATCTGGAAGTTCATGCTCAGGTCCGCATGGAGACTGTGATAGCCGACGGGAAATGTTATGGCTGCCATCGCTTTATGTGGTTGGACAGTCATTTGGAGTCGAAATGCCTGGTGGCACCGTCGGCCATTTGTTTCGTACACCATCGCGCATAGACGCTGCCGAGCAAACGGCCAAGCCAGGATTCCGGCACCTTTGTCGGCAAACTGTAGTCGATATAAACACGAACGAGCGACGAATCGCCTTTCGGCGTTAGTTCGAATCCCATGCGGTAGTGCGCCATGACCTTGAGGTTCGGAGTCCCGATGGTCTCCCAGGCTTTCTTGTGGGGAACCAGGCGTTCAGTAATTGCCTCCTCCAACGAGAGCGATATTCCCATCATGCTTCCATGCATACGGATTTTCGATCCGATTACACGGCCACCTTCAGCATCGACGTCTATCGACATGCGCGAGCCCATCATCATCATCGAGGACTTGTCCATGTGCGCCGCCAATGCCTTTGGATCGTCCAGATAGGCAAATACGCGATCAACCGGTGCATTGGCCACCGCCGAGTTTTCGGTGTGAAAAGGAAACAAATGATCAGACATGGCGGCCCTCGACGGGCGGGTCAGGCCGCAGGTGCAACTCCCAGACAAAATTGCATTCAGGCTTGCCATCGGCAATTCGCCCCCCGCGCAGGCCACGATCAAATGTCATTTCGTCCGGCAGGTAGGAATTGAACATCGCGTTGTCGATCTGGCAGACGATTGGTGTGATCTCAGGGATACCTACCGAGATTGCCAATTCGTGGAACATGCAGCGCGTGATCCTGACTTCGAAACGCCGCGCCGAGCGCCCGACAACTTCCATCTTGTTCCATCGAACCAGACCGGTGCGGTTGTTTTCGATCTCCAATTCCGAGAAGTTCTGAAAGTTTCGCTCTTTGTGAACGGTATCAAACTGCAGGTTCTGTGCAGCTGTGCCGCCGGTCAACAGCGCGACACGCATGATCTCGAACGCCCGGTGTTGTCCGACTTTCTTCTTCAAATTCAAATAGACCCAAACTGGCAACGCGGCGATATCGATCAGTTCCGCCGGAAATCGCTTGTCGATCGTTTTTTTGAATTTACTGAGCGTGAACTTGCAGCGCAGAAGAAACAATCCCGGGAATTGCAGCTCTTTACCCAGCATGTGAAGCAAGAGCGGCGTAGTAACTTTCTTCATATCGAATTCCGGAATCATAGGCGCACCTCAAATGATTCGGGATTTAGGTCAACGCTTGTGGTTGCGCTTTTGCGGGCACCACCGGCGCCTTGGCGGGCTCATGAGCGGTGTGCCCGCCCGCTTCCGGCACTGCGGCCTTTCCGGGCTGCCGGATACCTGCAAGTTTTGTGCGTTTCAGCATCAGCGCGTTGATCGCCACAATCAACGTGCTACCGGACATCGACATCGCCGCGACTTCAGGGCTGAGCACAAATGGATACAAAACACCCGCCGCGAGCGGAAAGGCGATCACGTTATAGCCGACCGCCCACCAAAGATTCTGATGCATCTTTCGTACCGTCGCGCGCGACAGCTCGATCGCGCCGACGATATCGTATGGGTCGCTTTTCATCAGCACCACATCAGCACTTTCCATCGCGACATCGGTGCCGGCGCCAATCGCAAACCCGACATTCGCTTGCGTCAGTGCCGGTGCGTCATTGACGCCATCGCCCACCATCCCGACCTTCTTGCCCGTGGCTTGCAGCTCTTTCACCTTCTCGGCTTTTTGTGCCGGTAACACGTCGGCCAACACGCGATCGATGCCAATATCGGCCGCGATTCGTTTTGCGGTGGCCGCGTTGTCGCCCGTCAGCATGACCACTTCGATGCCGCGTTCACGCAGTTTCGCGACTGCCGCCTTGGACGTTGGCCTGATTGCATCGGCGATGGCGATGAGCCCGATCACGCGACCGGCCTGGGATATATGCACCACAGTTCTGCCGTCCCCCTGTAGGCGGGTCGCCTGCGCTTCCAGCGGGCCCAGTGCCAGTTTTTGCGTATCCATCAGCAGTCGGTTGCCGAGAAACACGGTCCCCGCCGCCGTCTCTGCGCGCGCACCCATGCCATCGAGGCTCTCGAATCCTGTCGGTGCCACAATGGTGAGATTCGCTGCCTTGCGCACGATGGCCTGTGCCAGTGGATGCGCCGACCCTTGCTCGACAGCGGCGGCGGCGGTCAGTACCACGTCTTCCGTCACGCCATCCGCCGTTACGATTTCCACCACCTCAGGCTGGCCGACCGTGAGCGTGCCGGTCTTATCGAAAACGATCACATTGAGCTTGGTGGCGTCTTCAAGCGCCGAGGCATTCTTGAACAGAATGCCGTTCGCAGCACCCAGCCCAGTGCTCACCATGACGGCCATCGGCGTCGCAAGTCCCAACGCATCCGGACAGGCAATCACGAACACGGTAATGGTCATGGTCACCGCGAACAGCAGCGGTTGTCCGATCCACCAGAACCACACCGCAAAGGTTGTCAGGCCGATGATGATCGCCACAATCACCAACCATTGCGCGGCCCTGTCTGCCAAGAGTTGCGCCGGCGCCTTCGAGTTCTGCGCCTCCTGCACCAGCTTTACGATCTGCGCCAGCGCCGAGTCGGCACCCACCTTGGTCGCCTTGTAGCGAAAGCTGCCGCTTTTGTTGATGGTCGCGCCGATCACGGTGGTGCCCGGCCCCTTCTGCACCGGCATCGATTCGCC
>JANPBQ010000115.1:0-57533 GCA_031430555.1 Betaproteobacteria bacterium
CTCCCCTGCGCGGCCAGAGACACGTCCCGGATTCGATCACCACGCTCCGCCTCGAACTCGCCGCCGCGCTGATCGCCCGCCTGCCGCGATGTCCTTGCTGCGGGATGCGAAGGGATAATTTAGTAACACAGTAAGATTAGGATAGGGGTGGGGTATTTCAGAAGGCGCGCACGCGTTCGACACCCTCCCAGCCTTCCCCTTGCCCGGGGGAAGGGGCAAATTGGAGAGCTAGAATCAGTCGCATTGATTACGAAGCACTACACTAATCAGGATGCTTGGCCCCTACCAATTCTGTTTGTACGGCACCGGGATCCCGACGGGAGATGAAGCCGAATACCGAATCGACGGTGACGGTGCGAATCCGGTCGGACCATCGCAATTCACCGGGATGATCGTCGAACGCAATGTTGGCCTTGGTCATGCGCGCACCGAGGCGGGATAAAGCGTCGAGCTTGAGCTCGGTCGGTTGATAGCCCACCAACTTGAGCCACTGTTGCGCCTGTTCGCGCGAATTGATGGCGGTATCGCGCGATTCAGCCGCCGCAAACACCTCGAGCGCCCATTGATTTGAATTCTGATATTTGGTGGAGAACGGATACGCGACCATGTTGTAACGGGCATCGTGGAAGGCCAGGTGTCGGCGCGAGGCGAGTATCTCGACCAACCGATCCTGGGTGGTGGTGTTGGGAATGAGCATGACAGCTTCCATTTTCCACAGATCGTCGAGAAAGAAGTTGCCCAGTCCTTCATCGTAGATGTCCGAGGAGGCGGTGTCGCATTCGTTCAACTGATGCACGACCCGCCAGTTGCCTTTCGGGTGGTCGCGCCAGGCAAAGCCAAAATGCGAATAGCGAACGCCGTATCGCGTAAGGTTTTGCCCGGCCCGTGCGATGAGCACGATCTTCGCGCCGGAACGATCCAGCATCCCGCGCGCGTTGTGCGCCAACTCAAGCGCTCGCTGGACGGTTGCGGCACTGGGGCTGCGCTCCTCGCAGGATTGACCCGCGATCGCCTCGCCCGATGTCATGACGCCTGCCAATACGACCACCGGAAAGATCATTCGCATCCGGCAAACCTGCGGCGCATGCATATCAATAACTCTCGCGTGCGCGCGAGTGGTGGAGCAATGCCTTGCCGGTCTCGTTGGGCACAAACATCAGCACTTTGCCGGATGCGATCAGCAAGGTTCCGGTCGCCGAAAGCGATGTTTGCAATACCGCACCCGCCAACACGGCCGAGCCTTCAATTGCCTTGCTGGAAACCTGCACCGACGCTTCCGCACCGCTCGCCAGGCCGCGCAGCGTGATGGTCGATACGTTTCCCGTGGTCTTGACCAGCGTCACCGATAGTTGTCCGGCGTCTTTGAAAAATTGCGATGTTCCGCCCACCAGCATGACCGGCAAGGCCACCGAGGCGCTGATGGACGCGCGCGATGAATCGGTGATCGAATTGGCATGAATCGCGCTGGTGGAGGTCAGGGCGATGGTCGCCAGACAGATTTGCGACATGGCGCGAAGCAATGTTGAAACGCGAAACGGGATATTCATGATCGTGTCTCCAGTTGAAGTGATGATTTAGATCGAGTGCTTCTCATCGATTGCCTGGGTGTGGTCGTGGTCAAACGACAGCACGTCACCGGCTTTCGCATCGCAGGGGGAATCTTTTTCAAACGCATCGCGGACAGATGATTTGGCTTCATCGATTGCCTTGTTCTTGAGCGCGCCAATGGGGTCAATCGCGTAGCCGACCCAGGCCGGAATCTTCACAACATGATCATTCACCAGTTTCACGGCGAGACCTTGCGGGGAACGAACATAGCCGACCACCTCGCGTAGCGGCTTTGCCTGCTCATTCAAGGCATCGGCTCTTTTCAACAGACTCGTGCCGCAAGTGCCCGCCCCGGCGTTCTTGTCGGCGCTTTCCCGCCGCGCGACCACGGCAACCGTATCCAGTTTCGCGTCGATCGCGGCCACTTGATTGACATTGAACGGCGCCGATTCCGCGCAATCCGGATAACAATCCTCGTCGGAGGCCATCGCGCAAAGCGGCAAAGTGGCAATCAATAAACCGACGGTGAGAAATTTGGCATTCATGTCGTTGCTCCTGGGTTGGTTTCGCGCGTTCCATCTCGCTTTCAGCGCGACGCGCCGTTCGGTTGGCGAGTGAGAGCATTGTTAGACCAAGTCTTCCAGCAAGCAATACATGATTGCTGTAGTATTGTATTTCGATACCAAATAAGCGCATGATCGATACCATGACCGCAAAAGCCCGAACCAGCACGCTTATCGGCGCACTGAAAGCAACGCTTAAATCTCGCCAATTGACCTACGATGATCTTGCCGGACGGCTGCAGCTGTCGCATGCCAGCGTGAAGCGCTTGTTCGCCGAGGAAACATTTACGCTCAAACGGATCGAGGAAATCTGTAATGTCCTGGAAATCGATTTTTTCGATTTAGCGCGGCTCGCACGCGGTGCCAGTGCCGAAATCGACGAAATGACCACGCGCCAGGAAGAAGCGCTCGCCGCCGATGCCCGGCTGCTCGGCATGTTTTATCTGGTCTTCAACGATTGGGCCATTGACGCGATCCTTGAAACCTACAATATTGCCAAGGCGGACTGCACAAAAATGTTGCTTCAACTCGATCGCCTGCATTTGATCGAACTCGGCGCGAACGATAGCGTGCGCCTCAAGGTGCCGAAGACGCTTCGCCTGCAAACCAATGGGCCGATCCGGCGTTCACACGGAAAAACCGTGATCAATGACTTTCTCCAAGCGGATTTTGCCAAAATGGGCGGATACTTCCGCTTTGAGTTTCGCGAGTTGTCGCCGGCGTCGGTGACGCATTTGGAGCGCAAACTCAATAGACTCGCTCAGGAATTGCATGAACTCGCCGAGCTCGACAGCTATCTGCCGACTGATCAGCGCCAAACAGTGGGCTTGGCGCTCGGCATGCGGCCTTGGGCGATGTCCTGGGTGACCGGATTGGAAAAGAGGGGTCCGGCCGCCGCCGGAAGTCGCGCCAAGAAATAATGTTTGCCGCTAAATGAATCGGGTATTTGCCGAGTGAATTGACGGCAACCGAGGCATTGCGTTCGTAGGCGTTACAGGCGAATAGACACGGAGAAAATCATGAGCGATGGATCATTTTGTGTAGTCTTCAAGTCAAACATGGACGAGGCCTACCACCAGTTGCTGGAGGGCTACTTGCAGGTGGTACCCTCAACCGCGCCAGTGCCGTTGCTCTGCGCGTTTTGTTCCTCGGTGACCGCATCCGAGCCGTTTGTGCATCTGCGGCTGACGCAGGCCACGGATCCGGGGCACATCTGGAGCGTGCGCGTTCCCTCATCGCTGGTGGTCGCGATTATCGACCAAAGCGAAGCGATGAATCCGATCGGTTTTCAGGCGAAGGTTGATCTGCTCGCGTGACGGGATTTATTTCCCGAACAAGACTTTTCGCCGCGCGAGACTATCCGGCGGCCAGATGTCGTCCGCCCGGTAGTACTCGGCAAACGCAGGTGTCCCCGATGGCAATACCAACCAGGGTTGCTTGGTTGAAGTGAAGATGTGGGCGTCCGGCACCAGGCTGTCGGGCGAATCTAGCGTGCCGACGCGCACGAACCGGAGCTTGTCGCCACCGCCCGCGTAGTTGCTCCACAATGCGATACGGCATTGCGGGCAACGGGAGATTTTTTGCCCCTTTCCGCTGCTGGACGGCGTATCGACCACCTCCGGTTCGCCATTCAGCAACACAACACGATCGGCCTCGATCATCGCGTTGAGCGCAAATGAAGCACCGGATTCGCGCTGGCACCATCGGCAGTGACAGCAATTGACAAACATCGGTTTGATGGTCACGCGATAGCGGATGGCGCCGCAATTGCAACCGCCGTCAATTGGGAAATCTGGCTGGATTGGCATAGGGTCATTCACCTGCATGTGGATTGAGCGGCCTTGCCGGGTATAGCCGGTTTCATTTCTGCGGCACCAATTGCGGAAGAATTTCGCCCGCGGCACCGCGCAACGAAATCTGTGCCGCCGCCGTCAATGGCGTTGATTCCGGGTTAATTTCAATTACCATCGCACCCGCCTGGCGTGCGACAAACGGCAATGATGCCGCCGGTTCGACGACGGTGGAGGTGCCGATGGACAAAAACACATCGCAATGACGCGCGGCGGCGGTCGCGTTTTCTATCGCCTCCTCGGGCAATGGTTCGCCGAACCAGACCACATCGGGCCGCAGCATCGAGCCGCATATCGCGCAGCGTGGTGGGGTTTCGCCGGACTCGGTCCATGTCGTTGCCGGGTGGTGATGCTCCAAGCATTTCACGCGCCGAATATTGCCGTGCAAGTCAATCACATTGCGATTACCTGCAGCCTGATGCAAGCCATCGACGTTTTGTGTGACCAGCGTGAAATTCGCGTCGCGCGCGATGCATTTGCGTTCGATTTCAACCAACGCAGCGTGACCCGCGTTCGGGCGCGCATTTGCGACTTTATTGCGACGCCACGCATACCAATCCCATACGAGCTTCGGGTTGGCGCGGAACGCATCGGGCGTCGCCAGTTCCTCGGGTTTGAATCTCTCCCAGAGGCCGGTGAGCGCGTCACGGAAGGTCGGAATTCCCGATTCCGCGGAGATTCCCGCGCCGGTGAGGACGGCGATGGAAGTGGCACGCGATAACGCTTCGCGGGCGAGGGCAATATGTTCGTTTGGCATGGCCGCAATCATGCCATGCTCCCCGCCTATTCGTCACGCCGCGATATTCTCAGAGGCCGACGAATCCCGCAAAAAAACCGAAAACGTCAGGGATTCGAAATGATTGAATAGAAATGCGCGCCGAGCATTGCGGATGCCCAGATGACCGGCGTGTATCCATAGGGCTTGATGTGTTTCCAGAAGGCAACCAGCCGATCAGGACGATCACCAATACCACGGTGATGATGGTGGACATATAAACTGCTCCTTTGGCGCTGGCGCGGGCGATCCGGGAATCGGCTCGCGTTCGCGCTTGTTGCCAGCGAGACGCTTTCTCGGCGAGGGGCAGACGCGTCACTTTCACAATAGTCCTTTTGCGGTATGGCGTAGCGGTAAATTCATGGCGGCGCACAAGTGCGGTTCCTTCTGGCGCAACACATTTGAAGAGGCGGTTCCCGCGCGCATAATATTGTTTGTTGTCGCCCGTTTGACTGCACCGCCCAAAGGAGATCGCATGAGCCGCATTGCCACCTGCTTGTTCGCCGTCGTCATGTCCCTGCTGGTGGTCGCATGTGGAACCGTGCAGCCGACCGAGACCATCGGCCCGAATAATCCTGCGGCGATGGCCGGGATCCGTGCGGCCTATCTCAAGGCTGGTCAGCAGAAGTCATTTCGGGCGCGTATGGTCAGCGAAAGCGGCGGCAAGATATCGGAGAACACGATTGAATTCGCGGCCCCCGGCAGCATCCGGATGGTGATAAAAAAAGAGAACATGGAACAGATAATGATCAACGGCGCGCATTACATGAAAGCCGATGGGCGCTGGACGCGGCTGCCGATTTCGACCAGCAACCTGATCGAGCAATTCCGTAAAGATCCCGCGACTATCGACGCGTTTGAACGAACCATCAGCGGCGCACAAATTGTCGGACCTGAGGTAGTGAACGGCAAACCGGCGACCGCGTATCGCTATTACCAATCAGCCTCAATCGGCGGCGGGCTTGCCTCCAGCACGGGTTGGGTGAAATTGTGGGTGGGGGCCAATGGCCTGCCGATGAAACTCGAGTCCGATGCGGTGGGCCGTGTGTTGGGCTTTGGTAGCCAGTCGAAGTCCACCATCACCTATGAAGACTTTGGTGGCACGGTTCGTATCGTTGCGCCGATTTGATTTATCGGTAGCGACGCAATTATTGATTCGACGACTAAACATGATCAAAACACTCCTTTCCCCGCGAAGGCGGGGATCCAAGTTCTATCGTCGGTGCACATACAGACTTGGATTCCCGCCTTTGCGGGAACAGGAAATTGGTGCGTCACGTTCAACATGATTTACCGCCGCCACTCCGCAACGATGCAACTCCACGCAAGGAAAGACATTGCATGTCAAGTCGCACATTAAACCTCGACGACCAGCTCTACCATTACATCCTCGCAAATTCCGTGCGCGAACATCCTGCGCAAATCGCGCTGCGCGAGGCCACGCGCGCGCACCCGCATGCGGGTATGCAGATTTCGCCGGAGCAGGGGCAGTTCATGGCGTTGTTGATCAAGATGCTCGGCGCGCGCCGCACCATCGAGGTTGGCGTATTTACCGGCTACAGCGCACTCACGGTGGCGCTTGTGCTGCCAGGCGATGGCAAGGTGCTCGCTTGCGATATCAGCGATGAATATACCCGAATCGGAAAACCGTTCTGGGAGCAAGCAGGTGTTATCGGCAAGATTGATTTGTGTCTCGCACCGGCGCTACAAACGCTCGATGCGCGAATTGCCGCAGGCGAAGCGGGTCAATATGATTTCGCGTTCATCGATGCCGATAAATCGGGCTACGACGCGTACTACGAACGCTGCCTCGTATTATTGCGGGCGGGCGGATTGATCGCCATCGACAATACCTTGTGGAGCGGCAAAGTTGCCGTACCCGCCGCCACAGGTGATGCCGACACCGCCGCGTTGCAGGCGCTCAATGTCAAATTGCATGGCGATGAGCGCATCGACGTTTCACTGTTGCCGATCGGCGATGGTCTGACCTTGGCCCGCAAGCGCGGATGACGGTCGCTGCAATTGATGTGCTGGTGATCGGCGGCGGCAACGCGGCGCTCTGCGCGGCGCTGACCGCGCGCGAGGCGGGCGCTTCGGTATTGCTGCTCGAGGCCGCGCCGCGCGATTGGCGTGGCGGCAATTCATCGCATACCCGAAATATTCGCTGCATGCACGATGCGCCTCAGGACGTGCTGCTTGATACGTATTCCGAGGAAGAATATTGGCAAGATTTGCTGAAAGTTACCGGCGGTCTCACTAATGAAAAACTCGCGCGCATCGCCATTCGCGCCTCCGCGACTTGTCGGGATTGGATGCGCAAACATGGCGTGCATTTTCAGGCGCCACTGTCCGGCACGTTGCATCTCGCCCGCACCAATGCGCATTTCATGGGCGGCGGCAAGGCGCTGGTGAATACGTATTACCGCAGCGCCGAAAAATTGGGTGTACGCATTCGTTATGGCGCGCCAGTCGATGCGATCGAACTCGACGACACACGCTTCCTCGCAGCAAGAATCGGCGGCGTGCGCATCGAAGCGAAAGCCTGCGTGCTTGCCGCCGGCGGTTTTGAATCGAACCGCGAATGGTTGCGGGAGGCCTGGGGCCGCGATGCGGTTGGCGCGTGGACGGCCGACAATTTCCTGATTCGCGGCACCCGATTCAACATGGGCGTATTGCTCAAATTCATGATCGACGCGGGCGCCGATTCGGTCTCGGATCCGGCTCAAGCGCATTGCGCGGCGATCGATGCGCGCGCACCACTATACGACGGCGGCATCTGTACGCGCATCGATTGCGTCTCGCTCGGTATTGTCGTCAATCGCGATGCGCAGCGTTTCTACGATGAGGGCGAAGATTTTTGGCCGAAGCGCTATGCCATTTGGGGCCGCCTGGTCGCCGGGCAACCCGGACAGATCGCGTATTCGATCATCGATGCGAAGGCCGTTGGCCGTTTCATGCCGCCGGTATTCTCGGGAACACGGGCGAACACGTTACCGGAACTCGCGCGCGCGCTGGGATTGAACGAAGCCGCGTTCGTAAAAACGGTTGAAGACTACAACGCCGCCTGCCGAGTGGGCACGTTCGATCACACGGTGCTCGACGATTGCCAAACGCAGGCATTGATACCCGCCAAGACGCATTGGGCGTTGCCATTGGATACGCCTCCCTACACCGGCTACGCATTGCGACCCGGCATCACCTTTACGTACCTGGGCCTCAAAGTGAATGAACATGCGGCGGCGCATTTCAACGGTGACGCCAGCGAGAATCTGTTCGTTGCCGGTGAAATGATGGCGGGCAACGTACTTGGCAAAGGCTACACGGCGGGCGTCGGCATGGCCATCGGCACAGCGTTCGGGCGTATCGCCGGAACTGAGGCCGCCCGGGTCGCAGTGCGGGGGCAACGTGCCGCAGCTTGAAGCACTCACGCGCGAGGCACGCGACCTCGCATCAGGCCACGTTGGCCTGAGCAGCCAGGAGGCTGAAGTCGCGCGCGTGATGCAAATCTGCAATGCGTGTCGCTACTGCGAAGGCTTCTGCGCCGTGTTTCCGGCGATGACACGCCGTCTGGAATTCAATAAACCGGACATTCATTACTTAGCCAACCTGTGCCACAACTGCGGCGCGTGTTTGCATTCGTGCCAATACGCGTCGCCGCATGAATTTGCCGTCAATGTTCCAAAATCGCTGGCGACCGTGCGCGCACAAACCTATGCGGATTACGCGTGGCCGTCCGCCCTGGGCTCACTCTATCGGCGCAATGGCTTGACGGTTGCGCTCGCAACGGCCGCCGGGCTCGCGATTTTTCTGCTGTTTGCGGTGATGAAGAACGGCTCAATGATCCACGCGCCGATGGCCGGCAATTTTTACGCCGTGTTTCCACACAATGTGATGGTGACGATGTTCGGTCTCGTTTTTGGTTTTTCGATCCTGGCCCTTGCAATCGGCGTGGCGCGATTTTGGTGCGACGTTTCGCCGGGGCAGTCGAGCGGCAATGCGCTCGCGGAAGCCGCCCGCAATTCGCTCAGTCTCAAGTATCTGGGCGGCGGTCACGGTGAAGGCTGCAACGAAGCCGACGACGCGTTCACGCGCTCACGAAAAGTGTTCCACCACCTCACCTTTTACGGATTCATGTTGTGCTTCGCATCCACCTCGGTGGCGACGATTTACCATTATTTTTTGAAGTTACCCGCGCCGTATGCATTAACCAGCCCGCCCGTGCTGCTCGGCATCGCCGGCGGCATCGG
Organism: Betaproteobacteria bacterium; assembly: GCA_031430555.1. Lineage (GTDB taxonomy): Bacteria > Pseudomonadota > Gammaproteobacteria > Burkholderiales > Usitatibacteraceae > UKL13-2. The sequence goes on from JANPBQ010000115.1 coordinate 8,984, forward strand.
CTTGCTGGTCGGCCCCGCCGGGTTGTTGTGGTTGAACATGCACCGCCATCCGCAACACGGCGACGCTGCGCAAAAGCCGATGGATCGCGGATTCATTGCGCTTTTGTTTTTCATCAGCGCAACAGGGCTCGCGTTGATGTGGTGGCGCGATACCGGCGCGATGGGGTTGCTGCTCGCGATTCATCTGGGCGTGGTGATGGCGTTGTTTCTGACGCTGCCGTACGGCAAATTCGCGCACGGGCCTTATCGTTGCGCGGCGTTGTTGAAGTATGCGATTGAAAAGCGGCAGCCGGATCGGTTGCGGTTGGGGGCAGAATAAAAAAGGTGTCATCCTGAGCAACGCGAAGGATCTTGCGATTGCAAGAAGATCGTTCGCGATGCTCAGGATGACAGCGAATGTAGAATTGATTTTGAAAACAGACGCACATTGGAGACTCGCATGAATCGACAAATTTTCAAATTTCGCACCACCGCATTGGGCCTAGCCTTGTCGTTACTTGCGGCCATATCAACTGCCCAGGAATTCCCCACCAAACAAGTCACGATGATCGTCGGTTTTGCCGCCGGCGGTGCCACCGATACGGCGGCGCGCATCATCGCGAAAAAGTTGGGCGAGAATCTCGGGCTCTCGGTGATCGTTGATAATCGCGCCGGCGCAGGCGGCAATATCGCGCATGAGCAAATCGCGGCAGGCGTGGCGGATGGCAGCGTGATATTGCTGGGCTCGGTCGGGCCACTTTGCATCGCGCCGCATCTGATCGCGAAGCTGCCTTACGATCCGCAACGCGATATTGCGCCGCTAACAATGGCGGTGAGTTTCCCCAACGTGTTTGTGGTTCACGCCGGCGTGCCCGCAAAAAATTTCACCGAATTCATTGCGATGGCGAAAGCGAAACCCGGCACGCTTGATTACGCCTCGACTGGTGTCGGATCGGCATCGCATCTGATGGGCGAATTGGTCAAGCAGCGCGCCGGTATCGACATGGTGCACATCCCCTACAAGGGCGGCGGCCCGGCGATGATCGATCTGCTCGCCGGCCGCATCACCGGCTACTACGCGACACCGTCTACCTCCGGCCCGCACCTCGCGTCCGGAAAATTGCGCGCGCTGGCGGTCACCAGCCTCGCGCGCCTGCCATCGATGCCGGATGTGCCGACCATGGCCGAGTCAGGCTTCCCCGGATTCGAAGCGACTAACTGGTATGCCTTCGTCGCGTCCGCCAAAACGCCGAAAGCGATCCTCGATCGCTGGAACAAGGAACTGGTCAAAGTGATTTCATCGCCGGACGTGAACGAACAACTCATCAAGCACGGCCTCACCCCTGCGCCGGGTACACGCGAAGAATTGGCGAAGACGATTCAACGTGAGTCCGAGATGTGGGCGAAGGTGATCAAGACGGGGAAGATTACGGCGGAGTAATTAGTACAAATTCTTGCGTCAGGTCTCTACGAAGCGTTCATTCACCTCACACTCACTCGTTCACCCTGAGCTTGTCGAAGGGCCAGTTGCATCCAGCCCTTCGACAAGCTCAGGGTGAACGGATATAAGAGTCTTCCAACGTACATGCCCACATTGATCGCCGAACCCGCCCTCCAGCAACTCGCCACCCGTGCGCTCCAGCACTTCGGCCTCGACGAAAAAGATGCATTCGACGCCGCAAAAATCCTGGTACTCGGCGATCTCTTCGGTGTGCACACCCACGGTGTTAGCCGCATCGAATCCTATGGTGAGCGCCTCACGCTTGGCGGCATCAAGGCTCGCCCGGCGATCAAGGTCGAACGTGTCGCGCCCGCAATCGCAAAGCTCGACGGCGACAACGGCGTCGGCCCACTGGTGGGAATTCGCGCGCTGCAAACCGCGATGGATATCGCCCGCGAATTCGGAGTTGGCATCGCGTTCGCGCACGGCAGCAATCACTTCGGTGCAGTTGGACCGTATTGCTATCTCGCTGCCGAAGCGGGATTTGCGAGCATCATCGGCAGCAATTCCACCACCACCATCGCACCCACCGGCGGTAGTGATGCGCGCCTCGGCAACAGCCCGGTCGGCTTCGGCGTGCCCAATCCCGGCGGCGCGCCGATCATTCTCGATATGGCGATCAGCGTAGTTGCGCGCGCCAAAATCCGCGCTGCACTCACGCGTGGCGAATCGATTCCCGGTTCCTGGGCGACCGACAAAGCAGGCCTGCCAACAACCGATCCGAAGACCGCCATGGAAGGATTCCTGCTGCCGATCGGCGGCTACAAAGGTTACGGTCTCGCGCTCATCGTCGATTTGTTCGCCGGCCTGCTCTCGGGTGCCGCGTATCTCACGCACGTGAAATCATGGCTCGATTCACCCGACGAGCCGCAAAATCTCGGCCACTTTTTCATCTTGATCGATGCGCAGAAACTCGGCAGCACCGCGTGGCTCGCAGAGCGCATGAAAGACTTCGCCGCCATCCTACACGCGTCCCCGCCCACCGATCCCGGCACTCCGGTGTTGGTGCCGGGTGAAATTGAATTGGGGAAATTGGCGCAGCAGCGGCGCGAAGGGATTGCGATCGACGATGACGTGTTGGCGATGTTGAAGAGGCATGCTTGTCCAGCATAAGGTTACCTAGAACGCCATTCGGCGGGCCGTTTAGGACGAAAATGCCGGTAACACCCGGACAGTGCTGGCGCCTAATACGGTGAGAAGTCGCAATTCAATGTCCACGCACTCAGCGAGATTGCACTCGTCGTTTCCACCAGGCGTCAATCATTGCATGCAAAGTTTTCTTCGGCCGCCGATGCTTTGCGCGCTTGTGTCCGTAGCTTTCCGCTGCCATTCGCAATCCGATGCTATCGATGTTCAGAAGCGATTCCGCATCGTCGTTGCCAAGGCCCGCGTCGCGTGCAGTTTTCGCGGGGCTCGCTAAAAAGTTCTCGCGTTCCGCCGAGTCTGTATAGAGCCGAGCAAGGTACGCTTCGAGCGCGAGCGAATTCATGCCGCCTCCCTACGGCCTAGCGTACGCAAACGCCCTCCCGCAATGGCGGTGCGCGCTGCCTCCAATTCCGACAACAGGCACTCAAACTTCGGATACTCGCCGTCACGCTCGATGATCACATCGAGTGGCTGCGGCGCATGTTCGGCAAGCAGCGTCAACAATTCAAAAACTTCCGGCGGCACGTCATGCACATGATCGTCCAGCAGGCGCACGCGCGGAGGAGATTTCTTCTTGCCATCGCTATTGCCATCGCCCGCCGGCTCGGCAATCCATTTGCCACCGCTGAGATGCACCGCGCGAACGCGATGTAGCGGAAAGCGCATCAGCAACGCCTCGGGCCGATCGCCGAAATTGAATGCGTTCGCGTACAGATTGTGCAAATCGAGCAGCAGATCCGCGCCGCTGCCTTCGATGATCGCCGACGTCCACGCCGCCTCGTCGAGAGTGGACGCAGGTGGATCGATCAGTGTGGCGATGTTTTCCAGCAGCGGCGCGCGCCCGACAATTTTTTCCGCGCGGCGAATATTGGCGATGGCGGCATCGACATTCTGCGGCGTCCGCGGCGGTGCAGCGAGGTGACCAATTTCGATGCCGCCCGCACGCACGAACGCTAGGTGCTCCGACCACGATTCCGGTTGCAATGTGTCGACGAGGCGAGCCATGCTGTCGAGCCGCCGCACCTCCACTTGCTCGCTGCCCGCCAGGCCCATCGTCACACCGTGAAGCGTGATCGGCGTTTGCGCCGCGAGCGTTGCCAGCGCGCGCAGCTCGCGCGGGGTCGCGCGGAAATGATCGTCTGCAATGACTTCAATGAGGTCGATTTTGTCGAGGTGCGTGAATATTCCCGCCGCAAGTTCGCCGCGCCAGCCGATGCCGACACGGTCCTTGCGTGGGCATTGGGGAGCCATGCAATCAGCCACCACAACCTCCACCGCCGCATCCGCCTCCGCAACTGCTGCCGCTACTGCAACTGCTGCCACTGCTGCAGGAAGATCCGCAACTGCTGCCGTCGCCGGATTTCTTCGGGTAGAGAGTTTCGAGGAACGGGAAGTTACTCGCCGCGAGCGCGGACAATCCAAAAGCCGCCGCCAGCAATGCGGCTTCGTTGGTCGCTCCGCCAGCGCGCAAGGTTTTCGCGCGATCCTTCAAACGCGAAAACAGCGAGCGCAAATCGGCGAGCATCGCGTCGCCCGCACCGGTGCGTCGGCGCTTCCAAATGACCAAGGCGACGATGGAAAATATGAACGCCAGCACAACAATGAAGCCGACGTTGTGCCGTCCCTGTGAAAACGCGATGTTGATTTTTGTCCAGGCGGTGCCGACCAATATTGCGAGGCCGATGGCGACCAGCGGCAGCCGCTTCACGTAGGTGCCCGCATCGGCGATCAAGCCTTGCGTTTTGAGCGTGTTGTCGTACACGTTGCAGGCGGCTTTGGCCGGCGCATCGGAAAAAATCTTGTGGCTCTCCGCTGATTTTGCGTAGTGATGAAGAATGGCTTTTTCGATCGGTCGTTGCGCGGCAGCGAAAGCCTTGCTGTTTTTCGCGCTCAGGTTGGTACCGCTTGCCGTCAACAAGCCGCGGTCCAGCAATGCAACCGTGGCGACTCGCAGCGCCTCGTTGGTACCCGCACGCAGGTGGGCGATCAAATACGGATCGGTCATGTTTTGCTTCGGCGTCGCGCCGGCGGATTCGAGCTGACGAATCGCCAGGTGCAATCCCCACAAGACGGCGATGCCGAGCAAAACATAGAAAAGGAGGAAACTGAATCCGGTGAGTTGAAAAGGGTTCATGGCGTTCTCCCCGCGCGGCTATTGAAGCCGCTCAACTCGTTCGCGTAACGACCGGGTGATCTCGATCAAGGCGAACAATGTGAGCCCCGCTTTGCCTTCATTCAATTGGCGCTCTTCGCGGGCGACCGACATCTCGTGCAGCGCGGCGCTCAGATTTGCATCGTGCATATCCTGGACGATTTTTTCCAGGGATGCTTTGGGTGCGAGTGCGCCGCTCCCTTCCAGCTGCATCAAGGATGAGGCAATCGAGCGCAACGGACCGGCGGCGTCGGCGATCACCAGCGCCAATTGTTCTTCGCGCAAGCTCAGCAATACATAGCGCTCACGCAATCGCAATTGCAGGTTGAGCAACACCTGCTTCAAACGGCGAATCAAGGCATCGCGCGGCGGATTGAGATTCGCGAAAGGATTTGTGCCGTATAGCACCCGGTGCCGCGCGACGACATCGGCAAACTTGACGGCGAAGGCATCCATCGCCGCCGCGACTTCGCTTTCCAGCAGGAACATCGCATTGAGCTGCACGGCGGCGTGGCCGATGCGCAGCGGCTCACGCAGGCGGTCGGCACGCGCTTGCCCGAAATTTTTCAGCACCAGCAGCATGTTGACATCGGACGTCGCGCGCATTCGTCCTTCGGCGGCGGAACCATAGATGACAATAGAAACGAGATCGTTCTCGAACGCGGCTTTTGCGGCGTCGACAAAATTATCGATACTTCGTTGAACGTCAGCGGGCAATTCCTTGGGTGCGTTGGGCGTCGACATTTGGGCCTCCTGATTGATAGGTGATTTTATCCAGAAGTGATGGCGGCAGGATGGCTTAGTTGAGCGGCGCGAGCAGGATTTGTTTATCAGAGCCGGTCACAATTAACCCGTGATTTCGGCGCAGGCCCACCGCGCAAAATAGCGGTGTCATCCTGAGCATCGCGAAGGATCTTGTTCATGCGACGAGATCCTTCGCTGCGCTCAGGATGACAGTACATTTTCAGATTCCGGCTACGCCAGAACGGCAGGCTTTTGGAACTGCCCATTGCAAAATCACAAGCACTGGCGAGCCTTTCAGGCTAAAAAGCCTTCAAACGCCGCGCCAGTGCTGGTGTTTACGCCCGAAAATCCGGCCATCGCGTAAACGCGATAAACGTCTCGCCGCCTTCCACCATCGTTGTATTCACGTACTTCACATTCGCCCCCGGTGGCCCGTTGTGGCACCAGGCGACAACGCGCTCGACGTCGGACTCAAGGCCTTGCAATATCGCTTCTACGTTGCCGTCGTCGCGATTGCGCACCCAGCCATTCACCTCCAGCGCCCCGGCGACCGCGCGCAACGACTCGCGAAATCCCACGCCTTGCACGCGGCCGGTGATTTCAAGTTTGACGGTGATGATGTCGTCGCTCATTCGTCGTGCGAAACTTTTTTGCTGCGGATCGATTTGACGGTGGCGCGTGTTTTTTTGGCTTCGATGCGCCGCTCTTTTGATGCGCGCGTCGGTTTGGTGGCGTGGCGTTTTTTCGGGACGTGATTCAATTTCACGAGCCGCTCGGTCAGGCGCTCAAATGCGATCTCTTTGTTGCGAAATTGCGAGGGCGAATCTTGCGCGATCACCACTACGCCGGAAGGTAAATGCGTGAGGCGGATCGCGGAATTGGTTTTGTTGACATGCTGCCCGCCCGGCCCGGACGCGCGATAGGTGTCGATACCGACCTCGCGCTCGAGCGTTTCGCGATCGATCGCATACGGGGGGAGTGTGAGGGGAATCAGACGCGCCATGGCCGAATTGTAAGGTGTGCCGATCGACTGCGCGTCGGCTCAGCGGAAGATACCGCGGCAGGCGGCGGCGGTGGGGTTCAGCAGACAATAAAGGATGAGTTCAAGTGGAGGGTCGATCACGCGCCCGGTGCCTTGGGTGACGCCGGGTGTGGCGCAGGCGGCGAGAAAGGCAGGCACGATCATGGCCGCCAAAATACAACCTCGGGTCAACCTTCGCACGTTGAAAGGCAGTAACGGATCGGCTATTTGATGCGCATGCCCGGCACCGCCCCCGCGTCCGGGGCGAGCAGGTAGATGCCGGTGCCATCGCCAGCGGCCAACACCATGCCTTGCGATTCGCCGAAGCGCATCTTGCGCGGTGCCAAATTCGCAACCATCACGGTAAGGCGGCCCACAAGATCTTTCGGGTTGTAGGCCGAACGGATGCCGGCGAACACGGTGCGTGTCTCAATGCCGAGATCGAGCGTGAGTTTCAACAACTTGTCGGCCTCCACCACCAACTCTGCATCGAGAATTTTGGCGATGCGCAAGTCGAGGCGGCCGAAATCGTCGATGGAAATGGTCTCCGATATCGGCTGCACAACGATCGGCTTCGGCGGCTCGACAGGCTGCAAGGCGAATTCGGTGGTGGCGGGTGCGTCGCCATTTGTTGCCTTGCTCTCGGCCTTGTCCGCCTTGGCGGGTTTCGCTTCGGCAATTTCTTTCGGCGGCTCCATCAACGCGTCGATCTGCTTAGGATCGACCCGGCCCATCAAATGTTTGTAAGCGTTGATTGGGTGGCCTTCTTTCAAAGGTTTCGCCGTCGATTTCCAGTCGCGCGCGTCGAAATTGAACATTTCGCCAGCCTTGGCGGCGAGCTCCGGCAGCACCGGTGCAAGATAAACTGTGAGATCGCGGAACATCGCCACCGCCGTCGAGCAGACGGTCAACAATTCGGCTTCCTTGCCTTCCAGCTTGGCGAGTTCCCACGGCTTGTTGGCGTCCACGAATTGATTTGCCAAATCCGCCAGCGCCATGATCTTGCGGATCGCCTTGCCGAATTCGCGGCCATCGTAGTAGCCGGCGATTTCTTCGGCCGCGCCGGAAAATTCCGCGGCGATTTCTTTCGGCAATTGCGGCTTGCCCAGCTTGCCGTCGAACTTCCGGCTGATGAACCCCGCCGCGCGGCTGGCGATATTGACGTACTTGCCGATCAAATCACTGTTGACGCGGGTGAGGAAATCATCGGGATTGAATTCGATATCCTCGACCTTGTCGTTCAGTTTCGCCGCGATGTAATAGCGCAGCCACTCGGGATTCAAACCGACATCGATGTATTTGGTCGGGCCGAAACCGATACCGCGCGATTTCGACATTTTCTCGCCGGTGATCTGAATGAAGCCGTGCACGAATACATTGTTCGGCGTTTTCAATCCCGCAAAATGCAGCATCGCCGGCCAGAACAGCGTGTGGAAATAGACGATGTCCTTGCCGATGAAATGATATTGCTCGACTTTGTCGTCGGCCATGAATTCATCGAAAGATTTTTTCTCGCCGTTGGCCTTGGCTTTGCCGGAATCGAAATAGGCCTTCAGACTCGCGAGATAGCCGACCGGCGCATCGAGCCAGACATAGAAATATTTTCCGGGCGCATCGGGAATCTCAATGCCGAAGTAGGGCGCGTCGCGCGAGATATCCCAGTCGTTGAAATTTTTTCCACCGTCGCCGAGCCACTCGGCCAGCTTGTTGACCACTTCAGATTGCAGCGGCGTTTTCTGAGTCCATTCCTGTAAGAACTGCACGCATTTCTTGTCGGAGAGTTTGAAGAAAAAATGTTCCGATTTTTTTAAAACCGGCTTGGCACCGGTGATCGTTGAAAACGGGTTCTTCAAATCGGTGGGGGCATACACGGCACCACAGTTCTCACATGCGTCACCGTATTGATCCTTGGTGCCGCATTTCGGGCATTCGCCCTTGATGAAGCGATCCGGCAGGAACATGCCTTTCACGGGATCGAAAAATTGTTCGACCTCACGTGTGGCGATCAGTTTCGCTGCCTTGAGTTTTTTGTAGATGCCCTGTGAGAGTTCGACGTTCTCAGGAGAATGCGTCGAATGCCAGTGGTCGAAGCTGATGTGGAATTTTGGCCAATCGGCCTTGTGTTCATTACCGATTTTTTCGATCAACTGCTCGGGCGTCACGCCTGATTTTTCGGCGTTGAGCATGATCGCTGCGCCATGCGTGTCGTCTGCGCAGACAAAATGCACCTCGTGGCCCTGCATGCGCTGGAACCGCACCCAGATATCGGCCTGGATGTATTCCATGATGTGGCCGATGTGAAACGGGCCGTTGGCGTAGGGCAGTGCGGTGGTGACGAAAAGTTTTCGGGGCATCGAGTGCTTGTTCGCGCGGGCCGGGTTGGATTTAGGCTGACCGGCGCACAGAAACGATTTAAGTGGCGTGCATTTTTATATCGATGAATTGTACCAAGTCGGTCGGCTTTTTGATATGGCACGGCGGATCAAACGGCTTATCCGATAAAATACATGCCTCACGCCAATCACAAAGCCCGCCTTATGAGCATCACCGTAGAAATTGTCCAGAATGCGTTGCGCGAATTGATCGATCCCGTCACAGGACAGAATTACGTCGAAGGCAAATCGGCCAAGAATATCAAGCTCGATGGCGCCGATGTGTCGCTCGAAATCGTGCTCGGCTATCCGGGCAAAAGCGTCACCGAATCCATCCGCCGGCAGGTGATCGAGCGCGTGAAAAAAATCGACGGTGTCGGCAATGTGTCGGTAAATGTGTTCTCAAAGATCGTCTCGCACAGCGCCCAGCGCGGCGTAAAACTGGTGCCAGGAATCAAAAATATCATCGCCGTCGCATCGGGCAAGGGCGGCGTGGGAAAGAGCACCACCGCTGTCAACCTGGCGTTGGCGCTGGCGGCCGAAGGCGCGTCTGTCGGCATGCTCGATGCGGACATCTACGGCCCATCGCAGCCGACCATGCTCGGCATCACCGGCAGGCCGTCATCGAAGGACGGCAAGTCGATGGAGCCGCTTGAAGGCCACGGCATTCAGGCGATGAGCGTCGGCTTCCTGATCGATCCGGAGACGCCGATGGTGTGGCGCGGGCCGATGGTCACGCAGGCGCTGGAGCAATTGCTCAATGAAACCAAATGGAGCGATTTGGATTACCTGATCGTCGATCTGCCGCCCGGTACCGGCGACATTCAATTGACGCTCGCGCAAAAAGTGCCGGTCACCGGTGCCGTGATTGTGACCACACCGCAGGATATCGCGCTGCTCGATGCGCGCAAAGGGCTGAAGATGTTCGAAAAGGTCGGCGTGCCGATCATCGGCATCGTCGAGAACATGGCGATGCATGTCTGCACCAACTGCGGCCACATGGAGCACATTTTCGGCGCGGGGGGAGGCGGGAAAATGGCCAAGGATTACGACGTGGAATTGCTCGGCTCGCTGCCGCTGGATATCAAAATCCGCGAGATGGCCGATAGCGGCAAGCCCACCGTGGTCTCCGATCCCGATGGACCCATCGCCGCCATCTACAAGGATATTGCCCGCAAATGCGCGGCGAAAATCGCGAAGCAATCGCAGGATCGATCCAGCGTGTTTCCGAAAATCGTCATACAAAACAACTGATGTCGATGGATGCGGCCACCGAGCAGGCCATTGCACGCGCCGTTGAGTTGCGCCGCGAATTACAGCACACGGAAGCACTGGCAATCCTGCTCGATCTCTACAACCAGCAGCCCGACAATGCGAAGGTCAATTACGAGCTGGGCGGCACCTATGATCAGCAAGGTGTCGAGGATGAAGCGATTGCGTTTTATGAACACGCGATTCAGTGCGGATTGGAGGGGGCCGATTTGCGCGGCGCGTTGCTGGGGCTGGGGAGTTCGTATCGATGCGTAGAGCGTTATGGTGATGCGGCGCGTACCTTGCAAAAAGGCGCAACGACCTTTCCCGAAGCGCGCGAGTTCGACATTTTTCTCGCACTCACGCGTTACAACATGGGCGAACATGCGGAAGCGATGCGATTACTGTTGACGCACATTGCGGCGCATTCGGCGGATGCAGATACGCAACGCTATCGACGGGCGATTTCATATTACGCCGCGCATCTCGATCCGCCGTACGACGAGTAGTCGGCAATGGCGGCGTTTTGTGTGGGACGGATTCGCGTGAAAGATGCGATAGCATGGGATGTCTATCGAAGCCGCGTGGGTGCGACGATTGCACAATATGGCGGCGAGGTGATGTTTCGCGGTGCATTGGACTCGGTGTTCAGCGGCAATCCGGATCATGACCGCGTGGTGGTGCTTCGATTTGCCGATCTTGCCGCGGCGAAACGCTGGCATGATTCAGCGGAATATCAGACGTTGATTCCTCTGCGGGATCAAGGTGCCGACGTTGAGTTGATTTTGTATCAGGACTCGTAGGAGAAAAAATAAAGTGAGCATCAAGAGCGACAAATGGATCCGCCGCATGGCACAGGAACACGGCATGATCGAGCCTTTCGAGCCAGGGCAGGTGCGCGAGGCCAATGGCCAGCGCATCGTCAGTTACGGCACCTCCAGCTACGGCTACGACATCCGCTGCTCGAATGAATTCAAGCTCTTCACAAACATCAATTCGACGATTGTCGACCCGAAGAATTTCGACGACAAATCGTTCGTGGATATCAAAGCGGATTTCTGCATCATCCCGCCGAATTCATTCGCACTCGCACGCACGGTCGAATATTTCCGTATTCCGCGCAATGTGTTGACGGTATGTCTCGGCAAATCAACCTACGCCCGCTGCGGCATCATCGTGAACGTGACGCCGTTCGAGCCGGAATGGGAAGGATTCGTGACGCTGGAATTTTCAAATACGACACCGCTGCCGGCGAAGATTTACGCCAATGAAGGCATTGCGCAGGTGCTGTTTTTCGAGAGCGATGAAGTGTGTGAGACATCGTATAAAGATCGCGGCGGGAAGTATCAGGGGCAGCAAGGCGTGACGTTGCCGAAGATGTAGTCGGCTACTGCGCGGGCAGTCTAGCGGCCTGCGATGCTCGATGGGTAAGGCACCCATCTGCGCTTCTCGACCACTATCCCCTCCCTCTCGCTACGCCGACAACAAAATTTCGAAATCGAACCCCATGACCGTCCGCTCCCGCTTCGCCCCCAGCCCTACCGGCTACCTCCACATCGGCGGTGCCCGTACCGCACTCTATGCGTGGGCCTACGCTCGTCGCCATGGTGGCACCTTCATTCTGCGCATCGAAGACACCGACCTCGACCGCTCAACGCCTGAAGCCGTGCAAGCGATCCTCGATGGCATGCACTGGCTTGGCCTCGATCACGACGAAGGTCCGTTCTACCAAATGCAGCGCATGCCGCGCTACAAGGAAGTGATCGCGCAAATGTTGGCGGCGGGCACCGCCTACCATTGCTACACCAGCACCACCGAATTGGATGAAATGCGCGAAGCCCAACGCGCGCGCGGCGAGAAACCGCGCTACGACGGGCGTTGGCGCCCCGAAGCGGGAAAGACCTTGCCCGAGGTTCCCGTGGACATCAAACCTGTCGTGCGTTTTCGCAACCCCATTGGCGGCAGCGTTTCCTGGATCGATGCCGTCAAAGGAAGAATCGACATCGCCAACGCCGAACTCGACGACCTCATCATCGCGCGCGCCGATGGCACGCCGACTTACAATTTCTGTGTGTGCGTCGACGATAGCGACATGAAAATCACCCACGTCATTCGCGGTGACGATCACGTCAACAACACGCCGCGCCAGATCAATATTCTCGCCGCACTCGGCGCGACGATTCCGGTGTATGCGCACCTGTCGATGATCCTTGGCGACGACGGCCAAAAATTGTCCAAGCGGCACGGCGCCGTTTCAGTGATGGATTATCCCGAAAGGGGCTATTTGCGCGAGGCGGTTGTGAATTATCTTGCGCGCCTGGGTTGGTCCCACGGCGATGCCGAAGTGTTTTCGATTCAACAATTCTGCGAGTGGTTCGATCTCGATCACATCACGCCATCTGCCGCGCAATTCAACACGGAAAAATTGAATTGGCTCAATCACGAATACATCAAGAAGGCCGATCCGACAGCGTTGGCGAAACTGTTGAAACCGTATCTGGAGAAAGTCTCCATTCACGTGACCACCGGCCCGGAACTGGCGCGCGTGGCGGAACTATTGCGTGATCGCGCACCGACATTGGTCGATATGGCCGAGGCGGCGCGCTATTTCTTTGTGGCACCGACCATTGACGCCACATTGCTTAACACGCACCTGACCGATGCCGCCAAACCGGCGCTCGTAGAATTGAAAGAAACGCTGAAATTGGTTGCTTGGTCGAAAGCGGATATCGGTGCCGCCATCAAAGCCACCGTCGGCAAACACGCCCTGAAAATGCCGCAAATCATGATGCCGCTCAGGGTATTGCTGACCGGCCAATCGCAATCCCCATCGATTGACGCCATCATGGACGTTTTGGGCCGGGAAGAGACTCTAAGTCGGCTGGATTTCGCCTAAGCCGAGCAATGGCCCAAGGTTGAACACTCGATCTCCTATCGCCGCGTGCATTGCGGCGAGGTGGATCGAGTTATGCCTAGTTTTTCTTCATTGAATCGAAGAATTCCGCGTTGTTCTTGGTCGCTTTCAATTTGTCGACCAAAAATTCCGTGGCTTCGAGTTCATCCATGCTGTACATCATTTTGCGCAGCACCCAGACTTTTTGCAGCAGTTCCGGTTTGATGAGTAACTCTTCCTTACGGGTACCCGAACGATTGACGTTGATCGCGGGATAAACGCGTTTCTCGGCCGCGCGGCGGTCGAGGTGGACTTCCATGTTGCCCGTGCCTTTGAATTCTTCGTAGATCACGTCGTCCATGCGCGAGCCGGTATCGATCAGGGCGGTGGCGATAATGGTCAACGAGCCGCCTTCTTCGATATTGCGTGCGGCACCGAAGAAACGTTTTGGGCGCTGCAATGCGTTCGCATCGACACCACCCGTAAGCACCTTTCCGGACGCCGGCACAACCGTGTTGTAGGCGCGTGCCAAACGCGTGATGGAGTCGAGCAAAATCACCACGTCGCGCTTATGTTCAACCAGGCGCTTCGCCTTTTCGATCACCATTTCCGCCACCTGAACGTGGCGCGTCGCAGGTTCGTCAAAGGTCGATGAAACGACTTCGCCTTTCACCGTGCGCTGCATCTCAGTCACTTCTTCCGGCCGCTCGTCGATCAGCAATACAATCAAGGTGATGTCGGGATGGTTCGAGGTAATTGCGTGCGCAATGTGTTGCAGCATGACCGTCTTGCCCGATTTCGGTGAGGCGACCAACAGGCCGCGCTGGCCCTTGCCGATCGGCGCGATGATGTCGATCACGCGGCCGGTGATGTTTTCGTCGGACTTGATATCGCGTTCGAGCGTGAACGGTTTATCGGGAAACAGCGGCGTCAGATTTTCAAACAAAATCTTGTTCTTGGACGCTTCCGGCGGTTCACCGTTGACCTTGTCGACTTTCACCAATGCGAAGTAACGTTCGCCTTCCTTCGGCGTGCGGATTTCACCTTCGATGGTGTCGCCGGTGTGCAGATTGAAGCGGCGAATTTGCGAGGGGCTGACATAAATATCGTCTGGCCCGGCGAGATAGGAAATGTCGGGAGAGCGGAGAAAACCAAAACCGTCTTGCAATACTTCCAGCGTACCGTCGCCGAAAATCGCTTCGCCTTTTTTCGCCTGATGTTTCAGGAGCGCGAAAATCAGTTCCTGTTTTCGCAGGCGGTTGGCCCCTTCGAGTTCGAGCTGGTTGGCTGTCTCGACGAGTTCGGAGACGTGTTTGAGTTTGAGTTCAGATAATTGCATCGCTATGCCGCAAGGATAAAAAAAGGGGAGGCGGAAAGAATAACCACCAGGATAAAACACCTCTGCGGCATGGAATTCAGGACTTTTTCCTGAACACCGGGCATCAACTAATTTTGTTGGGATGTACTACAGAGGTGTTGCTGAAAAGTCGTCTGCGGATTGATATCGACGCAGACTTGGCCGAAGCTTGGGCGAAGAATAAGGTGCTTCGCGGCCCTTGTCAATCGTTGAATCTACTCAAATATTGGCGTCTATGAAGGCGGCCAGTTGCGATTTCGACAGTGCGCCGACTTTGGTCGCCTCGACCGCACCGTTCTTGAACAACATCAGGGTCGGAATTCCGCGGATGCCATACTTCGGCGGCGTATCCTGATTCTCATCGATATTCAGTTTGGCGATTTTCAGTTTGCCCGCGTACTCCTTGGCGACATCGTCGAGAATCGGCGCAATCATTTTGCACGGCCCGCACCATTCGGCCCAATAATCGACCAGCACCGGCGTGGTGCTTTGCAAAACTTCCGATTCAAACGTCGCGTCGGAGACATAAACAATGGCATTGCTCACGTATAACCTCAAATTTCAAAATGATGTGTGCAATTATGCCACTCTTTGCGCACCGCGCGGTTGCGTGTGCCCGGCACCAGCGGTGATTATGGAAAGCGATGCGGCCCCCGCCGCTCTGCTAAAATTTGCTATCCGCTCACGAGATTCTCCTTCCATCATTTTCTGCGGCGTAATTTCAAGGCCCGTTCATGACCTACGTAATCACCGAATCCTGCATCAAATGCAAATACACCGACTGCGTCGATGTCTGTCCCGTGGATTGTTTCCGCGAAGGCCCGAACATGCTGGTCATCGATCCGGACGAATGCATCGATTGCACCCTGTGCGTCGCGGAATGTCCGGTCGAGGCGATATTCGCCGAGGATGATGTGCCGGAAAGCCAGCGGCCATTCATCAAGATCAACGCGGATTTGGCGAAAGGCTGGAAGCCGATCATTGCGCGCAAGGATGCGCCTGCCGATGCGGACGATTGGGCGAAGGTCAAGGAAAAAGCGCAGCTGCTCGAAAAGTAACAGGGGCGAGGGCACGGGCATATTCCCGCCCTTCTGCCTACTCGTTTTCACGGTCTCCGAGCCACGCAGCCACCACGCATCGTCACGCACAGGCAGATAGCACGACGTGATTTCCCGCTCGACCCCCATCGATTTTGTGGCACTGCATGGTGATATGGCCGCTGGCGCCCGTGTGACCGTCGTCACGCCGAACCGCCGCCTTGCAGCGTACTTGACTACCGAGTACGACGCGACCCAACGCCGCGCCGGACTCCGTGCCTGGCACAGCGCCGACATTCTGCCGCTGGACACGTTTCTTGAGCGCAGCTACCGCACGCTATGTTCACACGCGGGCGATTCTCCGCCGCCGCAATTGCTCAGTTCCCTTCAAAGCCAGTATTTGTGGGAAGACTTGGTTCGCAAATCCGACGCGGATACGGGCCTGCTAAATGCGCCGCAAGCGGCGCGCCAGGCATTTGCGGCGTGGCATTTGGCGCACGCATGGCATTTGCTCCCCGCACTGCGCGCTGCGGCGGTGCACGAGGATGCAAAACTATTCTTGTCCTGGGCGCGGCGCTATGAACAGATTTGCCGTGAAGGCAACCTGATCGACAGTGCGACGCTCACTGACTTCATGGCTCTGCAATATTCGCTGCCTGCCATTGCTGGGTCGGCGGTCTTGCCGAACACAATTGTTGCGGTGGGTTTCGACATCATCACGCCGCAACACCGGCAATTTTTTGATGTGTGCGCCGTGGCCGGCGCGTGGGTGGAAGCAGTCGCATCATGTCGGGGGATTGAAAACGCAGCGTCTACGCGGTTCGAGTTTGCCGATGAGGCGGAAGAAATTCGCGAGTGCGCCGCATGGGCGAGACGCTGTCTGGAAAAGAATTCGGAGGCGCGTCTTGCGATCGTTGTGCCGGATCTCAAGGCCAAACGCTCGCAGGTTGCACGCGCACTGGTCGATACGCTTTCACCGCTGGCGCGATCGCAGGTGCAAATGCATGACGAAATCGCGTCGCGGTTCAATATTTCGCTCGGCCAGCCATTGAGCGAATATCCGCTGGTTCACGATGCGCTGGGATTAATCGAGTTCTCTCAATCGCGTGGCATGGCGTATGGGCGCGTTGCGGCGCTGCTGCGTTCGCCGTACATCGCCGGCGCGGGAGATGAGCGTGCCGCGCGGGCATTGCTCGATGCGGAGTTGCGAAAGCGGGTTGCGCCGGAAATCCGCCTCGCGGCGCTGCAAAAGAAATTCGCGCTCGCCATCAAATCGGGCGCACCGCGAACACTCGCGCGCTCGCTCGCGCATTGCGGAAAACTATTGCATGCCATCGACAAAGTGGGCGTGCTGAGTGATGCGCCGGCACGCGAAAGTTCGGGCGGCGGCGCAACTGGTTCAACGGCATCGCCGGAGACGTGGTCGCGGCACTTTGCGACATTGCTGAATACCTGGGGTTTTCCCGGCGAGCCTGGATTGTCGTCAACCGAGTTTCAGGTGCTGAGCAAGTTTCGCGACGCGCTCGACAGTCTTGCCTCGTTGGGTGCCGTCAAGCCGAAAATGCGCGCGGGAGATGCGTTGGTGCAGCTACGCCGACTCATGGCCGATACGGTGTTTCAACCGGAATCTGCGAGTGCAATTGTGCCGCCGATTCAGGTGCTGGGAATTCTGGAGTCCGCTGGACAGAATTTCGACGCAATCTGGATCACCGGCTTGAGCAACGAAGCATGGCCGCTTGCGGCGCGACCGGCACCCTTCATTCCCGCTGCCTTTCAACGCGCGGCAGGTGTGCCGGAAGCGTCGGCGGCCGCCTCCTTGGCACTCGATCGGCTCATCACAGAGGGTTGGCTTAAAAGCGCGCCAGAAGTGATTTTCAGCCATGCCCGTCACGCCTCAGGCAGCAATGCCGACGAACAAATTCGCGCCGCAAGCGCTTTGATAAGTGATGTGCCGCTTTTGGCGAAATTTGAAGCGCGCAATGAGATAGACCGCGTGGATTACGCCCGCGCTGCGCAGGCAATCGGGGTGCGTGAACCGGTTCCCGATCGCGCGTTTGAACCACTCCCGTCACCGACCTTGATTCACGGTGGCGCTGGTGTGTTTCGTGATCAGGCGGCGTGCCCGTTTCGCGCATTTGCCCGTCATCGTCTCGCCGCAGAGCCGTTGGAAACTCCACATGCCGGACTCGATCATGCCGAGCGCGGAACGTTGATGCATCGCGCGTTGTATTTGGTTTGGGGTGAAATCGGCTCGCACGCGATACTGTTGACGCTCGATGCTAGTGCGCGCGAAAAATATGTGACTGCGGCTGTTGCAAAAGCGATTGTCGATGCGCGCGCCGACGGCGTGGAGGGTCTCACGGGGCGCTTCGCGCAGATTGAACATGCACGCCTCGCCCGTACGCTGGGCGAGTGGCTCGCCTATGAAGCCAAGCGTACGCCATTCGAAGTCACTGAGCGCGAAGCAAAGCACCGCGTCACGCTCGCCGGGCTTTCCATGAATGTGCGCCTGGATCGAATGGATCGTCTCGCCGACGGCACGCACGCATTGATCGATTACAAAACCGGTGCCGCAAAATTCACCAGTTGGCTGGGTAGCCGTCCGGATGAGCCGCAACTGCCGCTTTATTACACCACGGCCGATGCCGTGATTTCAGCGCTCGCCTTCGCGCGCTTGAAACGCGGCGAGCGCGGCAAAGTATTCGGCTTCGAAGGGGTATCCGCGACCGAAGATTTATTGCTCGATGTGGTGCCGATCGAGAAGAAACGCGGCATGGAAAAAGACGGTTACGTTTCATGGGATGTGCTGACCGAAGAATGGGATTCGTCGTTGCGCGCGCTGGCCCGGGGATTCGCGGAGGGCGTTGCTGACGTTGATCCCAAAAACGGCGGTCTCACCTGTGCCCACTGCGATGTGCAAAATCTCTGCCGCGTTGCCGAGCATTCGGCCTATTCGGCGATGGAATTCGACGCCGGCATTGCGGAAGCGCCGGACGCACGCGAGGAAGGCGAATGATCGCCCACGCGAGGCTGGTGGCCGATCAACAGGCGCGTGAACGCGCGCTCGATTTACGGCGCTCGTTCATCGTGCGCGCACCCGCCGGCGCAGGAAAAACGCGGCTCTTGATTCAACGCTATTTAGCTCTGCTTGCCGGGGTCGATGAGCCCGAAGAAATTACCGCGATCACATTCACGCGGAAGGCGGCCGCCGAAATGCGCGCGCGGGTGTTGCGCGCTTTCGCCTCCGCGGCGCAAGCCGGCTCGGTGTCGAGCGACGTGGAGACGGGTGATGACGATGCCGTCACGCGCCAACTCGCACGCGCGGCGTTGGCATGTGATGCTGAGCGCGGTTGGCAATTGGCCGCCAATCCTTCGCGACTTCGAATTCAAACCATCGATTCGATGAACGCAACACTTACGCGGCAAATGCCGATCACCGCTCGCTTCGGCGCGCAGCCGGAAAGCATTGACGATGCGGGTGCGATGTATCAGGAAGCCGCGCGAAATTTATTGGCGGCGGTGCATGACAGCGCGGGTTCCGGCGTTGCAACAGACAACCCAGTTGCCGAGGATATCGCGGTGCTGCTCGCGCATCTCGACAACCACCTCGCCGTCGCCGAAAACCTGCTGGCCGACATGCTGCGTTCGCGCGATCAATGGTTGCGCAATCTTCCCGCGATGCATGAGCGGGGCGCACTCGAGGGCGCGCTAAGCCGCGTTCTTGAAGCGGCGGCGGCGGGGATTGCTGCATTGTTTCCCGCTGCAGAATGTGAAGAAACACTAGCACTGGCGAGGTTTTCAGAGCAAAACAGGTCGGAAAGCCTCGCCAGTACTGGGGTTTGGTTTGATGGATTGTTTGCTAACGATGCCGCGTTTCCCAGTGCAGATGCGAATACGTTGCCGCAGTGGCTCGCCCTGGCAGATCTGTTGCTGACGCAAAGCGGCGCATGGCGAAAGCGCGGCGGCCTCAACAAAAATGTCGGCTTCCCGACTAGCGCCGAGGCGAGCGAAAAAGCGCGCCTTGCAGGTTGGAAAAATCGCATGGGCGATTTGCTCCAAAGATTCGCCGAGGCGGGTGAGGAAAACGACGCGCTGCGCGTCGCGTTAGGTCAACTGCGCGATTTGCCACCCGGCGGTTACACGGAAAGTCAGTGGGCCGTGCTGGGGGCCATTGTGCGGCTGCTGCCATTTGCGACCGCCGAATTGTGGGGCGTGTTCGGTGCGAAAGGTCAATGCGATTTTACTGAAATTTCGCAGGCGGCGTCGCGCGCACTCGGCGACGACGATGCGCCCACCGATTTGGCGCTCGCGTTGGATTACCGTATCCGCCATCTGCTGGTCGATGAATTTCAGGATACGTCGATCGCCCAATTCGAGCTGCTCGAAAAACTGACGCGCGGCTGGAGCGATGGCGATGGCCGCACGCTGCTTGCCGTGGGCGATCCGATGCAATCGATCTATCGATTCCGCGAAGCCGAGGTGGGATTGTTTCTGAACGCCGCGCGCACCGGCATCGGCAGTGTGCCGTTATTGCCGCTGACGTTGCAGGTGAATTTTCGCTCGCAGCCGGGCATCGTCGACTGGGTGAATGAAACGTTTGGCGGCATCATGCCTTCCACCGGCGAAGCCGGTCCCGGCGAAATTCCCTATGCGGCGAGCGTGGCAAGTGCGCGCGATCATGGCGGCGAGCGCGCGTCCAAGGATGGGCGCCGCGATCCACCGTGTGTGCATTGGCATCCACAGTGTTTGTCTAAGCGATCCGACGCACTGGACGAAAAAGTGGTTGATGCGGACGACACCGTGATGTTATCTGCGAGCGAAGTCGAGGCGGGCCATGTCGTTGAAATCATCGGCGCGCGGCGGCGAGAGAATCCTGCCGCCGAAATCGCCATCCTGGTCCGCAACCGCGGGCATCTGCGCGACATCGTCCCGGCATTGAAAGCCGCGAACATCGATTTTCGCGCGGTGGATATTGATCCGCTGAACGAACGCCCCGTGGTGCTCGATTTGCTTTCGCTCACGCGCGCGCTGACCCAT
Source organism: Betaproteobacteria bacterium (assembly GCA_031430555.1). Lineage (GTDB taxonomy): Bacteria > Pseudomonadota > Gammaproteobacteria > Burkholderiales > Usitatibacteraceae > UKL13-2. Next base: position 29,474 of record JANPBQ010000115.1, read on the forward strand.
CCGGCAGATCGTATCGCGTGGCTCGCCGTGTTGCGCGCACCATGGTGCGGCCTCACGCTGAACGACCTCGCGGTTCTGACGGGAAGTGCCGTGCCGGTGAACGGCGAGCTCACGTCTGATCCCCGCACGGTGTGGGAAATGCTCGAAGACGAGGCACGCGTGGACGAACTGTCGAGCGACGGGTGCGGCCGCGTGCAACGGATCCGCAGTGTGCTCGCCAACGCGCTCGGCTTGTGCCGGCGCATGCCGCTTCGCGATTTGGTTGAACGCACGTGGTTCGCGTTGCAAGGCCCCGCGTGTTTACCCGACCCTAGTGATCTCACGTCGGCCGCGCAATGGCTGGATTTGCTGGAAGACGAAGCGCTCGCGCAAACCGGTGGCGGCGATATCGAGGATCTTGCAGCGTTTGAACGACGAGTCGACAAGCTTTACGCCGGCGGCGGGACCGCACACGAAGCCGCGCCACCGGCCGTGCAAATCATGACGATTCACAAAGCGAAAGGGTTGGAGTTCGACACGGTCATCGTGCCGGGGCTGCAGCGTACGCCGCGCATGGACGCGCAGAAGCTTCTGGCGTGGACGGAGCAACTCAATCCGAATGGCGATAGCGAACTCCTGTTGGCGCCGATCGGCGAGACCGGTGCCATCGATGATGGTGATGCGATTTATCGCTTCGTCCGGCGGCGCGACCGTGAGAAGCAGCAGGCGGAAGATGTACGTCTGATCTACGTTGCGGCGACGCGCGCCGAGCAGCAATTGCATTTGCTCGCCACCGTCATCGTCGATGAGGATGACGGTGGCGAAGTAAGTGTTTCGCCACCGCGCTCGATGAGCCTGCTTGCGGCGATGTGGCCGGCTGTTTCTCACGTTTTTCATGCGGCCGCCAATGACGTGCGCACGGCGACACCGGAACGGGCACGGTCCTCACGGGCAAAGCTCACCTCGCAAGGCGGTGTTGCGATGCACCTATCTCTCGATTCACCGGCACCGTCGCTACCGGCGGCGATCACCTGCGGACACGAGGGTGCCACCGACCAAGCCGCGATGCTCACTGGCGAAATCGACTTCGAGTGGGCGGGTAACAGCGCACGCCATGTCGGCTCGGTGGTGCATGGTGTCTTGCAAACGATGGCTGAAGATGGATTGGAAAATTGGAACGATCAGCGCATCAATGCGTCGCGCACTTTTTTCGAACGAGATCTCGCGCGACTGGGCGTAACCGAAAGAGACCTTTCTCCGTCGGTGGATCGCGTCGTGCGCGCGCTCATCAACACGCTTGCCGACACACGGGGCCGTTGGATTCTGCAATCGCGTGCGGGCGCGCGTTCGGAGTGGCGGCTCACCGGTATCGTGGATGATCGAATCGCCCACGTGGCAATTGACCGCACCTTTATCGACGAGGCCGGCGTGCGCTGGATTGTCGATTTCAAAACCGGCGGGCACGAAGGCGCGGATATCGATGCGTTTCTCGATAACGAGCAAAGCCGGTATCGGCAACAGCTTGAAACCTATGCAGCGCTGGTGAATGCAATGCAGGCAGGTCAATCCCGCGCAGCGGCATTCCCCACAATCAAACTCGGATTGTTTTTTCCGCTGCTCGCGGGTTGGCGTGAATGGGAATGGCGGGCCGACGCGCCGACGCGCGAAAGCAACCCTACTTCGGCTTCGGCGCGTTCGCCAATCCCTTGACGGTATCGCCTGCCTTGACCTGATTGCGTTCAAACCAACCGCTGTTCATTTCCAGCGCGAATTTGACCGGCCCGGCTGCCATGTGGGAGGCGTCTGAGTGCGGTTGCATCTCATGAATACTGACAATCTTTCCGGAGGCGTCCATGTATGCGACGGCGAGCGGCAACGGGGTGTTGCGCATCCACATGGCGTGATAGGCGATATCGGGAAAGACAAACAGCATCCCGGAATTTTTCGCCATTTTTTCGCGAAACATCAGACCCTTTTGGCGGGTTTCATCGGTCACGGCGACCTCTGCTTTGACCGATTGCCCACCGACGCTCAGGGTAATGGCCGGCAGCGGCGGATTGGCCTCTTTCGACGAGACCGGGGCAATGTGCGCGCAAATGCCAAGTGCCAACACGAGAAACGCGAAAAAATGCGGACGATTTATCATGTGGGTGGCGTTGGATCGTGCAAACGGTTTTTGGATGAATTTGTCGAGCAAGGTGTTCAAAGCAATGCGCATGTCATTTTTTTCCCGTACTGCCGAAGCCACCCTCGCCGCGCGAGGATGCGGCGAAATCTTCGACGACATTGAACTCAACTTGCAGCACCGGCACCACGATCAATTGTGCGATACGTTCCATCGGCTGGATGACAAATTCGGTCTGTCCACGATTCCACACTGAGACGAATATCTGCCCCTGGTAGTCTGAGTCGATCAAACCGACGAGGTTCCCGAGCACGATGCCGTGTTTATGGCCCAGGCCCGAGCGGGGCAAAACCATGGCGGCATAAGCCGCGTCGGCAATATGAATAGCGATGCCGGAAGGTACCAGGGTTGTGTCGCCCGGTTTCAGCGTGATTGCGGCCTCGATACATGCGCGTAAATCCAGCCCCGCCGAGCCCGAGGTTGCATACTGCGGGAGTTGATCGAGAAGTCGTTTGTCGAGGACACGAACATCGAGCTTACGCATGTTTGATTGATCTTGGTTGTGCGGTTTTGCCGCGAGATTGTTTGTTGGCGGGGGTCGCGCTCGCCATGAGGGTTGCGACATGTTGAACGATGGCTGCCGCGATCACCGCCTTCGTTGTGCGTGGAATCAGAAATTCGCCCGCATCGTCAATGATAGTGACCTCGTTCACATTCGCACCGATTGCCGATGAGGCGTGATTGGCAACAATCATCGGAATTTTCTTGTTTTGACGCTTTTTACGAGCATATTCGACGACGTTTTCACTTTCTGCGGCAAAGCCGACACAAAAAGGCGGAATTAGCTGCGAGGCAACCCAGGCGAGAATATCGGTAGTGGGTACCAGCTCGATGGTCGATTTTTCTGTCGATTTCTTGATTTTCTGCGGCTTCGGGTTTGCGGGAGTGTAGTCGGCGACCGCCGCAACGGCGTAAAATACGTCAACGTCGGTCAAATTACGTTTAACTTCGTCGAACATCTCGAATGCGCTTGTAACGTCAATGCGTCTGACACCCTGCGGCGCGGCAAGGTCGGTTGGGCCGCTGATCAAAGTCACCTCAGCCCCGCGATCCGCCAATACTTTCGCAATGGCATAACCCATCTTTCCCGAACTGCGATTGGTGATGCCTCGCACGGGATCGATTGCCTCGAATGTCGGGCCTGCCGTGACCAGTGCGCGTTGGCCAGCGAGCGGTTTTGGTTGATACAGGCCGGCCATCGTGGCCGCCAAATCACTGGCTTCAAGCATCCTGCCCATGCCAATCTCGCCACACGCTTGGTCGCCGGATTCCGGCCCCAGAAGGGTGATTCCATCTTCGCGCAGCCGGGCGACGTTGCGTTGCGTCGCCGCGCTTTCCCACATTTCGCGGTTCATTGCAGGCGCAATAAACAATCGGCATGTCGGCTGACGTGCAAGGCAAAGCGTTGAGAGCAGGTCGTCGGCATGTCCTTGCGCGAGTTTTGCGATGAAATCCGCGCTGGCCGGTGCAATCAAGATGGCGTCGGCGTTGCGGGATAACTCTATATGCGCCATGTTGTTGGCGATGCGGTTGTCCCACGCATCGACAAACACCGCGTTTCCGGACAATGCTTGCAATGTTAGCGCCGTGATGAACCGGGTACCGGCCTCGGTCATCACAACTTGAACATCGATGCCGTCATTTTTTAACAGCCGCACCAGCTCGGCGGATTTGTATGCGGCAATACCACCGGTAATACCCAGCACCATCCGCTTCGCCGACTTTCTCATTTTTTCTTCCATCACAGAATTTTACACAGGATATTCCGCCCTCATGGCAATTACCGAATGGCCCGAAGACGAACGACCGCGCGAGCGATTGATGAAGCAGGGTGCGGCCGCCTTGTCCGATGCTGAATTGTTGGCAATTTTTTTGCGCGTGGGTGTGAAGGGCAAAAGTGCTGTCGATCTCGGGCGCGAATTGATGGCGAATTTTGGTTCACTTGCCGCGCTGTTTTCGGCTAGTGAATCGTCGTTATCGACGATCAAAGGTATGGGGCCGGCCAAATATGTGCAGTTTCAGGCGGTGCTGGAATTGGCGCGGCGGGCGCTTGACGAAAAAATGAAACAGACTGACGCACTCAATTCACCGCAGGCGGTGCGAGATTATTTGCGTCTGACCTTGTCGCGGCTACCGCATGAAGTCTTTGTTGCCGTATTTCTGACCGCGCAAAATCGGGTGATTGCGGTCGATGAGTTATTTCGCGGCACACTCACGCAGACCAGCGTATATCCCCGCGAAATTGTCAAGCGAGCGCTTGCTCACAATGCGGCGGCAGTGATTCTTGCGCATAACCATCCCTCCGGCGAGGCGAGCCCCAGCGCGGCGGATCGTTCACTGACCAAGGCGCTGGCAGACGCATTGGCACTTATTGATGTGCGGGTACTGGATCATTTCATCGTGGCACCCGGTGCGGCGCTTTCGTTTGCCGAACAAGGGATTTTGTGTTGATTTACCGGTGCTCGCTGGAAATAGATTGCGCCAAGTGCTTGGTTTTGAGTATAATTTTGGGCTGGCCTCGAAATTTGTGTCGTTCTCAATAGGAATCGAGCCGCCGGACATCAACAACTAATGGAACCGGTATTTTCGGTCCGCTCTTAAATCGTTCAATGAGGTGTCTTATGGCACGCGTTTGCCAAGTAACCGGGAAAGCCCCGATGGTGGGCAACAATGTTTCCCACGCCAACAACAAAACCAAGCGTCGCTTTTTGCCGAATTTGCAATACCGCCGCTTCTGGGTCGAATCTGAAAATCGTTGGGTGCGATTGCGCCTGACCAATGCCGGGCTGCGCACTATCGACAAGAACGGCATCGATGCCGTGCTCGCCGACTTGCGCGCCAGCGGCGTCGCCATCTAAGGGGCCGATCATGAGAGAAAAAATCAAACTCGAATCAACCGCCGGCACCGGTCATTTTTATACGACCACGAAAAACAAGAAAACCATGCCTGAGAAAATGGAGATCATGAAGTTCGATCCCAAGGCGCGCAAGCATGTGGCTTACAAGGAAACGAAGCTGAAGTAATTCGTTCAGTTTGTAATCGACGACAACAAAAAACCCAGCCTCGGCTGGGTTTTTTGTTGCATCAAGAAAACCGAATCAGGCGTAGCTTCTCAGTTGCCGCGTGAACTGTTGCAGTTGCTGGATGCCGGTGGCTTCCGCGCGCTTGCACCAGTCCTCTAATCGTGTGACCAATTCTTCTTTGGACAAGGTCGAGCGCTCCCACAATTTGGCGAGATCCAGTTTCAAGGCGTATATGGTGTCCAGCTTGCTGCTGTGCTTGAGCGTTTCCTGCAACGACGCGCGGTTCTCGGCACTGAGTTGTTCGGCGTCGCTGCGCAGCCAATGACGGAAATTGCGGACGGCTTTGCCTTCGCGCATGGTCGCGAGCGGTGTCCGACCGTTGGCACGGAGATTGGCGATCTCTTCCTGGCAGGTCGAGCGCAATGTCTTCGCGTATTTGGTAACGATTTCATAACGATGCGCGATTACAGCCTGCAAGGTCTCACCATCGCACACTGCTTTCGTCAAATCAAAGCGCGGACGCGGAGCCACTTTCTTGACGACCGCCAAGCCCAGGAATTGCAGAATATTGATATATAACCAGCCCAAATCGAATTCATACCAGCGCATCGAAAAACGCGCCGATGTCGGGAAGGCGTGGTGATTGTTGTGCAATTCCTCGCCACCGATCCAGAACGCAATCGGCGTGATATTGGTCGAGGTGTCATTCACGGCGTAATGGCGATATCCCCAATAGTGGCCGACGCCGTTGATGATGCCGGCAGCATGAAAAGGAATCCACGCCATTTGCACCGCCCAGATGGTGGCACCAATCGGGCCGAACAACGCGAGATCTATTATCAGCATCAGGCCAACGCCTTGCCAGCTGAACTTGCTGTAAACGTTGCGCTCAATCCAATCATCAGGTGTGCCGAGGCCGTACTTCTCCATCGTCTCCGGTTTTTTGGACTCGATACGGTAGAGTTCAGCGCCTTGCGTCACCACCTTCTTGATGCCATAAACCATCGGGCTATGCGGGTCTTCGACCGTCTCGCATTTTGCGTGGTGTTTACGGTGAATGGCCACCCACTCCTTGGTAACTTGGCCGGTCGCGAGCCACAGCCAGAAGCGGAAAAAGTGACTGGGAATGGCGTGCAAATCCAGCCCACGATGCGCTTGTGCGCGATGCAGGAAAATCGTCACCGAGGCGATCGTGACGTGTGTGAGCGCAAGTGCCACGACGATGTAGCCCCACCACGGAAGGTCAATGAGGCCCACCGCAAAAAAATCAGGAATATTCACTAAAAAGTGCTCCAGAAGAGAATCGATATTCTTGTTGAATCAACATCATACGCCATATCGCGTTTTCCTGCCCCGGTTCCGGGCGGGACGTCGTTTTCAAGTTGAACAACCCACTCTACATATCGGCCCGATCATCGCGAAATCAAGTCAACGGCGACGCAATGTTATTTAGAGCGGCAGGATCGCCGGCGACAATCCGCACATCCCGGCGCGGGAAAGGTACATCGATTCCGTGTTCACGGAACAATCGCCATGCTTCCACGAGGATGGCTGAACGAAGGGGGGCCTGGCCCTGATCGGCGTCTTGAATCCATACGATCAATTCCAATTCCATTCCGTTGTCGCCCAGCGCGGTAAGCAACACGACGGGCTCCGGATCGGCGAGCACGCGCGGCAGCGATTTTCCAGCGGCGAGAAACAAATCCATCGCCAACTGCAGATCACTGCCATACGCCACCGCGAGAGGCGTTTTTACCGCGATTTTCGGATTCGAGTAGGTGTGGTTCAGCACCGTATTGCCAATGATGCTGTCGTTCGGAATCAGGGCTTCGGTGCCGTCGAGGCCGCGCAATACGGTGTATCGTGCCTTGATGTCCGCAACGACGCCGTGCCGATCGCCGATGGTGACGAGATCGCCTGGGCGAATCGAGCGATCGAGCAAGATCACAAAGCCGCTCACATAGTTGCTGGCGATCTTCTGCAAGCCCAAACCCAGGCCAACGCCGAGCGCGCCGCCGAATACCGACAACACCGTGATATCGATGCCGACCAACGGCAGCGCGATCAGGATCGCCAACACCACTGCGAGCGCACGGACAATTTTTCCGGAAAAAACCCGCATGCTCATATCGAGCGTTTCTGCGGCCATCAGGCGCTTTTCGATAATGCGCGATAACGCGAGGGCGAGGATGACGGTGCACGTCGACCAGAACACCGCATGCAAGATCAGCAGCAGCGTAATTTTCTTTTGGCCAACAGTGAAGCCGATTTCATCCAGCGCGTTGCTGATTTCGGGAAGGATGCCGGTGAGATACAGCGCGACGATGGCCCACACGCCATAGGCGAGGATACGCTCGGAGGCCTTCAGCAACGGGCTCGCCGGAATCACGTGGCGCAGCAGGTAGACCGCGAGCCGAATGACAACAAATGACGCGATCAAGGGCAAGGCGATTTTCAACAGCGGCACCGCCTGCCACTTCGACAAAATGAACGATCCAAGCCAGATTACGATCAACGCAAACAGCGGCAACACCAGACGATGCACGCTGCCGGCACCGATTTTCAATGCACCCGGATCGAGATCGACCGGCAAGCGCGCGCGCACCAGTCGGGCAACCAGCCACGCGGCCAGAAATCCTGCGGCAAGCACCCCGGCCTGCCACCAGGCGGCACCGGTGCCGAACTGTTCAACGATGGTGCTGAAATCGGCAGCGAGGCGTTGCATGACCTACTTGCGGCGCTCCATCGCGGCCGCGAAGAAGCCGTCGGTGCCGTGTTCCTTGGGCGATAGTCGGAAATACTCGCCCATGTCCTTGATCGGCCACTTGAGGCGGCTCGCAATCGCCGACGCCGGCGTCAATTTGAATTCACTATGCCCCGCGAGGAATTGCTCGACGATTTTCTCGTTTTCTTCCGGCAGGAAACTACAGGTCGCATAGACAAGTCGTCCACCCGGCTTTACCAGCCGTGCTGCCGATTTGAGTATCGCCGCCTGTTTTACGTTGAGTTCAAGCACCGACTGATCCGATTGCCGCCATTTCAGATCGGGGTTGCGGCGCAGCGTGCCCAAGCCGGTGCAGGGCGCATCCACCAGCACGCGGTCGATCTTGCCCGCGAGACGTTTGATGCGGGCGTCATTTTCAGAATCGATTTTTTGCGGCGTGATATTGGAAAGCCCCGAACGTTTCAATCGCGGGCCGAGGTTGGTCAATCGTTTCTCGGAAACATCGAACGCGTACACGCGACCTGTCGACGCCATCGCCGCACCCAGCAGCAGTGACTTTCCGCCGGCACCGGCGCAGAAATCCACGACCATCTCGCTGCGTTTCGCTTCCATCAATAGCCCGAGCAATTGGCTGCCTTCATCCTGAACTTCCAGAAAGCCTTCGAGGAACGCGGGGTGTTGGGCGAGCGAAATCTTGCTTTCCAGGCGAATGCCGATCGGCGATATCGGTGTCGCCTTGCAAACGATGCCGCTTTTTTGCAATTGTCCCAACACCGCGTCGCGCTTGCCCTTGGTAGTGTTGACGCGCAAGTCGAGCGGCGCGGGGTTCATCATGCTGCGGCCAAGCGCCAGAATCTCCTTGTCATTCATGAAGACTTTAAGCCGGGCGATGACCCAATCCGGCAACTCCGAGGCGATGCCCAGCGGAGGATTCGCCGCCGGATGCGATTTCGCTTCGCCGAGCCAGGTGTTTTCGCTTTTCTTGAGGATGCCCATCAATTCGCGCGAGCTGACGCCTTGAAACCGTGTCAATGCCAACAAGGCCATCTTGCGCGGCACGCCGTCGGTGGCGATGGCTTCGATGGCGCGCCGATGGCGCAATACGGCATAAACCGTTTCGGCAATGACAGCGCGATCTTTGATACCCAGTTTCGCGTGTTCGCGGAAGAAGCGCTTGAGCTGGACATCGGCGGGCGACGTCAACGGCAGAACAACCGTCAATGCTTCGACAAGGGTATTGAATTGTGCGGGGGTGAATGACATGCGGGGAGGGCTTGAAAGACCAAATGAGGGGCCGAATTGGCGGCCGGACAAGAGCGGATGGGACGCGAAATTGCGCCCGACAGGCGAATTATGGCGCAGTACGGATACTTGCCGCAATCAATTCCACCGGAAATCGTCCGGCAAAGAACTTGATTTTCACGGGAAGATGGTACCGATCCGTGGCGAGCCATACCTCATAGGTGTCTTCCGGGTCCGTTGCGTCGCTGCGTAAATGCAGTGTTTGCAGCGGCCCCGCGCGCGTCTGCAACGTCTCCACGCCGACTTGTTTGAATCGATGCCGGTAGACTTTTCGCCCGTTGGTGACCTGCACGTCAAGTTGATCGTCCGGATGCCGCAGTTTGGGCGCGTCGAAGGCCAGCTGAAACAGGAAACTTTGCATGTCCTGGATCTGCGGCGGCAGCGGCAGCACCCGTACATTGCCGGCGCGGGTCAATTTCAATTCGTTCGAGCCGCGTAGAAATTCCGCGGTGTCAGGTACGGCTTCGCCGCGGCGAATCTGAAACGATTCCGGCTGAAGGCCCGTCGGCGTCAGCACGCCCCGACTGACCTGATGCAACACACCAATCAGGTTGCCGACGATGAAACCGGTCGCCTGCATGGAGCTATCGATTTCAAACCGGTCGCCGTCGCGTGTCCAGGTGTAATCGGCGACGCCGTCGGACACGCTGGAGGACATCTTGTAGGCGATCTTGATCCGCGCGGGCAATTCTGGCGGCGGCGGTTCAGCTGGGACGGTTGGCGGGGTGGTCTCGGCGGTTGCGGGCGGCGTTGGAGACGCGATGTCCGGCGCGACGGGTTCTTCGTTGCCGATCACGGGCGGCTCGCCAATTTCCGATGTATCGGCACTGGGTCTTCTGGAGGTGGCAGGCACCAAATCTTCAGTGTAGAGCCTGCGCGGACGCTCGACCGTGATCACGTTTTCGGGTGGGACAAAACTCGTCGCCGACTCCAGCAGGTCATTTTTCGGCGCGCGTTTCTTTCCGGGGGCTTTCCGAGACGGTTGAGGTTCTTTTCGCGGCTCAATCGCGGTTTTAGTGTACGTCTTGGGTGGTGGTTTTGCGAGTGGCGCGAGCACGGCGTCGAAACTCGGCTCGCTCGGGATCTGCCAGGAAAATTTGAATTGAGGTACTGCGAGCCATATCGACACGTGCGCCGCCAACGACAATGCCAAGGCAAAAGCCAGAACTTTCTTGTCGCGCAACGGCGACAGCCGCGCACTTGCTTGCGCAATGAAATTTTTGGGAAGAAACGGCATGGTCGTTAGCGGGTCATCGATTGCGATCGGCGCGCCAGCAAGGATACCGGTGAATGTCGCCGGGTTATTCTATTTGCAGGTCCACCAGCGTTTGCTCCAATGAGAGTCCCCGCGAATCTTCGAACACCATGCGCACCGCCATAAAGTGCCAGTCTTTCGCCAGCCATAGCTGAGCATTGGCCTGGCCCTGCTTGGTTTCGCGCACATAGTGAACGGTGGAATATGCCGTCTCGCCCACTTTTATTGTTGGTTCGTCCACCTTGCGATAGAGATAGCGTTCAGCATCTTTGCCCTGGTTCATCAGAAAACTGACCTCCGGCGAGACGGGTGCGACAAACGCAAACTGGTAGAACGCCGAGACGCGATCCAGCGTGCCGTCAGGAAGATGGAAGTTTTCGGACATGCCACCGCCGGGTCGGGTCAAGAAAATTCGGTTCTTGGCGAAATCAAAAACGGAAACAATGTCCTTTTTCGGATCGCGCTCGCGTGTCATTTCATAGCGTGCGGGCACCAGGCCGGTCGCGCCGATTTTCCCCTCGGATCGCAGGACGAGGTGATCATTCAATACCCACCGCAACGCACCGGCCGTCCGCGTTTCCGAGACGATTTTGTAGGTGTCGCCTTCTCGACTGAATCGCTCTTCGACCGTGCCGATGAGAATGCCGCTTTTGTGGATCTTGTAGTGCGCAGTGATTTTTTTCGGCGGCCCCGCTTGTGGTTGCGCGTGCACGGCGGGCATCAACGCTGCAAGCGTCAAGAGGCTCGCGCTGATAATGAATCTGCTGCAAATTGAATTTAGTCGCATGGATTACAGAGGTGATCGGAAATGTCGACTCCAGAAACGTCCGAGTCTTGCAAATGGACGACACCGCCGGGCATGACTTCAAGCCGGCCCTCGGCGAGCCATTTCAGGGCCATCGGATAAATGCGGTGCTCCTGCGCGAGAACGCGCACGGCCAGGGACTCCTCGGTATCGTCGGCCGTAACCGGCACCGCCGCCTGCACAATGATCGGGCCATGATCAAGCTGTGGCGTGACGAAATGTACGGTCGCCCCATGCAACTTGACCCCCGCCGCGAGCGCCTGGCGATGGGTATGCAATCCCGGAAACGCAGGCAGCAATGAAGGGTGGATGTTGACGATTCGATTCGGGTATCGCGCCAGAAATGCTTCAGTCAGCACGCGCATGAATCCGGCCAGAACGATGAAGTCAGGTTGATGACCCTCGATTGCCATCGCCAACGCGGTATCAAATTTTTCGCGCGAGTCAAATGCCTTGTGATTAATGACTTCTGTTGCGATGCCGCGGGAGGCCGCAAATGTAAGTCCCATTGCCTCGGGGCGATTGGAAATCACCGCGCGAACCTCCACCGGCAATGCCGCGTTGATGAGGGCCTCCATGTTGCTGCCGCGACCGGAAATGAGGATGACAATGGATTTCATGGGTCTGTGGGTGCTTCGGCGTGACGCGGTGAGTGATTGCCAAACTCTAATACTGGTGCGGCGTTCCGGGCATTATTGGTCTAAACACCCCGCCCATGCTGGAGCTTGTCAAAATTATTGATTGACAACGGTCTGCGGCTCACCGGTTGTTCTGGCGCGAATCTCCCCGATCGAGAATACGGTTTCACCATGCCCCGTAAGAAATTCACGCGCCGCCTCCGCGTGATTGCGCGCGACAATGACAACCATGCCAATGCCGCAGTTGAACGTCCGCGCCATTTCCGCGTCGTCGATTTCTCCGTGTTGCTGCAACCATGCAAACACGGTCGGCGCTTGCCAATTTTTCCGTTCCAGAGCGGCCATCACGTTCTCAGGCAACACGCGCGGAATATTTTCCGTCAGTCCACCGCCGGTGATGTGGGCCATGCCTTTAACCATTTTGGGATGTGCCGCCATCAAGGCGAGCAAAGGCTTCACGTAAATCCGCGTGGGTGCCAGCAAATCCAACGCCAATTGCTGATTCTCATCCGCATGCAAATCGACGCCGGCGCGCTCGATGACTTTGCGGATCAGGGAATAGCCGTTGGAATGCGCGCCGCTCGATTGCAGCCCCAGCACGATATCGCCCGCAACGATGGTTCGGCCGGAAATAATTTCATCTTTTTCAATCAGGCCAACGGCGAAACCCGCCAGGTCGTATTCGCCTTCCGGGTACATCGAAGGCATCTCCGCCGTTTCGCCGCCGATCAATGCGCAGCCTGACAACTCGCAGCCATGCGCGATGCCTTTGACGACATCGGTCGCAACGGCGACATTTAACTTTCCGCAGGCGAAGTAGTCGAGAAAGAAAATCGGCTCGGCACCTTGCACCAGAATATCGTTCACGCTCATCGCCACCAGATCCTGGCCGACGGTGTCGTGCTTGTTGAGGTGAAACGCGAGTTTCAATTTGGTGCCGACGCCATCGGTACCGGACACCATCACCGGATGTTTGAACTTCTTCGAGACCTCAACCAGCGCGCCGAACCCGCCGATGCCACCCAACACTTCCGGGCGCATGGTGCGCTTGGCAAACGGTTTGATATTTTCGACCAGCTGGTCGCCCGCGTCGATATCGACACCGGCCGCTTTGTACGTCAATGGCGAAAGCGAATTATTCATGGCATCGGCGGAGGGGGAGTGATGGCGCGCGGAACAGCGGCGCTGGCGGGAAACAAAATACCGGGTTAGGATTGGCGTGTATCCAATCGAGTGCCGCAATTTTACTGGAAATGCCCGACAAATGTCCCGGATAAACCCACGTCACCCGCCGAATTTTCAACGCGACAATGAATCCGACGCGACGCCCGCCTTCCTGCTTCGTCGGCGGGCGCGAACCGCGTTCGTTTCATCGTCCACGCCTTCATGGTTGAACTGGAACGCGGCGACATTGTTGATGGCACTGTTCGGATTCGCCGCAATTCTATGGTTGCTCTCGCCAATATTGGCACCGTTTCTCGCTGCGGCGATACTGGCCTATATCCTCGCGCCGCTGGTGGCGAAAATGGAAGCGAAAGGGGTATCTCGCGCCATCGGCAGCGGCTTTGCGGTACTTGCGCTGCTGCTCGCGGTGGTGTTGCTGATGCTGATTGTGTTGCCGCTGTTCTACAAGGAAATCGCGCAATTGGTCGAGCTGTTCCCCGGATTCGCCGAGCAACTGAAGACGCGCGTCGTGCCATGGCTGAATGAAAAATTCGGCATCGCGATCAGCATCGATCCTTCGACGCTTCGCCAATTCATCACCGACAATTTGAGCGACGCATCCGGCATCGCGAAAAAACTTTTTTCATCCGCGAGTGTTGGCGGACTCGCGGTCGTGGGTTTCTTGATTAATCTGCTGCTGATTCCGGTGGTGTTGTTCTATGTCCTGCGAGATTGGAAGCAACTCGTCGGCCATGTCGACGGTCTCATTCCGCGGAACATGCACCCGACCGTATCCGGAATTGCGACCGAAATCGATGCGGTGCTGTCGGAATTTTTGCGTGGACAGGTCAGCGTGATGCTGATCATGTCAATCTACTATGTGCTGGGCCTGTGGCTGGTCGGGCTCAGTTTTGCGCTGCCGGTAGGACTCATTACCGGTCTGCTCGTGTTCATTCCCTATCTCGGCAGCGGTAGTGGTCTCGTTTTAGGAACGATCGCGGCGTTCATGCAGTTTCCAGGCGACTTGAACAGCATCGCGATGATCTGGGTGGTGTTTGGCGTGGGGCAATTGATCGAGGGTTTTATTGTGACCCCCTGGCTGGTTGGCGACCGTATCGGTCTGCATCCGGTGGCTGTAATTTTCGCGCTGCTTGCGTTCGGACAGCTGTTCGGATTTTTCGGCTTGCTGCTGGCGCTGCCGGCGAGCGCGGCAATTCTCGTCGGGTTGCGGCATCTCAATGCTCGCTATCGATCGAGCACCTTGTACGACGCGTAGTTTTCGCGTGGCTTGGTCGCCATGCGCGTTGGCCTGCTAGATTCCGCCGCCCTTTAACAACTTGATCGCCTCTTCCGTGCTGCGACGCATGCGATTGAAGGCGATACCGAGCACACCGATTTCATCCTTCATTTTCGGCGCGAATTCCGGAATCGAAAAATCACCGATCGAGACCGCATCGGCCTGACGCGCCATTTCAGCCACCGGTCGCACGATCATCCGGTCGAGCATCAAATTGAGCACCACGAACACCGCGAGAAATACCGCGCCGATGGAACTCATCAAGGTCGTCAACGCAATATTCACGGTCGCGAAGACGGGTGCCAAATCGACATTCGCCAGACGAATCTTGACGTCGCCCGACTCGGGCGAGCGGATCATCCGCGCCACCGCAAGACGGCGATCACCGTTCGATTGGGTCAATACTTCATTGAATTGCCCGGACGTACCGGCCTTCATTTTTTGCGATACCTGCGCTTCAATCCCACTCAACCCGGAACCCGGTACGAATTCGCGAATTTTCATATCGACCAGACGAGAACCAAGCCCCGACGCGATGCGCGGATCAAGATTTGAAAACCCCGCCGCGTCCAGCACCACTTGGGCGGCGCGTTGTGCGTCTTCGATCGCCTGATTCTCCAGATACCGCAGCGCCACGATGCCGATGGTCGCAAAGCCGGCGGCAAAGACCAAAAGCAGAATCAGGTTGAACTTGAGTCGCAGCCCCATGTTTGAATTTCCTTAAATCAATCGTCAGCGGTGAATGTGCGGTTTGGTATGGTGGATCATCGCGATGCCGGCGTTGCGGTGCCGCTATTGCGGATGTTCAGAAAAAACATTTCGCGCTCTTCGCTGCTGCGTAAGTGTCCGGCGAGCCGTTCGAAAAAATCCCGCGAATTGTCGGCAACCTTTGCGTAGCGGGTGACGAGCACATTCGCAAGCGGGCCAATGATCGGTGCCAATGCCGCTTCGCCGCGATGAATCAACTCAGGCGTGATCGGCGTCGCGGGCCGCCCACCCGTGTTCTGATGCCCGGCGACGGCACCCGGCTTTTCAGCAGCGGTGTCCGTCGGACGGATTGTGCCGATAATCCGCCGCGCGTTTTTGAGGAACATCTCGCGCTTGGCGGCGTCTTCGATGTGTTGAGAGACGATGCTCACCATTTCCGCCACATCATAAGTCGCGCGGCTTGCCCGCTTGACGGTCGTGATGGAATACGGACCCAGATAGGGCAGCAGTGCGCGCGTCAACTCTGCCAATATGGCCGGGTCGATCTCGCTTGCGGCAATATTGTCTGCCTGATCACCCGATGCGTTTGTATTCATCGTCGACTTTTGTTTTCGATAATTATCGTGGTGCCGCGCAACGTAATCCGTGCAAAAACCGGTGTGCAACAGCCTGGTTCGAATCCCGATCCAACTTCCCAGTGGCGAGTGTACCGCAAGCGTCGCTACGGGCAGCTATGCGGGAAGTCACAATCATCGCAATTGGCGTTGTTAAATCTTGTGAACATTTTCAATGGCTCACTCGGCTCATGTTCATGCCGGCCCGACGCCGGTCGAGTCACCTGGCACACTGCGCATGGACTTTCCGGGTGCATTTGCAAGATCAAGCCCCTTGGCGAAATCCAACATGCGCTGAATCGATCGCCGCGCGCGCGACGCGAGATCCGGGTCGATTTCAATCAAGTTGGTACCCGATTGCAGGGCTTCCGCCAGATTGGCGAGGCCGTTCATCGCCATCCACGGGCAATGTGCACAGCTCTTGCACGTGGCGGAATTCCCCGCCGTTGGCGCTTCGATGAATACTTTTCCCGGTGCGGCGGCTTGCATCTTGTGGAATATTCCTTTGTCGGTGGCGACAATGAATTCGCGTGCCGCCAAGGACTGTGCGGCGCGGATAATTTGAGTCGTTGACCCGACCACATCGGCAAGTTCGACGACGGCTGCCGGCGATTCGGGATGGACCAGCACTTTCGCCTGCGGATGCTGTTTTTTCAATTCTGCCAACTCGAACGCTTTGAATTCATCGTGGACAATGCAGGATCCCTGCCAGAGCAGCATGTCGGCACCGGTTTCGCGTTGAATGTAGGCACCCAGATGCCGGTCCGGCGCCCAGAGAATTTTCTCGCCGCGTGCATGCAAATGTTCGACGATCTTCAATCCGATCGACGACGTCACCATCCAATCCGCGCGCGCTTTTACGGCTGCGCTGGTGTTGGCATACACCACCACGGTCCGGTCAGGGTTTGCATCGCAATAGGCGGCGAATTCGTCGGGCGGGCAGCCGAGATCGAGCGAACATTCGGCCTCCAATTCCGGCATGATCACGCGCTTTTCCGGGTTGAGAATTTTTGCCGTCTCACCCATGAATCGCACGCCGCACACGACGACCGTCTTGGCGGGATGGTTGTGGCCGAAGCGCGCCATTTCCAGCGAATCGGACACGCAGCCGCCGGTTTCCTCGGCGAGATCCTGCAAATCCGGGTGCACGTAGTAATGCGCCACCAGTACCGCGTCTTGTTCCTTCAACAATTGCTTGACTCGCGCTTTGAGTGCCGTGCGCTCGGATTGCGTGGGTTCGACCGAAATTTTTGCCCAAGCCTGACCGGTGGTCATGCGTGATCGGGACTGATCGATGCGCGGATGGTCGAATTCAATTCTCACGGGGGCAATGGTTGCATGGGTCGTCATACGAAATCCTCAAGTCACTTTGTTGCGGCGTTGGTAGCGATCGGCCTTCCAGGCACCGCTTTGCATCACCTCGCGTATCACGATGACGGCATCCCACAAGTCCACATAGCGCAGGTACAACGGCGTGAATCCGAAACGTAGCAGATTCGGTTGTCGAAAATCACCGATCACCCCTCGCTCGATGATGGCTTGCATGATCGCGTAGGCATGTTCGTGTGCGAACGAGAGCTGACTTCCGCGCATCGCATGGTCGCGCGGCGAGACGCACGCGAATCCGAATTCGCCGCATCGCTGATTCATCAGTGTCCAGAAAATATCCGACTGCGCGAGCGATTTTGCACGCAGATCAATCATGTCGATGCCCGCGAAGGTATCGATGCCGCAGGAAAGGGCAGTCATCGCCAGCACCGACGGCGTGCCGCATTGGAATCGCTCGATTCCCGCAGCGGGTGCAAAATCCGCGCTGAAATCGAAAGGTGCGGTGTGCCCGAACCAGCCTGACAGCGGCGTCGGAAAATCGGCTTGCAAACTGCGTTCGACATAGAGATACGCCGGGGCACCCGGCCCACCGTTGAAATATTTGTAGCCGCAACCGACCGCCAATTCTGCACCGTCCTTTTTCAATGCAACGGGAACGGCACCCGCGCTATGGCTCAAATCCCACAAAATCCGCGTGCCAGCGCGTCTCGCCGCGTCGTTCAAGCGTTTCATGTTGTGCAGGCGACCGGTGCAATAGTCCACTTGGGTGATGAGTGCGATTGCCGTGTGGTCGTCGAAGGCGTTCTCGATATCGCCGTCCACCAGCCGTAGTTTGTAGCCGCCGCCGAAGGACTCGACGATGCCCTGTGCAACATAAAGATCCGTCGGAAAATTGCCGCGCTCGGACAAGATCACACGGCGCGCGGGATCTTGTTTTGACGCCAATGCCAACGCACCGGCGAGCAACTTGAAAATATTCACCGATGTCGAATCGGCGGCAACGATCTCATCTGCCGAAGCGCCGAGCAGACCGGCAATCGCCACGCCGACGCGCTGCGGCAACGTCACCCAATCGGCATTGTTCCATGAACGAATGAGACCTTCGCCCCATTCGCGTTGAAGGGTTTCATTGAGTCGCGAAATCGTTGCGACCGGCAACGCGCCGAGCGAATTTCCATCCAGATAGACGACATTCTCCGGCACTGAAAACCGTTTGCGCGCATAGGCAAGTGGATCGGCGCGATCCCGTGCCACGCAATCGGCGCGGGACAGAGTCATGGAAAAGCGCGTATGAAAGTGAAGAAAACCATCGGCCAATTATCGCAGATGATTTCGGTATCATTTGCGCATGCAATCGCCCATAGATACATCGACTGGTCATCAAATCCACGTTCCTTCCGACTGGGTGGTGCGCTTCGGCGCGCAGGTTACACCGGGCGGTTCAATCCTCGACGTGGCCTGTGGCGCGGGCCGACACTCGAATTGGTTCGCGGCGCGCGGACATCCGGTCGATGCGGTGGATCGTGAAATGCAGCCGGAACTATTGGGTCTTGTCACATTCAAACAAGCTGATATCGAATCGGAAAAATGGCCGTACGCGGGGCGGCAATTCGCGGCAGTCGTCGCGACGAATTACCTGCATCGTCCGCTCTTGAATACTTTGATTGACTCGGTAGCACCCAATGGATGGTTGATCTATGAAACCTTTGCCGCAGGCAATGAAGTATACGGTCGACCCTCGCGTGCGGACTTCTTGCTGCAGCCCGGAGAATTGCTGGATCTGGCACGGGGTCGTTTACGCGTTGTCGCCTACGAGGATTGCTTCGTCGAAACACCCAAGCCAGCCATGATCCAGCGAATCGCCGCGTATCGGACGATTCAGCATTCGGCGGAATAGCCGGCCCCGCTCTCGCCGGTTGCCGACTTCGGGGCGCGCAGCGTTAGATGCTAAAATGCCGAATTACATTTCCCGCATTATTTTTCGCCTGATATGCCTATGTTGACCGGAAGTTTGGTTGCGATCGTGACCCCGATGTTGCCCGACGGCGCGCTTGATTTTGCGCGCCTGAAAAGCCTGATCGATTGGCACGTCGAAGAAGGCACCGACGGCATCGTCATTGTCGGCACGACGGGCGAATCGCCGACCGTCGATTTCGAGGAACACGAGGCGCTCATCAAAGCGGCTGTCGAATATGCGGATAAGCGTATTCCCGTTATCGCCGGCACCGGCGGCAACTCCACCAAGGAAGCGATTCACCTGACTGAATTCGCCAAGCGCGCCGGCGCGGATTACGCGTTGTCGGTGGTGCCGTATTACAACAAGCCCACCCAGGAAGGGCAGTACCGGCATTTTCGCGCGATCGCCGAAGCAGTCGATATGCCGGTGATCTTGTATAACGTGCCCGGTCGCACGGTCGCCGATTTGTCGGCCGACACCACCATTCGCTTGTCGGAAATCCCGAATATTGTCGGCATAAAGGATGCGACGGCGAATATGGCGCGCGGCGCCGAATTGCTGAAGCGCGCACCAAAGAATTTCGCCATCTACAGCGGCGAAGATGTCTCGACGCTTGCATTGATACTGCTGGGCGCACACGGCACCATTTCCGTCACGGCCAATGTGGCACCAAAGTTGATGAGCGAAATGTGCCGTGCCGCGCTTAACGGCGAGCGGGAACACGCCATCGACATCAATAATCGATTGTTGGGGCTGCACAATCAGTTGTTTCTGGAATCCAATCCGATTCCCGTCAAGTGGGCGCTATGGAAGATGGGGCTCATCGAGTATGGCATCCGGCTCCCACTCACGCCATTTCACGAAAAATTTCACGGCGCGTTGCAAGACGCCATGGTCAGCGCCGGAATCAATGTGCGTGTCAAGGCGCAAAACGCCGCGATTCCCGCACCCGCCGATCACGCAAAGGAAGCTGCTTAAATGATGTCTCGAAATCACGTTTTCACTACCATGCTGTGTCTGCTGCTCGCGGGTTGCGGTTTCACGTCCAACAAGGGTGCCGATTATCGGTCGCAAGGCGGCAAGATTCCGTCGCTCGAGGTTCCGCCGGATCTCACTTCGCCGATTGCCGACGACCGTTTCGTCATCCCCGACTCGAAAGCCACGTCGTTTTCGACCTACACGCGAGAGCGGGGCAGTGTGCCGGCGAGCGGCAGCGCTGTGCTGCCAAAAGTGGAAAACGCGCGCATCGAGCGCGCCGGCGAGCAACGCTGGCTGGTCGTTAAAGCGACCCCTGCGCAAGTATGGTCGACGACTAAAGAATTCTGGGCGGAAATCGGATTTGTCTTGAAGCGTGAAACTCCGGAAGCGGGGATCATGGAAACCGATTGGGCAGAAAATCGCTCAAAGATTCCCGAAGACATCATTCGCCGCACCATCGGGCGTGTGCTTGATGGGCTCTACGATACCGGCACCCGCGACAAATTTCGTACGCGCATTGAACCCGGCGCTGAGCCCGGAACAACGGATATTTACATTAGCCATCGCGGCGTTGAAGAGATTTACACCAGCGCGGAAAAGAACACCACCGTTTGGCAGCCCAAGCCAGCCGACAAGGAGCTGGAAGCGGAAATGCTTGCCCGCTTGATGGTGAAGTTTGGTTTTGGCGGGGGTGCCGACAAGGTGTCTACCGTTGCGGCGGCGGCAGGTACGGCGG
Source organism: Betaproteobacteria bacterium (assembly GCA_031430555.1). Taxonomy (GTDB): domain Bacteria; phylum Pseudomonadota; class Gammaproteobacteria; order Burkholderiales; family Usitatibacteraceae; genus UKL13-2. Next base: position 50,170 of record JANPBQ010000115.1, read on the forward strand.
CCAATGTATCGCGCGCAAGTTACGACAAGACCAAGGGCGGCGCACTAAAGGTCAATGAGCCGTTTGATCGCGCATGGCGTCGGGTCGGATTGGCGTTGGATCGCGTCGGCTTCACCGTCGAAGACCGCGATCGCTCGAAGGGAATATTCTTTGTCCGCTATATCGATCCGGAAGCGGATGCGAAATCGGGCAAAGACAAAGGTTTCCTGGAAAGGCTTGCCTTCTGGCGCAAGGACGATCCGATCACCTCCAAGCCGCAATACCGCGTGTTCGTCGCCGAAACGGCAGGGGTATCCGATGTCGTGGTGCAAGATGCCAGCGGCAAAACGGATGACTCGGCGACCGCCAAACGAATCCTCGGCTTGTTGCTGGATCAACTGCGATAGAACCGGCGTTTGACATGATGCGCGGAAGCGGCGAAATCTCCAGCCGACCGCGCACACGACGGAAATCGCGCCGATGACGCTGCGATTTGCCTCTCTCGGCAGCGGCAGCGAGGGAAACGCGCTGATCGTTCGCGTCGGTAACAATGCCTTGATGATGGATTGCGGCTTCGGTCTCGCCGAAACGGAAAAACGCATATTGCGCGCGGGGCTCAATGCCAGTGATCTTGATGCCATCGTGGTGACCCATGAACATGCCGACCATATCGGTGGCGTCGCACGTTTCGCGCAAAAACATCAAATTCCGGTTTGGCTCACGCACGGCACCGCGAGATTCTGGAGTGTGGATACCTTTCCGGATGCGCTGATTCGTTTCGTCGACCCGCATGATGCGTTTTTCGTCGGCGACATTCACGTGACGCCCTACCTGGTGCCTCACGACGCGCATGAGCCCGTGCAGTACGTGTTCTCCGATGGCAATGCCCGCCTTGGTGTATTGACCGACACCGGTACCATCACCGAACACATTGAGAACCACCTGTCGGGTTGCGAGGCATTGGTGCTTGAATGCAATCATGATCTAAACATGCTGATGGACGGCCCGTATCCGGCCAGTCTGAAAAAACGTGTCGCGGGCCGCTTCGGCCATCTCGACAATCTGGCCGCCGCATCATTGCTGCGGAACATCGACTGCACGAAGTTGCGGCATGTGTTGGCCGCGCATTTGTCGAAGCAGAATAACCGGCCGGAATTGGCGCGCGCCGCGCTGGCTGGTGCGTTGTCTTGCGCGGAAGACTGGGTAGGAATCGCTGAACAGGCGAGTGGATTCGGCTGGCGGGAAATTTGAAGCAAGCGATTTCACCAATTTGAACGGCAAAGACCGACCTCCCAACAAAAACGCCGGACACTCTTTCGAGTGCCCGGCGTTTTGTTTTATTGCGTGGCGACTATGCCGTCGCCGGCAACAAATTACTTCTTCGGTGCAGCAGCAGGCGCGGCAGGCGCTGCAGCTTTTGCAGCGTCTTTGGCTGCGTCTTTAGCGGCTTCAACAGACTTTCCAGCAGCGTCTTTGGCGGCTTCAACAGTCTTGCCGGCTGCATCTTTGGCGGCTTCAACGGTTTTGCCGGCTGCATCTTTAGCGGCTTCAACGGTTTTGCCGGCTGCATCTTTCGACGCGTCGACTGCGGCACCCGCTGCGGCCTTAGCAGCATCAACCGCCTCAACTGCGGCTTTTGGTGCTTCGACTTTCGGCATGGCAGCAGCAGCCGGTGCCGGTTTGACTTCTTCTTTACCACAAGCGGCGAGGCCGATTGCGACGATTGCTGCGATGAGGACTGACTTATTCATTTGAGGGTTCCCTTGGAGAAAAAATTTGATCAAAATTTTTATCGGCTTATGTCGCTTCCCAGCCACCTATCAGGCACCGGACAAGCCGTGCTGTTGACTATGATCTGTTTCGACCGACCGGCAAGTATAGCACCGGATTGATGCACTGCACAACATTGATTCATTCTCGATCACAGGATTCAAAGCCCGAGGGTGCTGCCGCTCACCGCGGGTTCACTCATTTCCCAGATTTCCTCGAATCGATCGATGAACGGGCGCACACCGACTTCGTCATGCAAGGTCAACACCGAGCGGGGTTGGTCGATATGCAGTTGCCGCCAAAAGTGACCGCTATCGGCAATCACCATTGGGTCGCGCGCCTCGGTCGCCTGGCCCACCGTGCGGTGAATTTCGAATTGACCGGCGAAGCGCGTCAACAATTCAATCAGTCGCGGCAACTCGATTTCAATTGATTTTACGTCGTGCAATACCACGCGCAACCGGTGGCCGCGGTTCGCCAGCAGCAGGTTGTGCAGGATTTCAACTCGCGCAGGACGGCCAAATTCCCGCTCGCGCAGCGTGCGCGGGCTGGCATCGAATATACGCAATTCACGCTGTGCTGTGCCGACCACTGCGTCAATGGCTTCCCGCGCGTCGGCATTGTTCGTCATCAAGCGATAAATTTTCTCGGGGGAGGGCGATTCGGTGTTCATCTTGCGATCTCCACGTAGCGCGAGTTTCAGCAATCAAATAAGGCGCAACCCGCCTTCGCGATAGGCGTCGAAAAGTTTGCCAAGCAGTGGACTATCCGCAACCAACGCCAATACGCCAGGCGGCAAACACCGCGCGTCGGCGAGCTGGCGAAGATACATGGTGTCGAACGGAGTTGCCTCAATCGTTGCGCCATTGAAATAAAACGAATCGCGATCGTACAAGAGCCGGCTTTTGAGGTCGAGTTCCACGCCGTGACTAAGCGCGCGGGCGCGAAACCTGGCGAGCGTCAACACGGGTTCGGGTGCCTCGAAAAAGACATGGGGCTTAGGTTCGGTGAGCAGGCGACCAAGGCAGCGCTTGATGTGCGCCGCATTGCCGGCGGCAGCACGCATGGCAGCCAACATCGTCGTTGCGGTCGTGATCATCGATTCATCGATTGCGCCGGGGTTTCGCGATGGCAAAAGACCGGGGTCGCGATATTCGCCATCGAAGGCGACCTCGTCGCGCAAATAATCGAGCATGGCGACGCTCAATTCCTGCGCCGACGGTGCGCGAAACCCAACCGACCATGTGAGCGATTCTGTTTCCGCTATGCCTTCGTGGGCAAAGCCGGGTGGAAGGTAAAGCATGTCGCCGGTCTCAAGCAGATACTCCTGCTCCGGCTTGAACCGCGCGAGAATTTTCAACGGCATCCCGGCCTTGATACGCAAATCGGTCTGCGCGGAAATCCGCCAGCGGCGTTTGCCGGCACCCTGCAACAAGAACACGTCGTATGAATCGAAATGCGCGCCGACGCCGGCGCCCGGCACCGCATAACTCACCATCAAATCGTCGATGCGCGCATGCGGAATGAAATTGAAATGCGCGAGCACGTCGTGCGCCGCGCGTGAGAAGTGCTGCGTGTCTTGTACAAGCACCGTCCATTTCGTTTCTTTCGCCGCAACATAATCGCGCCGCGAAAATGGCCCGTGCGTCAAACGCCAGCGGCCGCCATCATTGGCGATCAGTCGGCTCTCCGCGTCATCGCGGGCGGCGAGTGCCATGATGGCTTTCTTGTCGAGCGGGTCGACGAAATCCGCGAACGCACCGCGGATCAGCAGCGGCTTCTTCTGCCAATACTCGCGCAGAAATTCACGTGCACCCAGGCCGCCGAGGAGCGCGAGCGGCCGATCATTTTTCTGTTGTGTGTCCGCGCTTTCTTTCATTTTGAAGCGATCTCAAAAGGGCCTTGCATTACGAAAAAGAAAATGGGATAGAATCAATTCAACTTCATCACACCAACGTGGATCGATGAAGCGAGAAAGCAAGAGGCAGAGACGACAATGTTACAGGTTGGTTCGCGCGCACCGGTGTTTGAACTCCCTGACGCAAGCATGGAAATGATCCAACTTTCCAGCTTTCGCGGCAAGAAAAACGTTGTCCTGTATTTCTATCCCCGCGACGGCACCCCCGGCTGCACGATGGAGGCAATCGACTTTTCCGATTCCGACGATGCCTTCGCCGAATGCGACACTGTCGTGTTCGGCGTCTCGCGCGATGATTGCCTTGTGCATGAAGAGTTCCGCGACAAACATGGTCTCTCGTTGCAATTGCTCTCGGACGCCGATTGCGAAGTGATGAAGAAATACGAAGTCATGACCGAAGATTCCGTCAACGGTGCGTCCCGTCCCTGCGTGCATCGCTCCACGTTTGTTATCGACAAAAAAGGCGTTGTCCGGCATATCCTGCGCGATCTCAATCCGCGTGAACACGCGTCGGCCGTGTTGAAGCTGGTGCGGCAGATCCACGGCCACTGAGCGTTTCTCCGCGCGCGTCATTGCGCGCGCCCATTCCGGGCAGGCGTCGCGGTACAATTGCGGCCACTCCAATTCTGTCCATGCACCGCAGCCTGCGGTCGCAAACATACGCTATGCAAATCGCCAACGACACCGTCGTCACACTTACCTGCGAACTCATCGACTCCGACGGCAATCCGATCGGCGGTGCAGATGCCGATATGTCATACCTTCATGGTGGCTACAGCGGTATCTTTCCGCTGGTCGAAGCGGGATTGGCGGGCAAATCCGCAGGCGATGAGTTTTCCGTCAATTTGCAACCCGAAGACGCGTTCGGCGATTACGACGAGGATTTGATCCGGGTCGAGCCCAAGAGCGTATTCCCCTCAAACATCGAAGTCGGCATGCAATTCGAAGGTCTGCCGCAGGGCGACGAGGATGACCGCTGGGTTGTCTACACCGTGACCGACATCGCCGAAGACAAAGTAGTGATCGACGGCAATCATCCGCTGGCGGGTGAACGGCTGTTTTTCAAATGCGTCGTCAAAGAGGTTCGCAGCGCGACGACCGATGAAATCACCCATGGACATGCGCACGGCGATCACGGCCACCATCACTGAAACACCGATGCGCCGCGTGCTACTTTTCCGGCGCCCGCAACTTTTTCAATAGGTAGAGTTTCTCCAGCGCCTCGCGCGGCGATAGTTCATCCGGCTTGAGATCATCCAGCGCATCAAGCGCCGGATCGATGTCAATGGTAGCAGTCTGTTTCGGCGTATCGAATAACCCCGCTTGCCCCGCCGCCGGAATGTGGGTGACTTCCAGTTTATCGAGGTGCTTCTTTGCCGCGCGCACCACCGCGCGCGGAACGCCCGCCAATTGCGCGACTTGCAAGCCGTAGCTTTTGCTCGCCGGGCCGGATTCGAGTTTGTGCAGGAATACGATCTTGTCTTTCATTTCGACCGCATCCAGATGCACATTCGCGAGGTTGGGCAATTCGGCATTGAGATGCGTAAGCTCAAAATAGTGCGTCGCAAACAATGTGTAGCAGCGTGTCGTCTCGGCCAAGTGCCGCGCGATCGCGTAGGCGAGCGCCAGGCCATCGAAGGTCGAGGTGCCTCGACCGATTTCATCGATCAGCACTAGGCTATGTTGGGTCGCGCCATTGAGGATTGCGGCGGCTTCGGTCATTTCCACCATGAACGTCGAGCGACCCCCGGCGAGATCGTCACTCGCGCCGATACGCGTCATGATCTGATCGATGCGTCCGATCTCGGCCTGCGCCGCAGGCACGAACGAGCCGGTGTGCGCGAGCAGCACAATCTGTGCGACCTGACGCATGTAAGTCGATTTGCCGCCCATGTTCGGTCCGGTGATGAGCAGCAGTTGCCTTGAGCGCGAGAGTTCGCAATCGTTGGCGATGAAGTTCTCCACCTGGCTTTCCACCACCAGGTGGCGTCCGCCCCGAATTGAAATCCTGTCGTCATCGACAAACACCGGCGCGCAGAGCTTGAAGCGTCTTGCGTTCGATGCGTTCGCGCACAAGGCGTCGAGTTCGGCCACCGCGCGCGCGAAGGCATGCAGCGCGGGAACATGCGGCAATAGTTCATCCAGCAACGCATCGTAGAGAAACTTCTCGCGGGCAAGCGAGCGTTCGCCCGCCGACAATGCCTTGTCTTCAAAGGTTTTCAATTCCGGTGTGATGAAGCGCTCCGCATTCTTCAGCGTTTGGCGGCGGCGATAGTCGTCAGGCACTTTGTCGAGCTGGCCCTGGGTGACCTCGATGTAGAAGCCATGCACGCGGTTGTATTCGACGCGAAGGTTGGCGATGCCGGTGCGCTCGCGCTCGCGTTTTTCGAGTTCGAGCAAGAAGCTGCTGGCGTTGTTTTGCAGCGCACGCAACTCATCCAATTCGGCGTCGTAGCCATCACGGATCACACCGCCATCGCGCACCATCGCGGCGGGCTCATCGCGCAACGTAGATGAAAGCCCAGCATGGATGCGGGCCTCCGGGCATAAATGGCCGGAAAGCCGCTCCAGCGCTTGACTTTGCAGGTCTGATATGTGTTGTCGAATTGTGGGAGCGGCACCGAGTGCGGCACGCAATGCGGCGAGATCACGGGGCCGCGCGGATTTGAGCGCGACGCGGGTCACGATGCGCTCAACGTCCGCCCAATCCGACAATGCGGCGTGTATCTCGCGAAACTTATTCTGCAAAATCGCGCTCGCGTGTAATCGCTGTTTCACGGCATCGCGATCGCGCAAGGGTTGCGTCAGCCAATCGCGCAACATCCGCGCGCCCATGCTGGTGGCGCTTGCATTGAGCAGCGAAAACAATGTCGGTGAAGCGGCGCCGTTGATGGTTTCGGTGATCTCCAGATTGCGACGCGTGGCCGCATCCATGCGCACAAAATCATCCCCGCGTTCCACCGATAGTCCGGTGAGATGCGGCAACGCGCTTCGTTGTGTCTGCTGCACGTATTGCAGCAGCGCACCGGCGGCGGCGATCGCGAGTGGCATATCGGCGCAGCCGAACCCGGCAAGATCGGCGGTGTTGAATTGGCGGGATAGCAGTTTGGTGGCGGACGCCGTGTCGAATTGCCAATCGGCCATGCGGCGCACGGCCATGCCATTAAAAGGGTCGATTGCCGAGGTGGCACTGTCGGGCAGAATTAGTTCCGCTGGCTGCAAGCGATCCAGTTCGGCGCGAAATTGCGAGGCGCCGGTTTCGAGAATGCGGAATTTTCCCGCTGCGAGCGAGAGGGTCGCGATACCGAGTTCTGCGCCGTGAACGAACGCGGCAGCAATCAAGACTTCACGCGCGTTCGGCAGCAGAGCACTGTCGGTCAGCGTGCCTGGCGTAATCACCCGAACGACTGCGCGCTCGACTGGCCCTTTGTTGGTCACTTCGCCGATCTGCTCGCAGATCGCCGCCGACTCGCCGGCCTTTACCAGTTTTGCGAGATACGATTCGATCGCATGAAATGGCACGCCCGCCATCTTGATCGGTGTGCCCGCCGACTGGCCGCGCGTGGTCAACGTGATGTCGAGTAGCCGCGCTGCTTTGACGGCGTCATCGAAAAACAGCTCGTAGAAATCGCCCATGCGGTACAGCAACAACGTATCGGGATGCTCCGCTTTGATGCGCAAATATTGCTGCATCATC
>JANPBQ010000116.1:0-5225 GCA_031430555.1 Betaproteobacteria bacterium
GGGCGACATCATCAAGGTCGGCAAGACGGTGGAGCTGGAATGCATGGATACGCCGGGGCACACCATGTGCCACATCTGCCTTCGATCACACACTGATCAGCCGGCGCTGTTTTCGGGCGATACCTTGTTCAACGCCGGCGCAGGAAACGTGCATAACGGCGGCGATGTCGGTGAACTCTATGCGACCTTTGCCGACCAATTGGCGACGTTGCCGGAAAATACGCTCGTCTATCCGGGGCACGATTACATCGAAAACAATTTGAAATTTACGCTCGCGCGCGAGCCCGATAACGCGGCAGCGGCGGCGCTATTGCCGAGTGTGCTCAATCATGATCCGGCGCAATCGATCGTGACTACATTGGCGGATGAGAAAAAATTCAACACCTTCTTTCGCCTCACGAATCCGAGCGTGATCGCCACACTGCTCGAAAAATTTCCGGAGCTTGGTGAAAAGCCGGACGCGAAAACGGTGTTCATGAAATTGCGCGAGTTGCGTAATTCCTGGTGAGCGCTGTCCGCTAGCGAATCCCTGTCATCCTGAGCAAAGCGAAGGATCTTGTTCAAATTGCGAGATCCTTCGCTTCGCTCAGGATGACAACGCAAATTTCGTCGGCCCAGTAGGATGGGCGGAGCGCAGCGATACCCATCATTCCTGCATAAAATGGATGGGTATCGCTGCGCTCCACCCATCCTACAGATGCGGGAATTGCGCCGTCATAGCGTTATAACGTCCCCAAAAACTCCAGCAAATTCTGCCGTAATTGCGGCGTCAATCGCCCATAGCGATCGCGCGCCGCCGCCCCTTCACCATCGTGCGCGCGGATCGCCGCATCCACCGTGGAGGCGCGGCCATCATGCAAATACGGCGCACTGGCACGTAACCCCCACAACGGCGGCGTTTTCATTTCCCGCGCGCCGGCGCCCGCTTGCGCGATGCCGTCGTTGAGGGAACCCATGTCGTGCAACAAGAGATCGGAATAGAGGCCGACGTCTTTGCGGTCGAGTGCCACGATCGGATTGCGCCCTGTACGCAGGCTCGGCGTGTGACATGACGTACAACCGATTTGCGCGAACAGCGTTTCACCCACCAGCGCCGGCGGCGTCATCGCAAGGCGCGGCGGTGGTGCCAGAAGGCGCATGAAATCGGCGACCACGTCGATATCGCCTTTGCCGGTGACGGGATCGATCTCGTCCTCCGGGTCTGCCGTGCGTTTGAATCGCGCGAGCAAGGCTTCATTGCCGTTCGGCGCGTTTTCCTTCGGGAAAAAGCGATTGGTGATGCCCATTTCGTTCACATAGGCGTCGGCGGAAAACGCGAGCAGCGTGGCTTGCTGCGCTTTCCAGCCGAAACGGCCGATGCGTTGCTGACCGCTCACGATGTCGGTGACGATGGCGGCGCGCCCGCCGACACCATCGGCGCGTTGAGTTGCCGCGTTTTGCAGGATCGCGCCATCGGGAATCGCTTCGATCAAACCCATGCCGAAAAGCGGTGTGGTTTCGCGGTGCGCAATCACGTTCGCCTCATGCGGAATGGCCTCTTGCAATGCGGGATTGATCGCGAACCGCTGCAACAGCGAACCGCCCAACGCGGCCAAATCGTCAAACACGCCGTCAACGACGCGTCCAAATCGCGTGACGCGAATATTGCTCGCGCCGCCGACTGCGGCCGACGAATGGCATTCCACGCAGGAACGCCCATTGAAAATCGGGCCGAGACCGCCTTCAGGAGTCTCGACATTAATGAATTCGACGCGACCCGCATTGAATGCGTCGATGAGATCACGACTGAGACCGGCGAGCGGCCCGCCGAATCCTTGCAGAGTGGCCGGCGGCGTATTGGGTGGTGCATTGGGCACGGGCGCCGGCAAATTGGCCCCCGGCGGGCGCGGCGGTGCGAGTTGTGCGATCGCGGTGGCGGCGGTCAAGAGACCCAATGCCATTGAAACCGACGCAACGATGAGGCGAGGACGCATATTGAATTTCATTGATGAACTCCGTTGTTGATGGATATGGCGAAAGATTGCGCCGGACAATCGGTTTATCGGGTCAATTGTTGGGACGCCGCAGTGGCGGACGATGGGCCTCGCGCCACTCGTCGTATCGCGCCAATTGCGCGGCACTCAACGTGGCTTCGAGTTTTGATCGCGTTGCCGCGCGAATCGCGTCGCGTTTCGGTCGCAGGGATTCTTCGAGCGCATGCATCGCTGCGCGTTCGCTCTCAAGCGCGTTGTGCAATGCCACCGCTTGTTTGTCATTGAGTCCAAGAATGCTTTCCAGTACCGGCCCGCGCGAACCTTCACCTGGCGGCGGCGGCGGATTGGAATTGCGCGATGATCCTGCGGGCTGGGCACCTGCCGTCATCGAACCGATGACCATCAGCGCACCGGCAAACACACACAACGCCAACACGAACATTGATTGAAACAACACTTTCCTCAGCATGATTTTTCTCCTGTCGGCGGCGACGTTTGCCGCGATTCCACACGGCCATATTGGCCGGCGATTGAGCAGGGATCGAGGAGAGAATGTGGAGAAATTGCGGATTTCCGGCGCGAATTGAACGCGATGCCCCGCGAATGCGCTACTGTTACGTTTAACCCGCCAACACGGCGCGCCTTAATTTGTTGCCCCCAATGCAAAATCGGCTTTGGAAAAAACTGTTTCTCGCCTTCGCCGCACTCTGTGTGGCCACACTGCTTTCGTTGTACGTGTTGCAGCAGCGCGCGTTTCAGCGCGATTTTCTCGACTACGTCAATCGCATCGGCATGGAGCGGCTTGCGCAAGCGTCACAGCGCATCGGCAGCCGCTATGAAGAAGTCGGCGATTGGAGTTTTCTGGTTCGTCAGGGACGGGTGTTCGATGCGCTGCTGAACGGTGCCGATGTGCTGCGTCCGGGGAGCGCTCCCCTGCCGCGTGATGAGCCGCCGGATTTCCGCCCGCCGCGCGAACCCTGGCGCGGGCAGCCGCGCGATCGACCGATGGATCGGCCACCCGATCGCGCAATGGATCGCGAAGGCGGCCCACCGGATCGCGACGACCGTCCGCGCCCGCCGCCGGGCGGAAAGGGAAATGAGTCCGGCCCGCCGGTATTGCGCAGAGTCGATGCGCTCAATTTTCAGACGCGTGTGCTGCTGCTGGGAACCGATGGCCGTCTGGTGATTGGCAATCCGGCGGTGCCGCGCGATTCGCCCTTTGTCGAAGTAAAAAGCGGTGGTCAAGTTATCGGCCGATTGCTGCTAGCACCATTGCCCGAATTGCAAAGCGAATCAGACGTCGCGTTCGCGCGTTCGCAGACGCGTCATACGTTGATTGCCGCCGCCATCGTGCTTGCCTGTTCATTGCTGCTGGCATGGTTGCTGGCCCGATGGCTGCTGCGTCCGGTGCGCGCACTCAGCGCCGGTTCGCGGCGTCTCGCGGCGGGCGATTACCGCGCGCGGCTCGCCATCGAGCGGCGCGACGAGTTGGGCGAACTTGCCGGCGACTTCAATCGTCTGGCCGAAGCGCTGGAAAAAAACCAGCAGGCGCGCCGAGATTGGGGTGCGGATATCGCGCATGAGTTGCGCACGCCGCTGACCATTCTGCGCGGCGAAATTCAGGCGATGCAGGACGGCGTGCGGCCGATGAACGACGCGGCGCTGGCTTCATTGCAATCCGAATGCGCGCGGCTCGGATCGTTGGTCGAGGACTTGTATCAGTTGGCGTTGTCCGACGCCGGCGCGCTGGAATACCGCTTCGCGCCGGTCGACATCGGCGCGCTGTTGACGGGAATCGGCAATGAACACCAGCGCGTGTTGGCCGATGCGGGCATTCGCCTCGGTATCGATCCACTGCGGCGGATGATGATACGTGGCGATGAGACGCGACTCGCGCAATTGTTCGGCAATCTGCTGGTCAATGCGCGGCGCTATACCGATGCCCCGGGCGAAATTCGCATTCGCGCGGCACGATCGGGCGGCGAATGGTGCATCACGATTGAAGACTCGCCGCCCGGCGTGCCTCCCGATGCGCTGCCGAAACTGTTTGAGCGCCTGTTCCGCGTGGAATCGTCGCGCAACCGCGCGGGCGGCGGCGCGGGATTGGGTTTGGCGATTTGCAAAAACATCGTTGAAGCGCACGGTGGACGCATCGAAGCCGGTGCATCGCCATTGGGCGGCCTTGCCGTCACAATCCGCCTGCCCGCTTTGCCAGAGAAGCCATGAAACGCAATGATGGCTCATCGCGCCGCATGCTCATCGTCGAGGACGAGCCCAAGATCGCCGCGCTGCTGCGCGATTATCTTGCCGCCGAAGGATACGCGATCGATCATCACGCCGTTGGAACGGACGTGGTCGAATCGGTGCGCTCGGCTCCGCCGGATCTGATGCTGCTGGATCTGATGCTGCCCGGCAAAGACGGGCTCAGCATTTGCCGTGAAGTGCGCGCATTTTCCGCGCTGCCGATCATCATGCTGACCGCAAGGGTTGAGGAAATCGATCGGCTGCTTGGCCTCGAGCTCGGTGCCGACGACTATATCTGCAAGCCCTTCAGTCCGCGCGAAGTGGTGGCGCGCGTGAAGGCCGTTCTGCGCCGAGCCAACGCCCCCGGTGGCCAAATCGCGTCACCGATCATTCTGGATGTGGATGCGTTCGCGGCAACGATTTCCGGCAAGTCATTGGGTCTGACGCCGGTCGAATTCCGCCTGCTAAGCACCTTGGCCGCGCGCCCCGGCCGCGTGTTTTCCCGCAATCAAATGATGGACATTCTTTACGTCGATCACCGCATCGTCAGCGACCGCACCGTCGATAGCCATGTCAAAAACCTGCGTCGAAAGATTGTCGAAGCGGGCGGCCGCGACGATTGGGTGCAATCGATTTACGGGATGGGTTACAAGATTGAGTGGTGAATGCGTCGCGTAGACATGGGTACTTCTATTTACCTCAACTTTTCGTCATTCCGGCGTAGGCCGGAATCCAGCCCATCGTAATATCAAGGAGTTACGACGGACTGGATTCCGGCCTACGCCGGAACGACGGATTTTTAGAAGTACGGCGGTCTCTAAGTATTAGTGCAACACCTTAGTATTATGTTCACGAAAGGGAGTTGCAATGGAAAGCGGGAAGCAGAGTTATACATATACACAGATGACGTTGGCGGTGCGCGAAGAGATCAGTCGCGGTCTGGCGGCGGGTGTGAAGCAGGGAATCATTGCACAGGGGATAGGTTATTCGACGGGCGCGGTGGGGCGG
>JANPBQ010000117.1:0-5494 GCA_031430555.1 Betaproteobacteria bacterium
CAAAATCCATCAAGGACAACAGGTGCAATCCCTGAAACACAGTCCGGATCTATGGCTGCAATCTTTACCTTCTCACCATCACTAAATGATCGCTTGGCAAACCGGGGGCGTCCATCTATGGTGTTTTGTATACCGCAATCACAAGTGTCCCAACGTTTCCTCGCACAGTCTTGCTAACCCAATGAATTTTCTTGTGAAAGGTCGTAATTTGGTTGGTCTCGATTTGAAATTTGTTTGCGGAGGACAAAATGCTTTTGAGTGCACTCTCGCAGCGGGATTACCGCGCGCGTAGGCCAATCCGTAATACGTTGGGACACTAGTGTACCGCAATCAATGCAGCGTTCCGCCCCCGCTCGACGGTGCGGGTGGCGGTACGGGTGGGCTGCCTTGCGATTGCGGCAGTAGCGCGTGATGCAGCATGTGCGCGAGCATCACCGCGCGCGCCGCCGGTGCGATGACGTAATTCAACCAGCCGTGACCGGGATCCTTTATCTGCAACAGCGTACCGTTGGTGACGCCGGTGATGTACCACTTGGGGTCAAACGTCGCCTGCAATTCTCCCTGCGGCTGCGCATCCGAAAAAGGCGGCTGCATCGTGAGGCGCCGCTTGGCGGCGCGGGTGATGAGGTCGTCGAGTTCGGCGGTGGTGAGGGTCGAGATGTCGATAATCATGATGTCTGTCCGCGAGTCAATGCTTGAACTAGCATGATGGGGGCAAGGCAGGACAAGTTCAACCTGAATTGGGTTTGCGCCCGGAATTTTTAATGGACAGAATGGCGAACCGTTAATGATCAATGAGGTTGAACGGGTTTGATTCGGATGGATCAGGCTTCACCCGTTCACCCCTTTGCCAACTCCGCATTGATTTCCGCCAGCAATCCATCCAGCCCGCTATCGCTGTAGCCGCGGTGCACGGCGACCACTTTTCCATCCTTGCCGATGATGACCATGTGCGGGATGCCACCCACGCCATACGTGTCGGCTCTGCGCTTTTCGGGGTCATTAGTGAGCGCGACCTTGAAGTCGGGCAATGCGCGCACTACGCGGCGGAAAACGTCGCGCGGCTCGATGTTGACGGCGACGACTTTGAGCCGCTCCTTGGCGACGGTTTGCAGTTTTTCCAGCATGACGAGCTCACTGCGGCAGGGCGCGCACCACGATGCCCAGAATGTGACGACCATCACGCGTCCGGCGAATTGAGTCGTTTCAATTTCTTCCGATGAACGCGTGAAGCCGAGCGACTTGGGCGGGATGTCGCCTGGGTTTAGTTTGGCGCGCTTTTCGGATTCCGTCGCGAATGCGGCGGGAATGGTGCAGAAACATGAAACGACAAATGATCCAACAACAGCCTTCAGTAATCTCCGCCGCACGGGAATCTCCTGGGAAATGTTGACGACTGAATTGCTCCTTGATTTTCAGCTAACACACGAAGGGGATGACAACACCATCGTCGGCGCGACGCTCTGAGAATCACCTCTGGAAATCGCGCAAACGCGGGGGTTGTCAAGTTCCTGCGTTCCGAAGTGGGTGCCTACGCCGCCTGCGAAATCAACTCGCGCAACACAAACGGCAAGATTCCACCGTGCAGGTAGTAATCGACTTCGATCGGCGTATCAATGCGCAGCAACACTTGCGTCGACTTTTTGCTGCCGTCTTTGCGCGTGATCGTAAGTGTGACATCCATCTGCGGTTTGATGCCGCCCTCGAGTCCGGTGACATCGAATGACTCATCGCCTTTGATGCCGAGCGACTCGGCTGATTCGCCGTTCTTGAATTGGCAGGCGAGCACGCCCATGCCGATCAGGTTCGAACGGTGAATACGCTCGAAACTCTTCGCGATCACCGCTTTCACGCCGAGCAATTGCGTACCTTTTGCCGCCCAATCGCGCGAGGAGCCACTGCCGTATTCTTCGCCGCCGAATATCACCGTGGGCGTGCCTGCGGCGATGTAGGTCATCGCGGCATCGTAAATCGGCACTTGCTCGCCAGCCGGTTGCATCAAGGTCACGCCGCCTTCAAATCGCGATCCATCGGCATTGGCGGGCATCATCAAATTCTTGATCCGCACGTTGGCGAAGGTGCCGCGCATCATGACTTCATGATTGCCGCGACGCGCGCCATAGCTGTTGAAATCGGCCTTCATGACTTTATTGCCGATCAAATATTTTCCGGCGGGCGAGGTGTCCTTGATCGAGCCGGCGGGCGAGATGTGATCCGTGGTGATCGAGTCGCCGAAGACGCCGAGTGCGCGCGCGCCTTTCACGTCCTTCGCGGTGCCCGCACTCATGCCGAAATCTTCACCGAAGAATGGTGGCTCAGCGATGTACGTCGATTTCGGCCAGGTGTAAACCTGCCCCGGCACGCCTTTGATGTTTTGCCACAGCGGATTATCCGCGCCCAGATTGGAGTAGAGGCGGCGAAAAGTGGCGGGGTCGGTCGCGTAATTCATCACGGCGGCAACTTCGGCACTGGTGGGCCAAATATCTTTCAGAAAAACCGGGCCGTCGGTGCCTTGTCCGACGGGCTCGGTTTCGAGATTCTTCAGCACCGTACCGGCGATCGCATACGCGACCACCAGCGGTGGCGAGGCTAGAAAGTTGGCGCGGATATTGGCGTGAATGCGCGCTTCAAAATTGCGGTTGCCTGAGAGTACGGCCGCGCAGACGAGATCATCTTTGACGATGTGCTCGTTGAATTCAGGACGCAGATCGCCGGCGTTGCCGATGCAGGTGGTGCAGCCGTAACCGGCAAGGAAGAAGCCGAGTTTTTCCAAGTACGGCAGCAAGCCCGCTTTGGTCAAATAATCAGTGACGACGCGGGAGCCGGGGGCGAGTGAGGTCTTGATATGCGGCTTCACGGTGAGGCCTTTTTCGACTGCCTTTTTCGCGAGCAATCCCGCCGCCAGCAATACGCCAGGGTTAGACGTATTGGTGCAGGACGTGATCGCTGCAATCAACACATCGCCCGAGCCGATTTCAACATCGCCGGCCTTGACGCGTTTCGCCAAATCGCCCGGCGCTTTCGAAAAACCATTTTCCGCCGGTGGCTTCGAGAAGAGCGAGGTGAATTGCGATTTCATGTTGCCCAATTCGATCCGATCCTGCGGACGTTTCGGGCCGGAGAGCGAGGTTTTCACCGACGCGAGATCAAGCGCCAGCGTGGTCGAGTAATTGATTTCGCCCGCCTTCGGAATGCCGTACAAATTCTGCGCTTTGTAATACGCGGTGAACGCATCAAGTTCTTCATTGGTGCGGCCGGTGAAACGCAAGTAATCGACCGTGACATCATCGACCGGAAAGAAGCCCATCGTCGCGCCATATTCGGGTGCCATGTTGGCGATGGTCGCGCGATCTGGTAGCGCGAGTGTCGTCGCACCTTCGCCAAAAAATTCGACGAACTTGCCGACGACTTTGGCCGCGCGCAACATCTCAGTCACGACCAATACGAGGTCGGTCGCGGTAACGCCTTCGCGCAATTTGCCGGTGAGATTTACGCCGACCACATCGGGCGTCAGGAAATAAACGGGTTGGCCCAACATGCCGGCTTCGGCTTCGATGCCGCCTACACCCCACCCAACCACGCCAATGCCGTTGATCATGGTGGTGTGCGAATCGGTGCCGACGAGGGTATCCGGGTAATACAAGCCGCCCTTGTTGTGCACGCCGCGCGCAAGATATTCCAGATTGACCTGATGCACGATGCCGATACCCGGGGGCACGACTTTAAACGTGTCGAACGCCTGCATGCCCCATTTCATGAATTCGTAGCGTTCCTGATTGCGCTGAAATTCAAGTTTCATATTGAGATCGAGCGACTCTTTGGTGCCGTAGTTGTCGACCTGCACCGAGTGATCAACCACCAAATCCACCGGCACCAATGGCTCGATCACTTTCGGATTTTTGCCCATTTTGGCGGCGACACCGCGCATCGCTGCGAGATCGGCAAGCAAGGGGATGCCGGTGAAATCCTGCAACACGATGCGCGCCAGCACAAATGGAATTTCATCGGTGCGTGCGGCGTTGGGTTGCCAATTGGCAAGCTGCTTGATGTGTTCTTCGGTGACTTTTTTGCCATCGCAATTGCGCAATACGCTTTCCAGCACGATGCGGATCGACACCGGCAGTTTGGCGACATTGGGATAGGTTTTAGCGAGTTCCGGCAAGGAATAATATTGGCCGGTTTTCCCGGACGACAGGGAAAAAGACTTGAGTGTGTTGTGCGTATTGTGTGGCATGGGAATCCTTTGCGAAGTAGGGCAATCAGTACATTACATTTTTGCGGGATTGATGACTTTAAGGCCTTTGAAGTAGTCGCGAAAGAAACCGCTGTCGCGTGTCATTAAGCAGTCCGCCTGAACCAGCGCATGAGCGCCAATCAGGAAGTCGGCGGATACGCGGTTTCGAGGCCCTTTGTTTCGCGCGTATTGGTTCATTATCAGTGCCGCCGCGAACGCGCTATCCAGCGAGATCGCGCTGTACTCGATTTGCGAATCGACAAAGAAATCCTGCATCTGTGCGCGATCATCAAAATAGCGGCCCAACTCTGCAACGACGGGCGCACTCACGCACAATACGCCCCGCTCCGCTGCTGAGGTCAGGGCCACCATTGAAGCGTTGGCTTGCGGCGCACCCTTGACGACATCGAACAACACGCTGGAATCGACCGCAGTAATCACTTTTTCTTGCGCCGCGCTTTTAGAACTTTGACTGCCTCGTCGTGGGGAAGGTTGGCGATTCGTTTGTCTTCGGCGGTACCCGTCCACGGAAACGGACGGCCACGCAACTCTTCCATAATTTCGTCGGTAGACTGCGCCGGTGCCTTGAATTTGCCGACCCACTTGCTGAGTTGCAGGTTCACTTTCTTGCGTAGCAGCAGCTTGCCGTCTTTAACCTGCACGTCCAGTTTGGTGCCTGGCGTCAGGCCAAGTTTTTCGCGCGCCTCTTTGGGCAGTGTGATTTGGCCACGTTCGGCGACAGTCGCTTCCATTTCAGGCTCCTATGGCGCGTGTGCGCTGGATTGATTGCGCGTCGGCCCGTTGCGCACTAACGTGCAAAACGCCAACAGCCAATCATAGCGCAAATGTCAAAAGTATGCGCGGCCATACATACCAAGTGGGTATGTATCGTCTCAATCTGACGCATCCTTGCCGTCGAGCCAATGGTCATATCACCATCATGTCGACAAACTCGTTGACCGGCGTGGCGTCCAGCTTCCTGTGATCAATACACAAATCCCAGATCGCGCCGCGCTGCTTTTCGGCAAATACGCGTGCGAGGTTGGTTTTGAATTTCGCCATCAGTACCGGCATGCCTTCTTTGCGGCGCCGCTTGTGGCCGATAGGATATTCGACGACGATTTCCTTCAGCTTTTTGCCGTCGGTGAATTCCACCGTGAGCGCGTTGGCGATCGAGCGTTTGTTCGGGTCGTGATAGTCCTTGGTGAATTTCGTGTCTTCGATGCAGACAATTTTGTCGCGCAGCACATCGATGCGTTT
>JANPBQ010000118.1:0-45289 GCA_031430555.1 Betaproteobacteria bacterium
CATCACGCAGGACGGAAACAGCGTCACGTTGAGCGCCGGAATCGACGCCGGCCTCGCGGTCGGCTGCGTGCGCGTCGCTGCGTCGCTGGCCGACACGGCGGCGCTAGGCGCGATGTTCGGCAGCATCACGATCGAAAAAGCGGCGATGGCCGCTGCCGCGGAATAGCGAACGAAACTCACATGGACGCACTTCTTCAAACACTTAACCAAGGCTTCATGACCACACTCGGCAACGAGTGGGGGCCGAGCGCGTGGCTGCTCGCCAAAGCCGTCGTAATGGTGGGGATGGTGGTGGTGCCGCTCTTGGTATTCGTGCTGTATTTCCAGTTGGTCGAGCGCTGGGTGATCGGCTGGATGCAGGTGCGCAAGGGGCCGAACCGCGTTACGTTCTTCGGCATCAAATGGCTGCGAGGTTTTGGCCAGCCCGTCGCCGATGCGCTCAAATTATTGCTGAAGGAACAGATCGTTCCCACCGGCGCCAACAAATGGTTGTTCCTGATCGCGCCCGCGTTGTCAGTGGTGCCGGCGATGGCGGTGTGGTCGATGATTCCGTTTACGCCGACGTGGGTGATCGCCAATATCGACGCGGGTCTGCTGATGATTCTGGCGTTGACCTCGATGGGTGTGTATGGGGTCATCATCGCGGGCTGGGCATCGAATTCCAAATACGCGTTCATCGGTGCAATGCGCTCGGCGGCGCAAGTGGTCTCGTATGAAATCGCGATGGGTTTCGCGCTGGTGTGCGCGTTGATGGCCGCGCAAAGCATGAATCTCACGCAAGTGGTCGCGCGTCAGGATGGTCCATACGGCCTAGTGAACTGGTTCATGATTCCGCTGTTTCCGATGTTCATCATCCAGTTCATCGCCGGCGTCGCAGAAACCAATCGTCATCCGTTCGACGTGGCGGAAGGCGAATCCGAAATCGTCGCCGGCCCGCTGGTCGAATATTCGGGCATGACGTGGTCGCTGTTTTTCCTCGCCGAATACGCGAACATGCTGATGGTCGCGACCTTGTCGACGATTCTTTTCATGGGTGGCTGGTTATCGCCGTTCCCGAAATCGATTCCCGTACTCGGTGAGCCGGGCATCTGGTGGATGCTCGCGAAAATGTTTGTATTGATGCTCATTTTCGTCTGGATTCGTGCGTCCTTTCCGCGTTATCGCTACGACCAGATCATGCGACTCGGCTGGAAGATTTTCATTCCCATCACCATCGTCTGGATCATCGTCACCGGCGTGATGTTGTTGGAGCCGGTACGCAATTGGCTGCCGTTCTCGATCTGGTTTGGAAAATAGGATAAGCAAACGAAAAATGTGGGATAGAACCAAGGAACTGTTCGGCAGCATGCTGCTGGGCGAATTGCTGCAAGGCCTGAAACTCACCGGGCGGCATTTGTTCGCACGCAAGATCACGGTGATGTTCCCGGAAGAAAAGACGCCGCAAAGCCCGCGCTTTCGCGGCCTGCACGCATTGCGCCGCTATCCGAATGGCGAGGAGCGCTGCATTGCCTGCAAGCTCTGCGAAGCGGTATGCCCGGCGCTCGCCATCACGATCGAATCCGAACAGCGCGACGATGGTTCGCGCCGCACCACGCGCTACGACATCGATCTCACCAAATGCATTTTCTGCGGCTTCTGCGAAGAATCCTGCCCGGTCGATTCGATCGTGGAGACGCATTTGCTGGAATACCACGGCGAAACCCGCGGTGACCTTTACTACACGAAGCCGATGCTGCTGGCCATTGGCGATAAATACGAAGCCGAAATCGCCTCGCGCCGCGCGGAGGATGCGCCGTACCGTTAATGGTGTGGGACGCCCCTCAAGTCAAAAAAATTAAATGACCTTTCAAACCATCACCTTTTATGTGTTCGCCGCCATGCTGATTTTCTCGGCATTGCGCGTCATCACGGCCAAAAATCCGGTGCACGCCGCGATGTTTCTGGTGTTGTCGTTCGTCACCGCCGCCGCGTTGTGGATGCTGATCTACGCCGAGTTCCTCGCGATCACGCTGGTGCTGGTCTATGTCGGCGCGGTGATGGTGCTGTTCCTGTTCGTGGTGATGATGCTTGATATCAACTTCGACAAATTGCGCGAGGGGTTCTGGAAGCATTTGCCGATTGCCGCCACGGTCGCCTTGCTGATGGCCGGGCAAATGGCCTTGCTGCTGTGGGGCCGGGCGCTCAAATTGCACAATGTATCGCCGGGCGCACCGGCGGCAGCGGCATCGAACACCAAGGAACTTGGCCGCATTTTGTATACGGATTACTTGCTGCCCTTCGAGTTGGCGTCTGTTGTGTTGCTGGTCGCGATGATCGCCGCAATCGCGCTTACGTTCCGTGGCCGCAAAGACGTGAAGTCCCAGGACATCGCCGCGCAAGTGCGCGTCAAGAGCGGCGACCGTCTGAAGATCATCAAAATGGACGCCGAGAAATCGTCGCCGGAGTTGGATCCACCTGCCAGCACGGAGGCCGCGCCGAAATAGCCACGGTCAACGCTGCGCAAAGCGACTTCGCATCTTTGCAACGCCACCGATCCACGGTTCGTCCGCCAAACACGACATGATTACCCTCAGCCACTATCTCGTACTCTCCGCCATCCTGTTCGCGATTTCGATCGCCGGTATTTTTCTCAATCGCAAAAATATCATCGTGCTGCTGATGGCGATCGAATTGATGCTGCTCGCGGTGAACATGAATTTCATCGCGTTCTCGCATTTCATGGGCGACATTCACGGGCAAGTATTCGTGTTTTTCATTCTTACCGTTGCGGCGGCCGAATCCGCGATCGGGCTCGCGATTCTGGTGGTGCTGTTCCGCAATTTAAAGTCAATCAATGTCGATGACATTGGTACCTTGAAAGGTTGAATCGAGTGCGTGTTTCAGAGAAAATTGAGATGAAAGTCAAGCATGGGCGGGGGTTTCAAGGCGAAAAGGCCCTGAAAGCCTCACCAGTGCTAGGGTTTGTTCGGCCTACCCGTACAACTGGTCGCTTGTCGGATTTGCCGCGGCCCTCAATTACCGTCGTTCCCGCGCAGGGTGAAAGCACGCTTCCACCCGAGCGACGTTTTGGCGCACGACACTGGATTCCCGCCTGCGCGGGAACGACGAACTTAAGAATGGCTCCCGAGTTATAACCTAAGCGATGATCGAAAACAAACTCGCCCTTCTCGCCATCCCGCTGCTGCCTTTGCTGGGTGCGCTGCTGGCCGGCTTTTTCGGCAACCGCTTGGGCCGCGCGTTCGCGCACAGCGTCACCATCTTCAGCGTCGCCGCCGCGTTTGTGCTGTCGGTATTCGTTTTCCAGGACGTGCAGGCCGGCAAGACGTTCAACGGCGCGATCTACACCTGGCTTGCAACCGAGGGCATCAATCTGCAAATTGGTTTCCTGATCGATTCGCTCACCGTCACGATGATGCTGGTCGTCACATTCGTCTCGTTGATGGTGCACATCTACACCATCGGTTACATGGCGGAGGATGACGGCTATACGCGCTTCTTCGCCTATATCTCGCTCTTCACCTTTTCGATGTTGATGCTGGTGATGTCGAACAACTTCCTGCAATTGTTTTTCGGCTGGGAAGCGGTGGGACTGGTGTCGTATTTGCTGATCGGTTTCTGGCACACGCGCCCGACCGCGATTTACGCCAACCTTAAAGCGTTTTTGGTGAACCGCGTCGGCGATTTCGGTTTCCTGCTCGGCATTGGCCTCGTGTTCGCCGCGTTCGGCTCGCTCGATTACGCGACCGTATTCAAGTTCGCGCCGCAATTTTCCGAGACGCTGATCGAAGTGGTTCCCGGCTGGCAATGGTCGCTGATGACAGCCATTTGCATTTGTCTCTTTATCGGCGCGATGGGCAAGTCCGCGCAATTTCCGCTGCATGTGTGGCTGCCGGATTCGATGGAAGGCCCGACGCCGATCTCCGCCTTGATCCATGCGGCGACGATGGTGACGGCGGGTATCTTCATGGTGGCGCGCATGTCGCCGCTGTTTGAGCTTTCGCAAACCGCGTTGTCGTTTGTGCTGACGATTGGTGCCATCACCGCGTTCTTTATGGCCCTGATTGCAATCGTGCAATACGACATCAAACGCGTGGTCGCGTATTCGACACTCTCGCAATTGGGCTACATGACGATGGCGCTCGGCGCGGGTGCGTATTCAGCCGGTATTTTTCACTTGATGACGCATGCGTTTTTCAAAGCGGTGCTATTCCTCGGTGCCGGTTCGGTCATCATCGCGCTGCATCACGAGCAGGACATGCGCAAAATGGGCGGGTTGAGAAAGTACATGCCGATCACGTACTTGACGATGCTGATCGGCGCGCTGGCCAACGCGGGCTTTCCGCCGTTCGCCGGATTCTTCTCGAAAGATTCCATCATCGAAGCGATCCACGCGTCGACCACGCCGGGACATACCATCGCGTACGTTGCCGCGCTGGCGGGCGTGTTCATCGGTGCCTTGTACTCGTTCCGCTTGATCTTTTTTGCGTTCCACGGCAAAGAGCGCTTTAACGATCACGCTGAGCATGCCCACCATGGCCATGACGATCATGATCATCACCATGGCCTGGCCCCCGGCGAGAAACCGCACGAAACCGCGTGGGTGGTGACGGTGCCGCTGATCTTGCTCGCGATCCCCTCGATTGCGATCGGCTGGATGACGATTGAGCCGATGTTGCACGGCGGATATTTCGGCGACGCGATCAAAGCCACCGAGACGATGGCCGCGCTGAAAAAAGATTTTCACGGCGCGGGCGCGATGGTGTTGCATGGCCTCACCTCGTTGCCGTTCTGGCTGGCAGTCTTGGGCGCCGGAACTGCTTGGTACTGCTACATCCTGAAGCCCGAATTGCCCGCGAAGATCCGCGCCAAATTCGCGTGGCCGGTGAAAATTCTCGAGGACAAATACGGCTTTGATCGCTTCAATGATTGGTTCTTCGCCGGCGGCGCGCGCGGACTCGGCAAGGGACTTTGGAAATTCGGCGATGTGACAATCATCGACGGCATCATGGTCAATGGCACCGCGAAATTGATCGGCTGGTTCTCGGGTGTCGCACGGCACATGCAAACCGGCTATGTGTACACCTACGCATTCACGATGATCTTCGGCGTGTTTGTCGCACTCACGTTCGTCTACTTCAAACTCGGCTGATTCATTTCAGAAACGAAAAAACAACAATGCAAAGCGGCTTCAACTATTCGAACGTCCTGAGCCTCGCCATTTGGGTGCCAATTGTGGCGGGCGTCATTACGCTAGTCTTCAACGGCGAATCGCAAAAGAACACCGCGCGCGTCGTGGCGCTGGTGGGAAGCCTGCTTGGGCTGGCGGTCGCCGTCCCGCTTTGGATCGATTTCGACAACGCCTCGTCGGCGATGCAGTTCGCCGAACGCTATTCCTGGGTGGCGCGCTTCAATATCCACTACGCGCTCGGCGTCGACGGCATCTCGATGCTATTCATTCTCTTGAATAGTTTTACCACTGTGCTGGTGGTGATCGCCGGCTGGGAAGTGATTCAGGAAAAAGTCTCCCAATACATGGCCGCGTTCCTGATCATGTCGGGATTGATCAACGGTGTCTTCGCCGCCACCGACGCGATTCTTTTTTACTTGTTTTTCGAAGCGATGCTGATCCCGATGTTCCTGATCATCGGCGTGTGGGGCGGGCCGAATCGGGTGTATGCCGCGGTCAAGTTTTTCCTGTACACGCTGCTGGGATCATTGCTGATGCTGGCCGCGTTCATCTATCTCTACAACGTCACCAACGGCAGTTTCGATATCCGCGATTTTCACCGCGTGCCGCTGGCCGAGAATGTACAGATTCTGCTGTTCTTCGCCTTCTTTGCGTCCTTCGCGGTGAAAGTGCCGATGTGGCCGGTGCATACCTGGCTGCCGGATGCCCACGTCGAAGCGCCCACGGGCGGTTCGGTCGTACTTGCAGCGATTACGCTGAAAATCGGCGCGTACGGATTCCTGCGATTCAATCTGCCGATCGCCCCGGACGCAAGCCACGTGCTGGCCGGATTCATGATCACGCTGTCGTTAATTGCGGTCGTGTACATCGGCTTTGTGGCGCTCGCGCAGACCGACATGAAAAAGCTGGTCGCCTATTCATCGATTTCGCACATGGGTTTCGTCACATTAGGGTTTTTCATTTTCAACGCGCAAGGCATGGAGGGCGGCCTCGCGCAAATGATTTCCCACGGTTTCATCTCGGCCGCGATGTTCCTGTGCATCGGCGTGCTGTATGACCGCGTGCATTCGCGCGAAATTTCCGCGTACGGCGGCGTGATGAATACCATGCCGAAGTTCGCTTTCTTCGCGGTGTTTTTCGGCATGGCCAATTCCGGCTTGCCGGCGACTTCCGGATTCGTCGGCGAATTCATGGTCATTCTGGGCGCGATGAAAGTGAATTTCTGGTACGCGTTCCTCGCCGCGACGACGCTCATTCTCGGTGCCGCGTACACGTTGTGGATGGTGAAACGCGTGATCTTCGGCGAGATCGCCAACGACCATGTGCGCGCGTTGCAGGACATCAACGGCCGCGAGATGTTGTTCCTCGGCGTGCTGGCGGTGGCAGTGCTTGCGATGGGCGTGTATCCGCAGCCGATCACGGACACCATGCATGCGTCGGTCGATGCGCTGCTCCGGCATGTTGCCGCCGGAAAATTACGTTAGGACGCCGCGATGACGCTTTCTTCCATCAACCTTTCGCTTGCGGCACCGGAAATATTGCTGCTGGTGTTGACCCTGATCGTAATGGTCGTGGATCTGTTTTCCGCCGCCGAGAAACGCGAAGGTCGGCTGTTTTTCCTGTCGATTTTCTCGCTGATTTTGGTCGCGCTCAGTTTGTGCGGGCCGCTCGGCGTGTCAGTCGATGCGCCGCGTTATGGCTTCAACGGCATGTTCGTGCTCGATGGCATGGCAGTGGTGCTCAAAACGGCGATCGTGATTGCGGTCGCGGTGGTCATCATCTACAGCCGCGATTATCTGGTCGAGCGAAAATTATTCAGCGGTGAATTCGTGTTGCTCGTCTTGTTCGCGACGCTCGGCATGATGGTGATGGTGTCGGCCAATCATTTCGTATCGCTCTACCTGGGCCTCGAATTGTTCGCGCTCGCCACCTACGCGATGGTGGCGCTCAATCGCGATTCGGTGAAATCCTCCGAAGCGGCGATGAAATATTTCATCCTCGGCGCGCTGGCCTCGGGATTATTGTTGTACGGCCTGTCGATGATTTACGGCGCGACCGGTTCACTCGACGTGGCGACCGTCGCGAAGATCATTGAAGCAAGCCGTGCCAACGATCCGCTCATCATCTTCGGCCTCGTTTTCGTGGTTGCCGGCTTGGCATTCAAGTTGGGCGTGGTGCCGTTCCACATGTGGGTGCCCGATGTTTACGAGGGCGCGCCGACGGCGATGACCTTGTTCATCGGTTCAGCACCCAAGATTGCGGCGTTTGGCTTCATCATGCGCATCCTCGCCGATTCGATGGGGGGCGCGGTCGGCGATTGGCAAAACATGCTGGTCATCATGGCCGCACTCTCGCTCGCTCTTGGCAATATCGTCGCCATCGCGCAAACCAATTTAAAACGCATGCTCGCGTATTCCACTATTTCGCACATGGGATTTCTGCTGCTAGGGATTTTGTCGGGCACCAAGAATGGGTATTCGGCGGGGATGTTCTATTCGATATCGTACGTGCTCATGACACTCGCCGCGTTCGGCATGATCATGCTGCTCTCGCGCGCAGGTTTTGAAGCCGAAAATCTGGAAGACGTAAAGGGGCTCAATCAGCGTTCACCGTGGGTTGCGTTCCTGATGCTGATGGTCATGTTCTCGATGGCGGGCATTCCGCCATTTCTCGGTTTCTGGGCGAAGCTCGCGGTGCTCGAAGGCGCGCTCAACGCGGGCTACTTGTGGCTGGTGGTGTTCGCGGTGCTGATGAGCGTGATCGGCGCGTACTACTATTTGCGCATCGTGAAGCTCATGTATTTCGATGCGCCCACCGATACCTCGCCGATCGTCGCGGCGGCCGGATTCCGCGGCCTGCTCGCGATCAACGCCTTTGGTCTGCTGGCGTTGGGCCTGTTCCCGGGCGTTCTGTTGACGGCATGCGTCAATGCCATCCAGCGCTCCTTCTAAATTCGCCGATCTCACCGAACACACGCTGTCCAGCGAACGCCTGCTCGACGGCAAAATGATTTCAGTTCAATTGGATCGGGTGCGCCTGCCCGATGACAGCGAATCGTATCGTGAATACGTCCTGCATCCGGGCGCGGTCATCGTGGCCGCGTTTATCGACGATGAGACCTTGATCTTCGAGCATCAGTATCGCTATCCGGTGCGCCGCCATTTCATTGAGCTGCCCGCCGGCAAAATCGATCCGCAGGAGCCACACGCCGACACCGCGCGGCGCGAGCTGCTGGAAGAGACCGGCTACACCGCGCGCGAATGGCGGCATGTGGCGACGCTGCATCCCGGCATCGGCTACTCCAATGAGGCGATCGAGCTCTACATCGCGCGCGGCCTCACGCATGTCGGGCATGAGCGCGACGAAGGCGAATTCATGGAGGTATTCACGATGCGGCTCGATGAGGCAGTGGAAAAAGTCGGCACAGGTGAGATTACCGATACCAAAACTGCATTTTCATTGTTGTGGCTGGACAAGTTTCGCCATCGCCTGCTTGGGTTTTCCGCGACATGAGCGAATCCCTTTACGACCTGGCGATCATCGGCGGCGGCATCAACGGCTGCGGCATCGCGCGCGACGCGGCCGGGCGCGGCTTGAAGGTGTTGCTCGTTGAACAAGATGATCTCGCTTCGGCCACCAGTTCGTGGAGCTCCAAACTCATCCACGGCGGCCTCAGATACCTCGAGCAATACGAATTTCGCCTCGTGCGCGAAGCATTGCAAGAGCGCGAGGTGCTGCTGAAAATCGCGCCGCATATCATCCACCCGATGGAATTCATCCTGCCGCACGACAAGCACATGCGGCCCGCGTGGATGGTGCAGATCGGGCTTTTCATGTACGACCACATCGGCGGCAAGATTTCGCTGCCTGCCTCGCGCATGGTGACGTTTCCGGACGAGATCTACAACGCGGGATTGAAGCCGGTGATCCGCCGCGGATTTTTTTATTCCGACGCGCGCGTCGACGATGCGCGTCTGACGGTCCTCAATGCTGTATCGGCACGCGATCACGGCGCGGAAATCCGTGTGCGCACGCGCGTGATATCCGGCGAGCGAAACAACGGCGCATGGCAGTTGACGTTGCGCGATGTCGACCGCAATACCGAATCCACCGTCCGCGCGCGCGGCGTGGTAAATGCCGCCGGTCCGTGGGTAAAAAGTCTGCTCGACGACGCGTTGAAAGTTCGTATCAATGCGACCGCGAAACTGGTGAAAGGTAGCCACATCGTGGTGCCGCGCGTGCACGATAAAGCGCATGCGTACATCCTGCAAAACAACGACAAGCGCGTCGTGTTCGTGATTCCGTTCGAAGAAAAATTCAGCCTGATCGGCACCACCGATGTAACGATCGAAAACGTTGACGAGGCCGCCGACATTACGCCGGCCGAAACGCGCTATCTGATTCAGGCGGCCAATCGTTTTCTCGACAAGCCGTTACGCGAAGCCGAAGTGGTCTGGAGCTACGCCGGCGTGCGCCCGCTCTACGACGACGGTAGCGACAACCCCGCCGAGATCACGCGTGACTACGTGTTGAAAGTCGATGATGACGCCGGCAAACTGCCGCTGCTCTCCATCTTCGGCGGCAAGATCACTACCTATCGGCGCTTGGCTGAGGAAGCGCTGCAGGACCTGCGCAAATACTATCCGGCGATGACGGGGTCGTGGACGGCAGGCGAATCCTTGCCCGGCGGCGACATCGAATCGCTGGAAGATGTCGTTCAGGCCGCAATGAAAAAACATCCCGGCTTGCCGATCGATTACCTGCGGCGTCTCGCCTCGCGTTACGGTTCGCGTATAGATGACGTGTTGCGCGGTGTACGATCGATGCCGCAACTCGGCGAAATTTTTGGCGCGGGCGCCACGCTGTTGTCCGAACGCGAGATCGATTACTGCATGCAACACGAATGGGCACGCATGCCTGACGACATCCTTTGGCGGCGCACCAAATGTGGCTTGCACATGGACGCAGCCGAACGTGAACGCGCGGCGGCGTTCATTCGTGCAAAAGCAAAAGCCTAGCATCCATGAGCGTCTCCAAGCATAAATGGCTGGAAAGCCGCGCTAGTGCTAGTTTTACGAAGTACGATCCTACGCGCTTGATAGCGTCTGACCGCAGCGTGCCGACGTGCCGCGCCATCCACCACAACCGCACAACGACAGAAATCTACGCAATCGCAAAGTGCCCGACGCAATCGCAAAACCTCGCGCACGATTCCCTCTTGCCTCGTGGGACAAGGGCACACTTGAAGCAAAGCAGAGGGAGGCCCCCCGCCTACGCGGGGGCAGGCTCCGGCCGTGAGAGGGGGGGGCTGTCCCGCAAGCAAACAATTCACAACGCACCAGCTAGTGCTTCGACAAGCTCAGCACGAACGGAGTCTGTTTACGCATCCGCGTCGGCTCGCAAAGGCCTGCCGACATGAAACCCCTAGCCGAATTCCCCCTCGCTGCCCGCCGCCAAATCAAAGGTGTCCTCTTCGACATCGACGACACCCTCACCACCGACGGCCAACTCACCCCCGAAGCCTATGCATCGATGGCGGCATTGAAACGCGCCGGCCTAATCACCATCCCCATCACCGGCCGCCCCGCCGGTTGGTGCGATCACATCGCGCGCATGTGGCCGGTCGATGGCGTGGTCGGCGAGAATGGCGCGTTCTATTTCTGGTTCGATCACGTCGAAAAAAAACTCAAACAGCGTTTCATTAAGGACGATGTCACACGCCGACGCGACCGCGAAAAATTATCGACGATCGCACAGCGGATTCTTGAAGCCGTTCCCGGCGCTGCACTCGCCTCCGATCAGGCGTATCGCGAGGCCGACATCGCGATTGATTTTTGCGAGGATGTACCCGCGCTGCCGCGCGCAGAAATTGAAAAAATAAAATCAATGATGGTTGCGGCAGGTTTGACGTCGAAGATCAGTTCAATTCACGTCAATGGATGGTTGGGCGAGTACGACAAACTCTCGACCACGCGATTGTTCATGAAGGAGCGTTTCGGAATTGATCTCGATTCCCTTGGGAACGACTTTGTGTTTATCGGCGACTCGCCGAATGATGCGCCGATGTTTGGGTATTTTCCACACTCGGTAGGCGTCGCAAATGTCCATGAATTCGCGGATTTGCTTGCCGCAAGACCGACCTACGTGACACTCGCCCAATGCGGCGAAGGATTCGAAGAATTGGTGGAAAGATTGTTGCCTAGCTGAAAACGGTTTACAAAATCACACAGAAAGACCTGCCTAGCCCCCCACCTTCACCGGAATCAACCCCGCCACCTTCTGCAACAACGCCTCTTTCTCATACGGCTTCTTCAACATCCCGCTAAAACCAAACTCCACGGCGGAGACATCTTCTTCCACCGCCAGCAGCACTGGAATCGTTACCGACGCCAACGCGAATTTCTGTTGCAGGCGATCCGAAATACCTTCGATGCCGAGCTCCGCGAAGCCCTTCGCCATCGGGTCGATGATCAACAAGTCGAACACGTCCTGGCTGATTTCGGTGTAGGCCTCGTCGGCGGTGTCGGTGTGCACGACGCGGTAATCCTTTTTTCTCAACGCGCTGATCGCAACGATCGCGTGTTCGCGGTTCGGGTCGACGATCAGCACACTTCCTGCCTTCGCTTCACGTAGCGAGTGGCGCGTGATCAGCGTTGATGTGGCTTCGGCATCGTCGTCGGCCGTGCCCATCACTGCCGAGATCGCTTCATTGATTTGGTTTGGCGCGATCGGCTGGCGCAGGTAGGCGCTAATGCCGTTTTCGCGGCAGGCGATGGCGTCGCCGGGCTTGCCGGTTTTGGCGAGCATGATGACGGCCGTTTGCTTCAAGCGCGGATGATGCTTGATGCGGTAGCCAAGCAGAAATCCATCCTGGATCGGCAATTCATTCGACGTGATTACCAGTGGAATCGCGTTCGATTCGCCAACCATACGGCCGAGCAATTGCAATGCGACGCCGGCGTTGTCGGCTTCGCGTGGCTGCATCCGCCAGGCGCGCGCGAGGTCTGAAAGCTCTTTGCGCTGCGCGGGGTCGGCGCTGACGATCAACATCGACAGGCCGGTGAGCGTAACGAACGTGGGACGGCTGCGCGCCTCTTTGACGTTTCGGTACGGAAACACCGCCGTGAATTGATGAATGGTGGTTTCTTTTTTCTCGCGCACCTCGATCTTGCCGGTGCCTTTGTTGCCCATCGCGCGCACGATCTGGCGCGCGAGGCTCAATTGCATCAACGCGGTCGCGGTCGCATTTTTTTGCCGCACGGCGCCTTTGGGTGGAATACTTTCCACGCGAAAGCTCAGGTGAATCAGGTTTTCCGCCGAATACTCCGGCTCCACCACCAGCGCCAATTCGCCACCGTCTTGCGCGCTGTTCATGCCGGCTTCCAGGAGGCTGCGCAAGACGAGCATCAGCCGCGCGCCGTCGCCGACCAGATTGTCGGGTACGTCCTGTTCGATTGTCAGGCGCAATTGAATCGTGCGCTCTTCGGCCATTTGCACCACCGGCTCAAGCATATTTGCGATGCGGTCGCGCAAATGGAATTCCATCGCTTCGAGCTTGAGTTCGCCGCCTTCTACGTGAGCGAGATCGATCAGACCGGCGATATCGGCGTAGGCGGACTTGGCGGCGGTCTCGACGCGGCGAAAATGCTCGATTACCGTGACGGGCAGATGCATCTGCTCCGCGCGGTGAATCGCGCCGCCGGCAGCTTCCAACGCGGTCGCCAGACTCCGCGCAATTTTCTCCACCAATTGCGATTGCGCGGACAAGGTCGCGGAACCGGGTGCGGCAACCGTGGCGGTGGCACCGGTATTCAGCGCGCGGAAAATATGCAGGCGGCCGGCGACGCCGGTTTCGCCCGCGACCGGCAGTGAATGCTGTTTCGCGCGCGCGCCATCGGCGAGCTCGAATTCAAATTCGTCGTTCTGGTTGGAGTCGAGCGGAAAATATATCGGCGCGACTTTTTTTTCGGTGGCGGCCGACGCTTGCGTGAACAACTCTTCGCAGGCGGTGCCGACCAGCGATTGCGGCGCGGCTTCGATTCTGAATAATTCGCAAAACGCCGCGTTGACCATCTCCACGCCGCCTTCGTGGTTCTCCACCACGCAGGCGTCGGAAATGTTTTCGACCAGATCCAGCAAGTGCGTGCCTTGCACATTGGCGGCGGCCTCTTTCGCCTTTTCCATGCTGATGTCGCGGAACCATCCGGCGACGGTCACGACCTTGCCGCCGTCGCGCTGCCCGCAGGTGAGTTTCACTTCGACCGGCACGCTTGCGCTTTCAGTCGCCAACGTGAGTTCCATGAGGGTCGACGCGGTTTTGCCGTCGAGCAGGCGCGCGAGGGTTTGCTCGAATCGCGCGCGTTCGCCCGGCGCGATGAGATCGGTGATGGCGCCCTCGACGGCGCGGCCCCGCCAGCGAGAGAGTGCGTCGGTCGCATAGAGGATTTGGCCGCCCGCGTCGATCTCAAACACGGGTTCGTCTAGGGCCTTGATGAGCTGCTCGTGGCTGGTCGGCATGGCGGGGTCGGGACGGGGCGCGCAATGCGCCGGGTAGAGGATCGGGTAGAGGATTGCCGATTATAGGCCGCGCCGCGCGACGTTGCGACGCCATGATTTTCATTGCGGGATCGCCGTGAACAAACCCGCCGCGCTCGCTACAATGGGCGCTTGACGGACATGATTGCGGGAGCGTTCCTTGGAGAGCACACACAAAAGCAAAAGCGGATTGCAGCGGATTTGGCGCGCCGCCTTTTATTCCTTCGAAGGATTCCGCTCGGCGTTGAAACACGAACATGCTTTCCGGCAAGAATTGATGTTGTGCGCGGTATTGTTGCCGTTGGCGATCTGGTTGCCGCTCGTCGCTACCGAGCGGGTATTGCTGATCGCGACACTGTTGATCGTGTTGATTGTGGAGCTCTTGAATTCAGCCATTGAAGCCGTGGTCGATCGCGTGAGCCTCGATAACCACGAACTCTCCAAGCGCGCCAAGGATCTCGGCAGCGCCGCCGTTTTTTTGAGTTTGACGTTGGTTGCAGTGGCGTGGCTGATGATTGCGGGGCCAACTATTCTCGGGATGTTGCACTGAACGACCGTCAAGATTTACATTGCGTCGGGCCACGCGTTTTTTTCTTGGCTCACTTCCGATTCGCGGGTAATCGACCCCAATAATTGTGAGCGACGCCAATGACCGTTACGCTTTGATGCCGGGCTACCCCCTGGCAATCAACCGTACACCATCGTAGAAGTCAAAACTATTTCACTGGATCCTCGCCTACGCAAGGACAACGAACGAGTATTGGCGAGCCTCTCCAGCCACTTAACCTCCAAACACCCCGCAAATTGGCGTTCTACGCCAAATTGTGCAGGCTACGCTGCCACCCGCTGCGCCTTGAACAACGCCGTCGTCTCCACCGTCGTCAACGGTTTCGCGTAGAGGAATCCCTGATACACCTCGCAATTATTTGCGCGCAAGAAATCCAATTGCGCCTGCGTCTCGACCCCTTCGGCCACGACACGCAGATGCAGGCGTTTCGCCATCGCGAGAATCGCCTCGGTGATCGAGCAGCTGTTCGGGTCTTCGGGGATTTGCGAAATGAAGCTGCGGTCGATCTTCAGCGTTTGCGCGGGCAGGCGGCGCAACTGGCCGAGTGAAGAATAGCCGACGCCAAAGTCGTCGATGGATACCGTGGCACCCATGCGCCGCAATTCGGTCAAAATTTCGATCGATTGTTCGAGGTTCCTCATCGCCATCGTCTCGGTGATTTCAAGGTCGATGCGGCGCGGGTCGATGCCGGTTTCGAGCAGCGCTGATTTCATCGATGGCAACAACTTGCGGGAAATAAATTGACGCGGCGAAAGATTCACCGACACCGTGATGTCCGTAAAGCCTTCGTGATCCCAGAGTTTGATTTGCTGGCAGGCGGTGCGGAACACCCATTCGCCTAACGGCACGATCAGGCCCAGCTCTTCGGCGATGGAAATGAAATCTTTCGGGTAGATTTCGCCTTGTTGCGGATCAAGCCAACGCAGCAGCGCTTCGACGCCGACGATGCGCCCGCTCATCACATCGACTTGCGGCTGATAGCGCAGGAAAAATTCGCTGCGCTCGATGCCGCGCCGCAACCGCGATTCGACTTCCAGGCGTTTCGACAACAAGAAATTCAAGTCGCTCGTGAAGAAACGGGCCGTATTGCGGCCCGCGTCTTTGGCTTGATACATCGCCGAGTCGGCGTGCTTCAGAAGATGCTGAATATCAGTTGCATCGTTCGGGTAATGCGAAATACCGATCGAGGCGGTAACGGTCAATTCCTGACCCGAGACTTCGATCGATTGCGAAAGCTCATGAAGAATCTTGTTGGCGACCAATTGCGCCGATTCGGGCTTTTCCAAATCCGGCAGGATGATGACGAATTCATCGCCGCCTTCGCGCGAGACGGTATCGCCTTCGCGCACCACCTTCATCAACCGCTTGGCGACATCGCGCAATACATAATCGCCGGTCTCGTGGCCGAGTGTGTCGTTGACCAACTTGAAGCGATCCAGATCAAGGAACAGCAGCGCTACATGCGATTGATTGCGCCGCGCTTGCAGGATTGCCTGATTCAATCGATCCTGCATCAGGCGGCGATTCGGCAAGCCCGTCAACGCGTCGTGGTGCGCCATGTAATGGATGGTGCGCTCGGTGTTGAGGCGCTCGGTGATGTCCTGCACCAGCGAAGCGACACCGATGACCTTGTGCTCGTTGTCTACCAGCGGTGTGTTGTACCACTCGGTGTGAATGATCTCGCCGCGGTTGGTTTTGTTGGCGAGCGTGACGCGGGTCGAGGTGCGGGTTTGTTGCAACTCCATCCACATGCTGGCCATGCGTTCGGTGTCCTGCTCGCCTTCGACGAGCATGTAGCCGGATTCGCCGATGGCTTCCGCTGCGCCGTAGCCGAAAATGCCTTCTGCGGATGGATTCCAGGTGGTGATGCGAAATTCCGGATCCCACTCGATGACGCCGAGCGGCGTGCGTTCAAGATGCAATCGCAGGCGCTGCAAGGCGAGCAATTCGGCGCGCTCAGCTTTGCGGCGCTCACCCGCTTCGAGCTCCAGTGCCAGGTTCGCTTTTTCGACGCGGATCTTTTCTTCTTCGAGCCGCATCGCGATCAACAAATTGTCGAATCGTGCGGACAGCGAATCGACCAACGCTTTGTGGACTTTGCTGTGCACCGCGACCAGCAAGCCCGCGAAGATCACGATCGAGGCACCGATGGCGGAAGAGCCGCGATCGCCGAGGCCGAAGTTCACGACACCCATCGGCAACAGCGAGGCCATCGCCGTATAGAAAAATAGTGACTTGTGCGGCGCGTAGTAGGCGACCGAACCCAAGGTCAGCAACGCGACCAGCATCATTACCGGCATCTGCGTCGGTCCCGCGCGCGGCAGCAACGCCGAGCCCATCACGCCCCAGAGCAAGCCGATCAAGACACTGCCGAAGACAATGCGCCGCTCCCAGGTCAACAATGTTTCCGGGCGAGGGTTCTTCTTGATGAACCATTTGTAGTTGCCGTAGCGGAGCAACATCACCACAAACATCGCCGCGAACCAGGCGAACAATTCCGGGCGCGTGCCGAGCGTTTCCCAGAGGATGACGCCGAGCAGGAACGTGACGATCAGTTCAGCGAGATAGCCAACGAGCGAAAACCGGTAGAGCAGTCGGATTTGTTCGGTATATAAATGCTTGCCGACGAACGCGCGATCCTGCGCCGCGACAGGTGCTGCGAGTGAAAACTTGTCCTGGTCGAATGCGAACACAGAGGGCCGCGTCGCGTCGGTATCGGTGGCCAAATCGGGAGAATCGGTGGCGGGTTTACTGCTCACGCAGGGCTTTCATTCAAGACACTATCCGGGAAAAAATGATATCAATGGTGCTCCTCAAAACGCAAAATTCTCGCGCGAACCATTCCATTCGTGCGCCAGAATTTGCAATGGAGACGCCTGACGATTGCCAACCCATTTCCGAACTTCGTGCTGATTACTTGCGCCAAATCGCAACCGCAAGTCATCTATTTTCTATGTTTACGTTGTATCTATTTGTTTTATTTCACTAACCATAGACATTACTGACCGTTTCGTCAAGTGATGTCCGCATTGTCACAGTATGCAACACATGCCGCGAATTCGCCGTGCAATCGACCGTTGTTGGGCGGCAAAAAGGCTTTCTGGCATTGCGACAGGCTAGAATTCCCCGAATATTTCGATTGTTGATGATTTTCACCGTAGCCACCGCCTTGAATATCCAAACCAATTTTCCCATGTCGGCCATCCGGATTCTTCCCGAGTTGCTGACCAATCAAATTGCCGCCGGCGAGGTGGTCGAGCGCCCGGCCGCCGCGTTGAAGGAGCTACTGGAAAATAGTCTCGATGCCGGCGCAACGCGAATCGACATCGAACTGATGCAAGGCGGCATCAAACGCATCCGCGTTGCCGACAACGGGCATGGCATCGAAGCGGGCGAATTGGAATTGGCGTTGGCCCGACACGCGACCAGCAAAATTCGCACGCTCGACGATCTTGAACATGTCGCGAGCCTGGGCTTTCGCGGCGAAGCGCTGGCGAGTCTTGCGGCGGTATCGCGATTGTCGCTGGCAAGCCGCGCCGTCGCCGCGCCACATGGCACGCGCATCGAGGCGATCGGCGGCGAATTATCCGATCCGGAGCCGGTTGCACTCGAGGGTGGCACCGTGGTGGTGGCCGAGGACTTGTTTTTTAATACCCCCGCGCGGCGCAAATTTCTGAAAACCGACGGCACCGAATTTGGGCATTGCGAAGACGCGATATTGCGCGTAGCGCTGGCCGCGCCGCAGGTGGCGATGTCGTTGACGCACAATGGCCGCCGGTTGTGGCATTTCGAGCCGGGCGATGCGCGCAAACGGGTACTTTCGGTGCTTGGCGATGAATTCATCGGCGCGAGTGCGGCAATCATTGCCGAGACGCCGATGCTGAGTATTTCCGGCTGGGCCGGGCTGCCGCGCTATTCGCGCGCAGGCCGTGACCAGCAATTCCTATACGTAAACGGTCGCTTTGTCCGCGACAAATTGTTGAGTCACGCCATCCGCGAAGCCTATGCGGACGTGCTGCATGGCCATCGCCATCCGGCATACGCTTTGTTCATCGCGCTCGATCCGGCGATGGTCGATGTGAACGTGCATCCGGCGAAAGCCGAAGTGCGGTTTCGCGATTCGCGCGCGACCCATCAATTCGTCTTTCACGCGCTCAACAAGGCGCTTTCCCAACCGGCCACGACCAACGCGCCGCCGATGGCGAATCCGCTCGATTGGGCGGGTGCCGGAGGCGATGCGGCGGGGCTTGCCGGGTTGGCGGGCGATGCGCTCTCGCAGACCTCGCGATTGCCACCGTTCGCGGGATGGCGGGATGCCAGGCAAACATCGTTTGGCACGCTGGCGGCGAATGAGCCGAACGCGTTTTATGAAACACTGCGCGGCACTGCGCTCGCCTCGACCGACGCTGCGTCCGCTGCGGGCGTTGACGGCTCGAACGATATTCCGCCGCTGGGTTTTGCACTCGCTCAGCTTCATGGCATCTATGTGCTCGCGCAGAATGCGCAGGGCTTAGTGCTGGTCGATATGCACGCCGCGCACGAGCGCATCGTGTACGAAAAATTGAAGGCGGCGCTCGATCTGAATAGCCTCGCTTCGCAGCCCTTGATCGCACCGATTCCCGTGCCGCTTGGCGAACGCGACATGGCGCTGGTGGAATCGCACCAAACTTTTTTCGCGCAGCTCGGATTCGATTTGGCGGCGCTCTCCGACCGCGAAATCGCCATCCGCGCGGTGCCGGCGATGTTGCCGAGTCTGGACGCGCCGGCGATGTTGCGGGAATTGTTGAGTGACTTGGCCGAACACGGTGCCTCGCGCGCGCTTACCGAAAAGCGCGACGAGATTCTCGGCACCATGGCCTGCCACGGCGCGGTGCGCGCCAATCGCACATTGACGATTCCGGAAATGAACGCATTGCTGCGGCAAATGGAATCGACCGAGCGCGCCGGGCAATGCAATCACGGCCGGCCGACTTGGTATCAGTTCTCGGTGGGCGATCTCGACAAGCTTTTCATGCGGGGCCGATAAAATTCGCGGGTGACTGGTGAAACGTGACAGATGAAGCGCGACGGGTGACGCGTCAATCACCACGCCTCAACTGTTACGCGTCTCGTTTCATTTTTCGCCTGTTACCCTAATACTCATCAGCCGAGAAAAATGTTCCCCAACGCAATATTCCTCCTCGGCCCGACCGCTTCCGGCAAGACTGCGCTGGCGTTGCAGATCGCGGATCGTTTCCCCGTGGAAATCATTAGCGTCGATTCGGCGCTGGTATACCGGGGCATGGATATCGGTACGGCGAAGCCGGATGCCGCAATGCTCGCGCGTTATCCGCATCATTTAGTCAATCTCATCGAGCCAACCGAAACCTACTCGGCCGCCCGATTTTGCAGCGATGCACGCGCCGCGATGGATGACATTTGCGCGCGCGGCAACGTGCCATTGTTGGTCGGCGGTACGATGCTGTATGCGAAAGCGCTTCTGAAGGGTTTGAGCGATTTGCCGGAGGCCGATCCGGTGGTGCGCGCCGCGCTCGCCGAGCGTGCTGCAAATGTGGGTTGGGCGGAAATGCATCGGGAACTCGCGCGCGTCGATCCCGAATCCGCGCAACGCCTGCCGCCTGCCGACGCGCAACGCATTCAACGTGCACTGGAGGTATTTCAGATCACCGGCATGCCGATGTCGTCATTGCAGCAACGCGTCGGCAAGCCCGTTGATTTTCCGTTTCGCGCACTGAAAATTGGCCTCGCGCCCTCGGATCGAAAGGTGTTGCATGAACGCATCGCGGCGCGTTTCGACGCGATGTTGGCGCTCGGGTTTGTCGAAGAGTTGCGGGGGCTTCGCGCACGTTACGCGCTGACGCCGGACATGCCGTCGATGCGCGCGGTCGGCTACCGGCAGGCTTGGCAATTTCTCGACGGCGCAATCGATGAAAAATCATTGCGCGAAACCGGCGTCATCGCCACCCGGCAACTCGCCAAGCGGCAGATGACTTGGTTGCGATCGATGGCGGACGTTGATAAATTCGACTGCCTGCCAAGTGATTGGCAGGAACGAATCATTGATCGTTGCGCGGAATTCCT
Source organism: Betaproteobacteria bacterium (assembly GCA_031430555.1). Taxonomy (GTDB): domain Bacteria; phylum Pseudomonadota; class Gammaproteobacteria; order Burkholderiales; family Usitatibacteraceae; genus UKL13-2. The sequence continues at coordinate 20,373 of JANPBQ010000118.1, forward strand.
GGCGCGGTAATACGCGCGCGGGCCATGCGACCCGCGCGATTTTTCCAGATTACTCGCCGTGATACTTGAATGAAAGTTTCATCTTGGCGCGGAACTGCATGTCGCCGTTCTTACCGACTTTCACGTCCAATTTCGAGACTTCCGCGACGCGGATATCGCGCAATGTTTTGGAGGCGCTCGCGACCGCGTTGCGCGCCGCGTCGGCCCAGGAAACGCTGCTGGTACCCACCAATTCGATCACTTTGTAAACTGAACTGCCTTTTTCTTTCTTGGCCATGATGTCCTCCGGAAATGATTGTGGTTTCGGGCTGTCGGACAATCGAATTTACGCTTCGCCGCTGCGGCTGGCAAGCGCCGCATTCATTTTTTCAACTCGATTTGCGATTCAATCACGGCGGCGTCCAGCGTGCCGCGCGCAAGACGCACATTGACCCGCTCGCCGATTTTCACCTCGTGGGCATCCCGCAGGACGCCACCGCGAAAGGTGACAATGCTGTAGCCGCGCTCCAACACGCGCGCGGGATCCAGCAATTGCAGTGCCTGTTGCGCAGCACTAAATTGGGTGCGCGCCGCGTGCAGTTGGCGATCAAGCGCGATGCCCAGAAATTGCGCGCGCGTGCCGAGGTTCGCGCGCATCGCCTCGATATCTGGCACCCCGGCGGAAAATCGTTGCCGCAGCAGGGTTACGCGCGAGCGGCTCGATTCGAGACGGTTCACGATCGCGTTGCGGGCGCGTGCCGAAAATTGCGCAAGTCGATCCTGTTCGCGCCGCAAACGCTCCGACGGCGACACCAGATTTCGCGATGCGCGGTCGAGGCGCTGGCCGGCCCCGTCCAACGTGCGTCGCATCGCGCGCGAAAGCATTTGCCGAGTTGCCATTGCCTGAGTTCGGAGTTCGACCGCGTCGGGCGAGAGCAATTCGGCGGCGGCGGTCGGTGTCGGCGCGCGGCGATCCGCCACGAAATCGCAAATCGTGAAATCGGTTTCGTGGCCGACACCGGAGACCAGCGCGATCCCGGCCTCGGTCTGAAAGCGCACGATCGCGCGTGCAACAACTTCTTCATTGAACGGCCACAGGTCTTCGATGCTGCCGCCGCCCCGGCAGACGATCAGCGCGTCGAGGGCATCGATTTTTACGCGCGCGCGGGCGGCATCGATTGCGACTGCGATTTCTCCGGCCGCCGGCGCGCCTTGCACCGATGTTGGGTAGATGACGATTTTGATCATCGGTGCGCGCCGCTTCAGCGTCGTCAATACATCGCGCAACGCGGCGGCCTTCAACGAGGTGACGATGCCAATGACCTTTGGAAACGCCGGCAAAGCGCGTTTTCGATCTTCGCTAAATAAACCTTCGGCCAATAAGCGCGCTTTCAGCCGCTCAAAGGCCTCGAACAACGCACCCAGGCCGGCGCGCCGCATCGCCTCCACGCCCAACTGAAATTCGCCGCGTGGTTCATACAATGACGGCAGCGCGCGGACTTCGACCTGCATGCCGTTTTCAGGATTGAATCCGATTGCCGCTGCGCGATTCCGGAACATGACGCAGCGCACCTGCGCGGCGGCGTCTTTCAAGGAAAAGTACCAATGGCCACTCGCGGCACGCATGACATTGGATAATTCGCCCGCCACCCAAAGCAGCTCGAATTTTGCTTCAAGGGTATTTCGCACTCGCCGATTCAACTCGGAAACAGCGATCACCTCGCCGCGAAGAGAAGTGGGCGGGGCAGCGTCGTCAAGCGACGCTTTTTCACGCGGGGCGGAATGGTCGGCGTCGGCAAACAAATCGGCAGGCATGCAAGATGGTATCACCCCGCCGCGCGCTATCGCTTCAGTGAGCGATCACTTATAAATCCTGCGCCAGCCACAAGCAAGAGTCCTTTAGTTTTAATTTCCTAGAGGTAACGGATCGTTAAGTCAATGAATAATATAAATTTTTCGACAAGAGTGTTTTTTAGGCGAACGAGAAAAAAGCGTTACAGTTTCATGACTTACGGTCGCTGCCCCAATGGAATGCACAGACTTATCCACAGGCACTGTGGATGAAATTTGGGAAGCCGTTGTCGATTCGTCGACATCACTTGTGCCGGGAGGAAAGCGATAGCGGCAATCAAAATCCGCCATTCCGCAAACGACCCGTACGCGACGATCAATTTGCAATGCGCGCAATTCTGTGCGGATGAACGGTTGCAGAAATCGATACTTGTGAAGGATGCGTGGGTTACGCTAAAGTGCGAGCACGGTTGATGGCGCTTTGCGGGTGCCGCGACCGGGACGATATCCTCACACTCATGGAGTCCGCATTTTGTACACACTTATTCAAGCGGCCGGTTGGCCCATCTGGTTCATTATCCTTTGCTCGGTGATTTGCCTGGCGATCATTGGCGAGCGATTCTGGACCTTGCGCCGTACCGCGGTACTGCCACCGACCTTGTTCCAGGATACGGTTCAGGCATACCGCGCGCAGGGCGCGAATCCCGATCTGATCGCCAAGTTGAATGAAAATTCGTTCCTCGGTCGCGTGTTCGCATCGGGGCTCGCCAATGTGAAGAGCTCGCGCGAAATCATGAAGGAATCGATGGAAGAGGCGGGCCGCGCCGTACTGGTCGATATGGAGCGTTTTCTCAACGGCCTAGGTACGATTGCAACGGTCGCCCCTTTGCTCGGCTTGTTCGGCACCGTGATCGGCATGATCGACATCTTCGGTGCTTCCGGCGCTCAATCGCAAAATCCTGGGCAACTCGCACACGGCATTTCGGTTGCGCTCTACAACACGGCGGGCGGCATCGCGGTCGCGATCCCGGCGCTGATCTTCTACCGGCATTTCCGCGGCAAAGTCGATGTGATGGTGGTGGACATGGAGCAGCAGGGCATTCGCTTGGTCGAAACTCTGCACGGCGAGCGCTAAAGCGTGAACTTCAAACGCGGTCGCGCCCGGGAAGAGCCGGAAATCAATTTCATTCCGCTGATTGATTTGTTGCTGGTCATCCTGATTTTTCTGATGGTCACGACGACATACTCCAAATACGCGGAATTGCAGATCAACTTGCCGGAAGCCTCTGCCGAGAAGGCGCCCGACCGGCCCCAGGTGATCAACATCGCGGTCGATGCCAACGGCAAATATGCTGTAAACAATGTGGCGGTCGCCTTCGCCGGCGTGGACGCGTTTGCGAATGCACTAAAGGACGCCGCATCCGCCGGTAACATGAAGGATCCCGTAATCGCCATCGGTGCCGATGCCGGGGCCACCCATCAAGCGGTGGTCAACGTGATGGAGTCGGCGCGCCTGGTAGGCTTCACCAAAATTTCATTCACGACGCAGGGCAAATCCGGCAAGTAATTCTCGCAGGATTGCCGACGTCCCTCCCATGGAAGCGTGGTTTATACGCCAGTGGCAATCCAACCGCCCCTGGCAAGTGGTGTTGCGGCCGTTGTCCTGGATATTCGCCCTCTTGGCGGCAACGCGTCGGGCGCTGTATCGGGTGGGGCTGCTCGCGAGCGTGCGAGTCGGCGTTCCCGTCATTGTGGTCGGCAATATCACCGTCGGCGGTACCGGCAAAACACCTTTGGTGCTGGCACTCGTCGAATCGCTCACTCGCGCGGGTTGGCGTTGCGGAATTGTGTCGCGCGGCTACGCACGACAGGTGCGCACCGGTGCCGACACGCAATCCACGGAGCAATTTCTGATTCGGGTCGTGCCAGCGTCGTTGTCCGCGTTGGACGTCTCGATGGTCGGCGACGAGGCTGCATTGCTGGCGGCGCGTTCGGGTGTGCCGGTGGTGGTGTCGACGAATCGTGTCGCGGCCGCACGCACGTTGTTGCGCGAACATCCCGAGGTGGATGTAATCATCAGCGACGATGGCTTGCAGCACTACGCGCTCGAACGCGATATCGAAATTTGCGTCATCGATGGAGGGCGCGGATTCGGCAATGGCGCGTTGTTGCCTGCCGGCCCGTTGAGGGAGTCGATGGCGCGGCTGAGACAAGTCGATGCGATTGTGGTCAACGGGGCGGGAGACAAGCTGGATTTGGGACTTGATCTCGCGGATCAGCGTGTGCCGATTTTTTCAATGTCACTCGGCAACGAGACATTGATCCGGGTGCATGACGGCAAATCAATGACCATCGAAGAAGGCATTGAGGCATTCGCCGCGAAAAATATATTCGCGGTCGCCGGCACTGGCAATCCGCCGCGATTTTTCGCGCACCTTTCGCGCTTGGGCTTCACGCTTGCTGCAAGCGAATCGTTTGCGGACCACCATCCATTTATTGCGGGCGATCTTTCGACGCGCAACGCCGACGTAATCCTGATGACCGAAAAGGACGCGGTAAAATGCAAAGCGTTCGCCGATGACCGAATGTGGTTCATGCGTGTCGATGCGGTGCTGCCCGATGCGTTTGAACATTTTGTTGTGAAGCGTCTCTCCGAATTGAGAAAGTAGCCATGTCGCTCGATCCCAAACTGCTCGAAATCCTCGTCTGCCCGGTCACCAAGGGGCCATTGACGATGTCGGCCGACAAGACCGAATTAATCTCATTCTCCGCGCGTCTCGCGTACCCGATCCGCGATGGCATTCCCGTGATGCTGGCCGACGAAGCGCGTGAGTTGCGGGCCGACGAAGTGCGTGGTTGATTGATGTCGGTCGGCTTCATCGCGGTTATTCCCGCCCGCTTCGCATCCACTCGCTTGCCCGGCAAACCGCTCGCCGACATCGCGGGCAAGCCAATGGTGGTGCGGGTCGCCGAGCAGGCAGCAAAAAGCGGCGCGCAGCAGGTGGTGATTGCGACCGATCATGCGGAAGTAAAACGCATCGCGGAACAATACGGCTGCCATGCATTGATGACGCGCGCCGATCATACGCAGGGAACGGATCGGCTCGCCGAAGTGGTGGAGCTATTGAGGCTCGATGATGAGGCGATGATCGTCAATGTACAAGGTGACGAGCCGTTGATCGACCCGGAACTGATTCGCGCCGTGGCGACAATGCTCGCGGAAAATTCAGCCGCGACGATCGCGACCGCCGCGCATCCGATCGCGAACGCACAGGAATTCTTTAATCCGAACGCGGTGAAAGTGGTGTGCGATGCCAAGGGTTTTGCGCATTATTTCAGCCGCGCGCCGATACCGTATGCGCGCGATGCGTTTTCACAAAACAAAGATGAACTACCCGGCAATTTCCCGGCGTTGAGGCACATTGGCATCTATGCGTATCGCGCGAAATTCTTGAGACGCTTTGCGAGTTTGCCGCCCGCGCCGACCGAACAATTCGAATCGCTCGAACAATTGCGCGCGCTGTATCACGGTTATCCGATCGCTGTGACGGTTTGGCAGGGCGCATTGCCGCCGGGCGTGGATACGCCGGAAGACCTTGAAAAAGTGCGTGCGCTGTTCGCATTGAGGTGATGTTGCCGTGAAAGTGCACGCGCCGATTGACGGTAAAATGACGCCATGCCAAAAATAATTCGGGGGAGCCGACAATGCGATTGATTCTGCTGGGCGGGCCGGGTGCCGGAAAAGGCACGCAAGCGACCTTCATCAAGGAAAAATTCGGCATTCCGCAAATCTCCACCGGCGACATGCTGCGCGCGCATGTGAAAAACGGCACTGCACTCGGCGTCGCGGCGAAAAAAATCATGGATTCCGGCGCACTGGTGTCGGACGACATCATCATCGGCATGGTCAAGGAACGCATCACCGAGGCGGATTGCGCGAAGGGATTTTTATTCGACGGTTTTCCACGCACCATCCCGCAGGCCGATGCGATGAAACATGCGGGCATCAAGCTGGATTATGTGGTCGAGATCGCGGTGGATGATGCGGAAATCATCGAGCGCATGTCCGGGCGCCGTGCGCATCTGCCGTCGGGCCGCACGTATCACGTCAAGTTCAATCCGCCCAAGGTCGCGGGCAAGGATGATGTAACCGGCGAAGAACTGGTGCAGCGCATCGACGACAAAGAAGAGACGGTCAAAAAACGCCTCGACGTGTATCACGAGCAGACCGAACCCTTGATCGCGTATTACGGCCAATGGGCGGCGTCCGGCGAACGCAGCGCGCCGCGCTATGTGAGAATTCCCGGTGTCGGCAAAGTCGAGGAAATCCGCGACAAGATTTTTGCCGCACTCGGCGCATAGGTTGCTCACCTGTCCCCGCGTCCCCCAAGGGACTTCCTTCGGTCGAAGCGGGGACCCAATATTGTCAAATGTGGCCCCCGCCTTCGCGGGGGTGGGATCTACAAAATGAACTCATCCAAACCTCGCAACGCCTTCTACGCCCAATCCGGTGGCGTCACCGCCGTTATCAATGTCTCCGCGCAGGCGGTGATCGAGACGGCACGCAAGTACCCGAAGAAAATCGGCAAAGTCTATGCGGGCCGCAATGGCATTATTGGCGCGCTCACCGAAGACTTGATCGACACCTCGAAAGAGCCGATCGCCAATATCAAGGCGCTCGGGCACACGCCGGCGGGTGCATTCGGTTCGTGCCGCTACAAATTGAAATCGCTCGAACAAAATCGGCGTGAATATGAACGCCTGATCGAGGTCTTCAAAGCGCATGACATCGGCTATTTTTTCTACAACGGCGGCGGCGATTCGGCCGACACCTGTTTGAAAATTTCCCAGTTGTCCGAGTCGATGGGCTATCCGCTGATCGCCGTACATGTACCGAAAACCGTGGACAACGATTTGCCGATCACCGATTGTTCACCCGGCTTTGGCTCGGTCGCGAAATACGTGGCGGTGTCGATGCGTGAGGCGGGGCTCGATGTCGCCTCGATGGCCAAAACATCGACCAAAGTATTCGTGCTCGAAGTGATGGGCCGCCACGCTGGTTGGATCACGGCGGCGTGCGGGTTGGCGGCGGAAAAGCAGGGCGATGCGCCACAAATTTTGCTGTTCCCCGAAATCGTGTTCGACCCCAAGGCGTTTCTTGCAAAGGTTGACGCCACCGTCAAGAAATACGGCTACTGCGCGGTCGGCGTATCCGAAGGTCTGCACAATGCCGACGGAAAATTTGTCGCGGAGTCAGGTTTGGTCGATGCGTTCGGCCATGCGCAATTAGGCGGTGTCGCGCCGGTGATTGCGAATCTCGTCAAACAGGAATTGAAACTCAAATATCACTGGGCAGTGGCCGATTATTTGCAACGCGCTGCGCGTCATGTGGCGTCCAAGACGGATGTCGAGCAGTGCTATGCCTTGGGCAAGGCCGCCGTCGAATACGCCGTCAAAGGCATGAATGGCGTGATGCCGGCCGTGAAGCGACTCAGCAGCAAACCGTATAAATGGGAAATCATCCCCGCACCGCTCACGGAAGTCGCCAATCGCGAGAAAAAAATGCCGCGCGATTTTATTACGCCGGATGGCTTTCATATCACGCAGAAATGCCGCAATTACTTGCAGCCATTGATCTCGGGTGAAGCCTATCCGCCGTATGAGAATGGCTTGCCGCGCTATGTAACGCTGAAGAACGTCGCAGTGAAGAAGAAACTCGCCCCATTCGCGTTGTAGGCTGCAAAGTCTAGCACTGGCGCGCGTTTTGGAGGTAAAAGGCTGTAACGCCGCACCAGTGCTTGGGTTTGATTCGCAAGGCTTGAGGCCCGCTGGCGGTGCAATTGTGCGTTCACTGCCGCCAAGGTTCGCATTAGGCTCGATCCCCATTGGCTCCTCTGTTAAAATTGTGCGTTTTTTCACAGCATTGACATTCAAAAAATAGCAGCACAGGTTCAATCTCTCAGGGAGTGGGTAAATGGCGACTGTTTCAGCAGGACTTCTCTTCGCCTTGGCGTGCGCGTTGTTGGCGCTTGCGTACGGCGCGATACAAACCAAATGGATACTTGCGCAACCCGATGGCAATGACCGCATGCGCGAAATCGCGGCGGCCATTCAGGCGGGCGCGAAAGCGTATCTCAATCGTCAATACACGACCATCGGTATCGTCGGCGCGGTGTTGTTCATCGCGATCTGGCTGATCCCCGGTTTGGGTGGCGACACCGCGATGGGCTTCGCGATTGGCGCAATCGCGTCCGGTGCGGCAGGCTATATCGGCATGAACGTGTCGGTGCGCGCCAACGTGCGTACGGCAGAGGCGGCGCGCAATGGTATCAACCCGGCGCTGAACGTTGCCTTCAAAGGCGGCGCCATCACCGGCCTGCTGGTGGTGGGTCTGGGACTCTTAAGTGTGGTGGTGTTCTTCCATTACCTGCAAGGCACCGCAGCAGCGAACGCCAAAATGAGCGACATCATCAAGCCGCTGATCGGTCTCGCGTTCGGCTCCTCGCTGATTTCCATTTTCGCGCGTCTGGGCGGTGGAATTTTCACCAAAGGTGCCGACGTCGGCGCGGACTTGGTCGGCAAAGTCGAAGCCGGTATTCCGGAAGATGATCCACGCAATCCGGCCGTGATTGCGGATAACGTCGGTGACAACGTCGGCGATTGCGCCGGCATGGCGGCCGATTTGTTCGAGACCTACGCGGTGACGATCATCGCCACCATGGTGTTGGGCGCGTTGCTGTTGCCGGGTACAGCAACGGTGGCCAACGTGGTGGTGTATCCGCTGGTGTTGGGTGCGTTTGCGATCATCGCGTCGATCGTCGGTTGCGCATTCGTCAAAGCACGCGAAGGCGGCAAGATCATGAATGCGCTCTATCGCGGCTTGGCAATATCGGGCGGTCTGGCATTGGTGGCGTTCTATCCGCTCACCGCATGGATGATGGGCGACATTCATTTGCAAGACCCAAAACTCACCGTCATGAATCTGTGGCTCTGCTGCGTGGTGGGCTTGGTGTTGACTGCATTGATGGTATACATCACCGAGTACTACACCGGCACCGAATTCAAGCCGGTACAACATGTCGCGGAAGCGTCCACCAAAGGCCACGCGACCAACATGATCGCGGGCCTGGGCGTATCGATGCGTTCCACCGCGTGGCCGGTCCTGTCAGTCTGCTTGGCCATCTACGCGGCGTACGCGCTGGCCGGGTTGTACGGGATTGCGATTGCCGCAACGTCGATGTTGTCGATGGCCGGCATCGTTGTTGCACTCGACGCTTACGGCCCGATCACCGACAACGCCGGCGGTATTGCGGAAATGTCGAATCTGCCGAAGTCGGTGCGCGATGTGACCGATCCGCTCGATGCGGTCGGCAACACCACCAAGGCCGTCACCAAAGGCTATGCGATCGGCTCGGCCGGTCTCGCCGCGTTGGTGCTGTTCGCCGATTACACGCACAAGCTGGCCGAGTACGGTCGTCATCTCACGTTCGATCTTTCCAACCCGGCCGTCATCATCGGTTTGTTTATCGGTGGATTGATTCCTTACCTGTTTGCGGCGATGGCGATGGAAGCGGTTGGCCGTTGCGCAGGCCACGTGGTGGAAGAAGTGCGCCGCCAGTTCCGCGAAATCAAGGGCATCATGGAAGGCACCGCCAAACCCGATTATTCGCGCGCGGTCGATATGCTGACCAAGGGTGCAATCAAGGAAATGATCATTCCCTCGCTATTGCCGGTGCTGGCACCGATTGCGGTGGTGGTGGTGGTCGGCCTGTTGATGGGTCGTGAAGCGGGCATTCAGGCGCTAGGCGGCATGCTGATGGGTACCATCGTCACCGGCCTCTTCGTGGCGATTTCGATGTGTACCGGCGGCGGCGCGTGGGACAACGCCAAGAAATACATCGAAGACGGCCATTTCGGCGGCAAGGGATCGGACGCGCACAAAGCGGCCGTGACCGGCGATACCGTCGGTGACCCGTACAAAGACACGGCCGGCCCCGCGATCAATCCGCTGATCAAGATCATCAATATTGTGGCGTTGCTGATTGTGCCGTTGATCGCCGGCGGTGTGGATCATGCGCCGAAAGCAGTTGAGCCGATGAAGATCGAGCAAAAGGCGGCGAAGCCAGTACCGGCACCGGTGGTACCAGCCGCAATCTCTGCGCCTGCACCGGCGGCCGTAGTACCCGCTGGCACAACCCCGGCAACGCCAACCGTCGCGCCCGCGTCGGCGAAACCTTCGGATGGCAAGCCGACCGAATCGGCTCCGCCTGCGAAAACACCGGACGCGCCGAAAAAATAGGTGCGCCCACTGGGTCATCAAAAAGCCGGGCACTGCCCGGCTTTTTTTGCTTCCGAAAGTGGCCAACACCGGGACATGGGAGCCCCCGCATTTGCGTGCGGAAAGGGTATGGCAATTCCACTGCGGGCATAGGCAGCGTGATAACATAACCCGCTGATTTCCAGTGGTAATAATTAACGGCCCCGATGCTTTCTTGCGACGGCGGTTCGTTGGTGCCGCAGTGGGTTGGCGACGAATAATCACAAATGGGGAAAAAAAATGTCGATCATCAAATCGGGAATATGGGTACTCGGAATTTCGTTTGTGATCGCGCTGGGCGCATGCGCCTCGAAACCCATTCTCAACATTAACGATGCGCCGATATCAACCGGCAAATCGTTGCAATCGAGTCAGGTTCGACAGGCGATCGTCACAGCCGGCAGCGCGTTGGGATGGAAGATCGTCGATGTCAAGCCGGGCCTGCTTGAAGGGACGTTGCGCCTGCGCGATCACACGGCAGTCGTGGAGATACCCTATACCACCAGCAAGTACAGCATCATCTTCAAGAGTGGCGTCAATCTGGCCGAGAAGGATGGTCAGATTCACAAGAATTACAACGGCTGGGTGCAGAATCTTGAAAAGGGCATCAACGCCGCACTGGCGAGCTTGTAGTTGATGGCGGTCGATGTCGGGTGGTTGCAATCAATCGCCCGGCAATCATGCCGCAAGAAAGTGGATTCCATCCCACGCATTGTCGCGTTCGCAGGTGAAATACGGTATTTTCAATTTGAAAGTTGTTTATGAGTGGTGGGCAAAATGGCGAGCAGGAACTCGCGCACTTGATCGTCGAATGCTTGAATCTCGAAGGGGTTACGCCCGCTGAGATCGATCCCGACGCACGTTTATTCGGCGAGGGATTGGGGCTGGATTCGCTCGATATGCTGGAATTGTCGATGGCGGTGGAACAAAAGTACGGTGTGAAACTGCGTTCCGATGATCCCGACAACGCGAAAATATTTGCATCGTTGCGCAGTCTCTGGAAGCACATTCAATCGGGTCGCACGGCCTGATCGTTCATCTGAATCCCGACGGGTGGCAATCCTGTTTCCGGTACGGACAATTCAATGCCAGACGTAGAATCCCTCCCCAATTCCCGCCAGCGCTCAAAGCATCCCGGGTTACTGGTACTTTGGATGGTGCTCGCCGTGGGCTATCTGGCCGCCTCGGCCAGCGGATTGCGCATTGTCGCCACCGCGGTCGTCGGGCTGATGGTGGGTGCGTTGCTTGCTGCGTCAGGTAGGCTCTTCGCTGGCAGCGTTGCCAGTGCGACACTCCTCGGCGTGTGCTTCTATTTTTCCGATTCCCTGCAGTTCATCATTTATGCGCCACCGCTGGCCGCCTTTGCGTTTATGGCGTGGTTTTTTTACCGCACATTGCGTCCGGGGTCTGAGCCGTTGATTACGCGTGTGGCGCGCAAAGAACATCCGGATCTGACGCCGGACATGGTGCGGTACACGCGCCGGTTTACTTGGGCGTGGGCATACTGCTTCATGCTGCTGTTCGCGACGGCCCTGTCGCTGGCGCCCCTGCTTCCGCTCGATGCCTGGGCGCGCTGGGTACATGGCCTCGGCTACGTGCTGCCAGGCGCGCTGTTTCTGGGCGAGTACGTTTACCGTCACCATCGTTTCCGCGACCGGCAACACGGTTCGCTGCTGGTGCTGATCCCCAACATCGTTTCCGTGAGCAAGGAAGCCGCGTTGTTGCCCGGTCAGGGTGATGCCGAATCCGGTCGGCGTCGATGATGCTGCCGCTCGCAGGTTATCGCGCCGGAAGCGATGCGGTGCTTCTGGGCCCCGATGGCGCGATCAGCGCCCACGCTTTTTTCGCGCGGGCGCAAGAGCTCGCCGGCCTGCTTCCCGACGCGCCATTCATCATCAATCTGGCCGAGAGCCGCGTGGGTTTCATGCTCGGTTTTGCCGCGTCGTTGATTCGCGGCAAAACCTCGCTCTTGCCGTCGGGCCAGGGACGCGGTGACTGGGAACAACTCATGCATCAATATCCCGGCGCCGCAATTATCAGCGATCGCCCTATCGGCGCGCGGGACGCATTTGATCTTAAGCCATACTTGAAAATGGACGGTTCTTCACATCCGCGAAGTCTGTCGGCCATTTCGATTCCGTGCATACCGGCAGAATTCAATGCAGCGCTTCTATTCACATCGGGTAGTACGGGGAAACCCACTGCTCATTCCAAAAGCTGGGGCCAGTTGGCGAGGGGTGCCGCCCTACTCAGCGCGGCACTGGGCTTGACGCGACCGATGCCGTACGCCGTGGTGGGCAGCGTTCCGCCTCAGCATATGTTCGGACTTGAATCGACCGTGATGTTGCCCTGGCAGGCGGGGATTCCTGTCCATGCCGACAAACCGTTGTTACCGGCGGATATCGAAACCGCGCTTGGGCAATGCGCACGGCCTTGCTGGTGGATGGCGACGCCCGTGCACTTGCGCCCACCGCTGCAGGCGGCGACGGCCTTGCGTGGACTCGTCGGGGTCGTCGCGTCGACGATGAGCCTGCCACCCGCGCTCGCCGCGGCGGCCGAAGCCAAGTGGCGGGTGCCGGTCGTGGAAGTCTACGGATCTACCGAAACCGGTGCGCTGGCGACCCGTCGCACCGCGATCGAAGAGTGGTGGACACCGCTGCCCGATGTGAAGCTCGCGCCGCAAACCGACGTTGAGGCACAACCAATCCTTGTGTCGGGATCGCACATTGATGTCCCCGTATTGTTGGCCGATGAACTGCGCATCAATGCGGACGGTCAATTCTTGTGGCTGGGGCGTTCTGCGGACATGCTGAAAATCGGCGGCAAACGTGCCTCGTTGTCTGCGCTGAATCAACGCATCACCGAAATCCCGGGCGTCGACGACGCCGTCTACTTTGTACCTGACGCGGCAGGCGACGCGGCGTTGCATGACGATACCCACCCTGCGCGACGCCTGGCGGCGTTCTATGTGTCTACGCAGCTTTCGCCCGAGCAGGTACAGGCGGCGTTGCGCGCTCGCATTGATCCGGTGTTCGTACCGCGTCCGATCTTTCGGGTGCCACACTTGCCGCGAAATGCGAATGGGAAACTCCCGCAAGCCGTATTGATGGAATTGTTTTCGCAACTGCGCACGGCGAACATTTTGGCTGCCCCCGCAGACCACTCGACCGATTTGTCGGCAGTCGTGCCAAGCGATCACCCCGCGATATCCGGACACTTCCCGGACAATCCCATCGTACCGGGCGTCGTGATCCTCTCGCGCATGGTCGATGCAATCCGTCGGCGCTTCCCGCAGGTCGTTCCGGGAACGCTGTTGGCGATGCGCTTTTATGTCCCACTGCGGCCTGGGCAGCCATTTACGATAAGCGCGGAATTGCGTAACGAGCGGGTGTTTGTCGAGATCAGGCATAACGCGGGGAACGCCATGCCCGGCAAATTGATCGCTGCCGGGCAATGGGCCTGCGCCGCAGTGACCTGTGCGGACACGAACCTGAGTCACGCATGAACGGTGAATGGCGCCAGCGCCGCGAACGGGGCAGCCGCAGCGCGATTCGCCTGATCATCTGGCTCGCGATCCATGTCGGGCGCGGACTGTGCCGGTTATTGCTGGTGCCGATCTGTGCCTACTTCTTTGTGACCGCCCCGCAATCGCGCCGCGCCTCGCAGGAGTTTCTCGGTCGCGCGCTGGGGCGCGCCGCCACCTGGCGCGATACGTTCAATCACCTGTTCGTGTTCTCCACCACATTGCTCGATCGTGTCTATCTGGTGAATGGCAGGCAGCGAGAATTGACCATAGACGTCTCCGACGAAGCGGTCTTCTGGAATGCGCTTTCGGCAGGGCGGGGCTGCCTGCTGCTCGGCTCGCACCTGGGCAGTTTCGAAATGCTGGCTGTTGTCGGCAGCGGAAAAAATCTCGCGATCAACATAGTGATGCATATCGATGACAGCGCCCGCCTCGGCGGTCTTATTCTGGGCGAAAAGGGCTCATTGCCTTACAAGGTCATACCGCTGGGGCAGCCGGAATCGATGCTACAGGTCAGGGAATGTCTTGAGCGAGGCGAGGTGGTGGGCATCCTTGCCGACCGTGTCTACGCCAACGAGGCGACGCAAAGCCTGCCGTTTTTGGGTTCGCCCGCACGCTTTTCATTGAGCCCGCTGCGCCTCGCCCGAATCACCGGCGCGCCCGTGGTCACGGTGTTCGGCCTTTTTCGCGGCGGCCGATGTTACGAGATTGTCTTCGAGGCGCTGGCCATGCGGGTTAATGACGCGCGCGCCGGTAATGATTTGGCGACACCGGATTTGACGCCCGCGAAACCGGTATTGTTGGGTGATTGTCTTGCCGCGTACGTCGCCAGTCTGGAACGTCACGCGCGCCGCTTTCCTTACAACTGGTTCAATTTCTATCCTTACTGGAATGCCTAGGTGAAGACAATCGGTCGGGTGCGCTTCGCTATGCCCTTTCTGGTGTTGTTGCTGTCCATGGTGGCCGCGCGCATTGCGTACGCCGACAGCTTCGACGTGACGCGCCTGATGCAACTGCTTGCCGCCCAGCCTGCGACAGAAGTCGCGTTTACCGAGAAGAAGTACTCAAGCCTGCTGTCGGAACCGGTGGTCAGCTCGGGGAGACTTGCGTACCGTCGCCCGGATATCGTTGAAAAGAGCATTGAATTGCCGCGCAAGGAACGCTATCGTTTTGCGGGTGACGAACTCCTGCTGCTACGCAACGGTGCCGAAAAGCGGATCCCGTTGTCGGGCCAGCCGCTGCTATCCGCCTTTGCGGCGAGCCTGCGCGGCGTACTCGGCGGCGATCAGGCGTTGCTGCGCAATCATTACCAGTTGTCGCTGCGCGGGAACGAAACGGCGTGGATCCTCGAGCTGACCCCCCTCGACGAGGAAACCGGCCGTTACGTTTCGCGCATCGTGGTATCGGGCCATGCCGGCCGCATTGAGCAGATCGAGGTGCGCGAAACCAGCGGCGACCGTTCGGTATTGCAGGTTCGGTAGCGGCAGAATCATGGCCGAAAAGGAAACATTTTCGGAAACATCGTCCAACACGGTGACGCGATATCTGTTGACGCTGCTGTGTTTTGCCTTGCTTGCGCTATATGCCGCTAAAACCATTCGTGTCGAGAGCGATTTCACGGCCTTCCTGCCGCCGTCGACGACGCCCGAAGAGCGCCTGCTAATCGCGCAGCTTCGCGATGGACTCGTCTCGCGGCTGATGCTGGTCGCCCTGCAGGGTGCCGACGAAAAGACGCTGGCACGGGCCAGTCGCCAGCTGGCGGAGCGTCTTGGCCATGCGCCGGAGTTCGACTATGCCGCTAACGGAAGCCTTGACCAGTTTGTGGCGCAGGGCCAGGTGTTGATGCGCCATCGATATGCCCTAAGTCCCGCCATGAACGCCGAAAAATTCTCGGTACCGGGTCTGCGCACGGCGCTTGAGGAGCAACTGGCGCAAATGGCGTCGCCCTTCGGTGCCATTTCGAGGTCGATCATGGTGCGCGATCCGACGGGCGAATTTCTCGCAATTGTGCGGCAGTTTGATTCAGGGGCAATGCCGGCGATGCGGCACGGTGTGTGGTTCAGTGCCGACGGCAAGCGCGCGTTTCTGATTGCACAGACACGCGCACCTGGTTTCGACAGCGAGCGACAGGACGTGGCCATGGCCGCCGTGCGCCAGGCGCTGTCGGCGGACAGTCCGCAAATTAACGCAATCCTTACCGGGCCAGGCGTGTTCGCTGCGGAATCGCGCCGCCAGATTCGACATGACGCAGAGCGGCTGAGCCTGCTCTCCGCGCTGGTCATCCTTGCGATGCTGGTCTACGTTTATCGGTCCCCGCTGGCGGTGCTGCTGGTCGCGATTCCGGTCGCCTTTGGCCTCCTGGTTGGCGTGCTGCTGGTCAATGCTCTATTTGGCTCGGTGCACGCGATCACCCTCGGATTTGCCGCCACGCTAATTGGCGAAGCCGTGGATTATCCGAGTTACCTTCTGCTCAATACCGCTGCGGGAGAGGCTGCCCGTGATGCCGCGCGGCGCCTGCGCATAACGCTGGCACTGGCGGTTCTGTCGACGGTCGTCAGTGCGCTGGCGCTGACGCTGTCGAGTTTCAAGGGCCTTGCACAACTCGGGGTGCTCACGATGGCGGGTGTCCTGGTCGCAGGGCTTGTGACGCAATACCTGATCCCCGGGTTACTCGGCAACCGGGTGCTGGCATTTCGCCGGCCAAATGTGCCCGCATTCGACTTTCTTGCGCGTTCGCGTTGGCCTGCGGTCATTGCGGCACTCGCCGTGGCCGCTGCCGCTGGGTGGTTGGCATACCAGCATCCGGCATGGTGGCAGCGCGACCTCGCCGGAATCAGTCCGGTGCCCCTTCAAATGCGTCTACAGGACGCGGAACTGCGCCGGGAAATGGGTGCGCCAGAAGTCAGCGTATTTGTGGCGAGCCGGGGCACCAGTGTTGAGGGCGCGTTGCGGGCGGCCGACAGTGTCCTGCCCGTGTTGCAACGCTGGAAGCGGGAAGAACGTATCCGCAGCTTTGATTCGCCGGTCTGGTACCTGCCCGCGCCGGAGACGCAAATCGAACGCTTGCGCGTGCTGCCCGAGCCAGCGACGCTAGAACTCAATCTCGCGCGGGCATTGAAGGGGCTTGCATTTCGGCCGGATGCGTTCAAGCCGTTTGTCGAAGAAGCGGGTGCCGCGCGCCGCGAAGCCGAACTTGCCATGCCACCGGTATCCTTGAGTTCCTATACCGGTACGCCGCTTGGCGCGCGGTTGAATGCGCTGGTTGTAGAGCTTGACGGGCAGTGGCTGGTGCTGACGCCGCTTGGTGGCGTAACCGACCCGGAAAAACTGGCGCAAGAACTGGCGGCGGCTCCACCGGGCACCAGCCAACTTGTCGACCTGAGGCGGGTATCGGCCGACATGGTTGACGGATTCCGCCGCGAAGCCCTGTCACAGGCAGGCTGGGGTGCGGTTCTGATTCTGCTTCTGCTCGTTGCCGGGCTGCGTTCCATCAGACGGGCGTTGCACGTGGCACTTCCCGCCGGCGCGGCGCTGGTCCTGACGGTGACGGTGCTGGTCGCATCGGGCGAGCAACTCAGCGTATTTCATTTGGTCGCATTGCTGCTGGTGCTGGGCATCGGGCTGAACTACGCCCTGTTCTTTGAACGCGTTGCCGTGGACGAGGCCGAACTTTCCCGCACCCGTCTGGCACTGGCGGTCTGCAGCACGTCGACCGTTGTCACGTTCGGTTTTCTGGCGTTGTCATCAACGCCGGTACTGCACGCCATTGGCAGCACGGTGGCGCTGGGTGCGATACTGGCCTTATCGATGTCAGCGTTGTGGGCGCGTCGCAAACGGATTGTTCCGACCGGTGCGGTTCGGTAGCCCAATGCCCCGACCTGAACGCCTTCACAATATGACCCCACTCGCCATTTCCTCGTACACGACCAGCAATGCGGCGGGTATCGGCAATGCCGCGACCTTGACAGCGCTGCGCGACGGGCGCAGCGGGTTAGTGCCCAATGATCTCGACTGGGCACCATTGCCCTGCTGGATCGGCCGCATCCTTGGCCCCATTGTCGACGATCGGGTCGAATTTCCCGCGCCACTCCGCGAATTCGATTGCCGCAATAATCGCCTCGCGTTGCTGGCGCTTGAGCAGGATGGCTTCGTGGCGGCGGCCGGCGACGCGCGCCGGCGTTTCGGCCCGCAGCGGGTCGGCGTGTTTGTCGGCACCAGCACCTCAGGCATCCTCTCGACCGAACTTGCCTATCAGCACCGCGAGCCGCAAAGTGGCCGCCTGCCGGCGGCCTTCCGCTACGAAACCACCCACAATCTTGACGCCACCACTGAATTCGTACGCAGAGTGCTGGGTCTCACCGGTCCGGCGATGACCATCTCCACGGCATGTTCGTCGAGCGCGAAGGTATTTTGTCTTGCCGAACGCTTCATTCGGCTGGGTCTGATCGATGCGGCCGTGGTAGGGGGCGTCGACAGCCTCTGCCATACGACACTGTACGGGTTCAGTTCATTACAACTGGTGGCGCCCGATGTCTGCCGCCCGTTTGATGTCGCGCGACGCGGATTGTCGATCGGCGAAGCAGCCGGTTTTGCGTTGGTCGAAAGGGCCGGCCCGGACAGCACCGCCGTGCAGTTGCTGGGCTATGGCGAAACCAGCGATGCCCATCACATGTCGACGCCGCATCCACAAGGTGAGGGCGCCCGCCGCGTCATGTGTGAAGCGCTGAACCGCGCCGACCTGACGCCCGCTGACGTCGATTACATCAATCTTCACGGTACCGCCACGCCTGCCAACGACCGCGCCGAGGGCCACGCGGTATACGATGTTTTCGGTGCGGCGATCGCCTGCTCGTCCACCAAGGGATTTACCGGCCATTCGCTCGGCGCGGCAGGCATCACTGAAGCCGCGATCGCCTTGCTTTGTATTGATCACAGTTTTGTCCCGGGCAGTCCCACCACCGAAAATGTGGATCCCGAGATGCGTTGTGGCATCGTCCTCGAGGGACGCCACGGGCCGGTGGGTCGGGTCATGAGCAACAGCTTCGGATTCGGCGGCAGCAACTGCGCGCTATTGTTCGGCAGGGCGGCATGATGCGCGTGTCGGTCGAAGCGGTCGGCGTACTTGCACCGGGATTGCCCGATTGGCAGACGGCGAAGGCGGTGCTCGCGAAGCAGCGTGCCTATCTGTCGGCGGTGCTGGACGCGCCACAGCCAATGAGCCTTGCCCCGGCGGAGCGGCGACGCAGCTGTCCAACGGTACGTTTGGCCATCGCGGTGGCCGAGCAGGCGCTGCGGCAAACGCCGTTGCGTCCGCAGGATATGGCGATGGTATTCTCGTCTTATGAGGCGGCGGGACTGATCACCCATCAGCTTTGCGAAACCCTTGCCGGCAGCCGCGAAGTCTCGCCGACGCAGTTCCATAACTCGGTGCACAACGCCCCCAGTGGTTATTACAGCATCGCTATGCAGGCCAAACGTGCCGCCAGCAGTGTATGCCGTGGCGAATGGAGTTTCGCCGCAGGATTGCTCAATGCCGTGGCACAGGTTGTTGCCGACGAGGTGCCGGTACTCTACGTTTGTTATGACAGCCCGTTGCCTGCGCCGATGTGCGAGGTCATGCCGGTCGTAGAACCGACTGCCATCACCTTGGTGCTGACGCCCGGTAACGGTGCCGCGTCGCTGGCGGACTGGAATGTGGCCATTGCGCCGCGCCGCGAGGCATCCGAATGGCCGGACTGGATTCCACCGCAGTGGCATGCCAATGCTTCGGCGCGCGGCCTGGCGGTGCTTGAGTCGCTGGCCGATCCCGGGCGACGTTTCGTCTCATTGCCCCTCTCGCCGGAACTTGATCTTGAGGTGACGCGATGCTAGATCGTGCCGGTATCGCCGCACGCCTGCCGCATGCGGGGCGCATGTGCCTGCTGGAGCAAGTGATTTTTTGGGACGAACGCAGCATACGTTGCCGTGCCGTTTCGCATCGCGATGCCGACAATCCCTTGCGCGAAGCCGGCGGACTCGCCGCGTTCGCAGTGATTGAGTATGCCGCGCAGGCCGCCGCGGTTCACGGCGCGCTGTTGCACGGCAAGGCCGAACCGCGCAGCGGCGTATTGGCGTCACTCAAGGATGTTGCTGCAATGCGCCCCTGGCTACACGATTTGGACGAAGATCTTTTGATTGAGGCGACCCTTTTGCATAGCGACCCCGCAGGCGGCATCTTCGATTTCAATGCATGTGCCGGCACAACGCAGGTGTTGAGCGGACAATTCACCCTTATGTACATCGAAACCTTGCAGGCACCCGCATGAAGCGCGCGTTGGTGACGGGAGGCAGCGGCACCATCGGCACCGCAATCTGCCGTGAGCTGTCGGCGTGCGGCCTTCACGTCGTCGTCCATGCCAATCGGCATCTCGCCGAGGCCGAGGCCTTGGTCGTGGAATTGCATAGCCGTGGCGGCAGTGCCGAGGCGGTGGCATTCGACGTATGCGATAACGCCGCCACGGGCGTGGCACTGACCGCGATTGTCGCATCGGGAGCGGTGCAGGTACTGGTCAACAACGCCGGTATTCACGATGATGTGTTGATGCCGGCCATGGACGAGGCGCGTTGGCGGCGGGTGATCGATGTGAGCCTGAACGGTTTCTACAACGTCACGCAACCGCTGTTGATGCCGATGATACGCACGCGCTGGGGACGGATTGTCACGATTACCTCGGTTGCGGGATTGCTGGGAAATCGCGGCCAGGTGAATTACTCGGCCGCCAAAGCCGGTCTGCACGGTGCCACCAAGGCGCTCGCGCTGGAGGTTGCATCGCGTGGCATTACGGTCAACGCAGTGGCACCGGGTGTCATTGACTCGCCGATGCTGGCCGAGACTTTTCCGCCGGATCGTATCAAGCAGCTCGTGCCACTCGGGCGGGCCGGTCGACCGGAAGAAGTGGCGGCGATGGTGGGCTTCCTTTGTTCCGAGCGGGCCGGCTACATTTCGGGCCAGATTATCAGCGTCGACGGCGGTCTGACGTGATGCAGCACGGATGCCTTCCCGCAAATAGGATTGCGTTCTGCTGCGCTGTCCCGGATCGCTGCGATCAAGAAAGCCTAAACCATGGCAAGACTCGAACTTGATAAGGCGCCGGAAGCAGAACGGCACTGCGAGGTGTTGGTCATCGGCTGTGGGCCTGCCGGGTCGACCATCGGTGCCATGCTGGCGCAGAAAGGCCGCGACGTCGCGGTATTTGACAAGGATCGGCATCCACGTTTTCACATCGGCGAATCGCTGCTGCCACTCAATATGCCGATCTTGCAGGAATTGGGCGTGTGGGAGGAACTGAACCGCATTGGGATTCGCAAGGATGCGGCCGAATTCGAGTCGCAGGCGTTGGGCAAGACCGCGCGCTTCGAGTTTTCCGAAGCCTTCGACAAGCGCTGGCCGCATGCCTTTCAGGTTCGACGGTCGGAATTCGATCTGATGCTGCTGCAAAACGCGGCGACCAAGGGTGCGCGCGTTTTCGAAGGTGCCCGGGTTGTCTCGGTCGAGTTCGGCAACCTCGCCGACAACCGGGACACCATCGTCACACTAAAACTCGAGGACGGTTCCACGCAGACCTGGCGCACCCGGTTTCTGGTCGACGCCTCCGGTCGGGATACGTTTCTCGCCGACCGCTTGGGCATCAAACGCAAGAACAAAAAGCACGCGAGCGCGGCGATTTTCGGCCATTTCCGTAACGCGCGCCGCAATAGCGGCAGTGCCGAAGGCAACATCACCATCGCCTGGTTTGCGCACGGCTGGTTCTGGTTTATTCCGCTTAAGGATGGCACCACCAGCGTTGGGGCGGTGTGCTGGCCGGCGTATCTGAAATCGCGCACCACCGATCCCACCACGTTTTTCAAGCAGACCATCGCATTGGCGCCCGAGATCGCCGCGCGTCTCGCCGCCGCCGAGTTGACCGCCCCGGCGACCGCCACCGGCAACTATTCGTACTACTCGACGCGCATGTCCGGCGAGGGTTATCTCATGGTGGGCGATGCTTGGGCATTCATCGACCCGGTGTTTTCCAGCGGCGTGTTGCTGGCGATGAATAGTGCCAGACTCGGTGCCGAGGTCGTCGATAAGGTGCTAAGTAATCCGGCTCAGGCCCCCGTACTCTATCGGCAGTTCGACCGTACGGTGCAGCGCGGCGTGAGCACATTTTCATGGCTAATTTATCGCATGACCTCGCCCGTGATCCGGAAGCTTTTCATGGCCCCGCGTAATGTTTTCGGCGTGCAGTCCGCGGTGATCTCGCTGCTCGCAGGTGACGCGTTTCGCGTGGGACCCGTGCGGCCGCGCCTGTATTTGTTCCGCGCGGTCTATTACCTGAATGCCCTGGTTGATTTGCCGGGCGTGTTTCGCGCCTGGCGAAAGCGGCGGCGCGATCTGCGTGCGGCAGGCGATGCCGCATGAGGCCGAGCCAATGTTCTTTTGTCTGCGTGGTGGCGGCCCTCTCGGTTCATTCGCCGCTTGCCCGGGCGGAGTTGTTACCGCTATGGGAGGCGGGCGTCGGTGCCGCGGCGATCAGCTTCCCGGACTATCGCGGGTCTGCGCGGCACCGCAATTACCTGCTGCCGGTGCCGGTGTTCGTCTATCGCGGCGAGGTATTACAAGTTGATCGCGAGAAGGTGCGCGGATTGCTGCTCAAGAGTGAGCGCGCGGAGTTCGATATTTCCATCAGTGGATCGGTGCCGATTCGCAGTGAGGGTAATCGGGTCCGCGAAGGCATGCCCGACCTCGATCCGACGCTTGAGGTGGGGCCGTCGCTCAACGTATGGCTGGCGAAGACGGAGTATGCAAGACTCGCGCTCAGGCTGCCGTTGCGCGCGGTAATCGCAAGCGATTTTCATACAGTTCACCGTGCCGGCGTCTTGGCGAATCCGAATCTCAACCTTGACCTTAAGGCGGTACGGGAGTGGCGGTTGGGGCTGGTGGCGGGTGCCCTGTTTGCTGATCGCAAGTACCATGATTATTTTTATGGGGTGGCACCCGAATATGCGAGACCGGATCGGCCGGCGTATCGTGCCCCGGGTGGATATTCGGGCGCGCAGTTTATCGCGGCCATTTCTCGGCGCTTTGAGCCGCTATGGGTGGTCGGGTTTGTCAAGTACGATGTCGTCGGTGGTGCGGCGTTCGCCTCGAGCCCATTGGTTGAGCGGCGCAATAACCTGTCCGTGGGATTCGCGGTGACGTGGATTTTTGCGCGGTCTGGCACCGTGGTTGAACGCAATGATTGAGTCGGGCCGAGCACCGGGAAGGCCATTCTCCGGCGGAATTTGCAAGACGCGGCGCACGCAACATTTGAAGACCCGCCGCGAAACCCCTTTGTATGCAACTTGTCAAATCCGTAGCAAACTCCTTGATCATTGACGCATATGCCCAGCCGTGCCACCAAAATCGTCGTTGTCATTCCCGCCTTCAATGAAGCGGCGACCATCCGTGAACTCGCGGAAAGTGCGCTGAAAATCGTTTCCGATGTCGTGGTCATTGACGACGGTTCGTCGGATTCGACCGCCGAACAACTTGCCGGCTTGCCGGTAATCGTGCTGCGCAACGAACGGAACCTTGGTAAGGCGGCAAGCCTGTGGAGAGGCTTCGAGCATGCGCGCGCTCAAAATGCGCAACTCGTGGTCACTTTGGATGGCGACGGCCAGCATCGGCCGGAAGATATGCCGCGGCTCCTGAACATGGCTGAACGTGCGCCGCAGAGCATCATCATCGGCGCGCGTCTGCACGACCGGAAAAACTTTCCACCGCGGCGCTACTATGCAAACCAGTTTGCGCGCTTTTGGATTTCATGGGCGGCGGGTTACCCGATCGCCGATACGCAATCCGGGTTTCGGGTGTATCCGGCCATCCTCCTCGCCAGGCTCACGCGCCGCGAAGTCGCGTGGAATGGCTTCGTGTTCGAGAGTGAAGTGTTGATTGCCGCAGGCGCAGTGGGCATACGAAGCGTTGCTGTGGCAATTCCCGGCATTTATCCGCAAGGGGCGCGGCCGAGTCATTTCCGGCCAGTGCTGGACATTGCCCGCATTGTCGTCATGGTTGCAGGTCGCCTTCTCAGGCGAGGCATGTATCCAATGGGCCTTTGGCGGAGCCTCAATTTACCGATGGCCATCGAGGTCGACCCGGATATCGTGTCACTTTCCGACACCGGTCTAGCCGACGTCGTCGGCAGTCAACCTCCTGTACCGCGACGCTAACCCGTATTTTTCATGCACAGACCGGACGCGCCGGGCGCGGGCAGGTTCAGGGGCGCGCCGGGCTACGCGTCACGGTGCCGTCGGCAACTTGTACCATTTGAAATCCTCCCGCATCTTCGTCTTCAGCAATTTCCCCGTCGCGGTATGCGGTAGCTGATCGACAAACACGACGTCGTCCGGCATCCACCATTTTGCAATCCTGCCGTTGAGGAATGCGAGCAATTCCTCCTTCGTCACCTCGGCATCTTTCTTCTTGACCACGACAAGCAGGGGCCGCTCATCCCACTTCGGGTGCGCAATGCCGATTACGCCCGCTTCCAATACCGCCGGATGCGCGACCGCAATGTTCTCGATGTCGATCGAGCTGATCCATTCGCCGCCGGACTTGATGACATCCTTCGAGCGGTCGGTAATCTGCATGAAACCATCGGCATCGATGGTGGCCACATCGCCGGTGGCGAACCAGCCGTTTTGCAGCGCGGTTTTTTCTTCACGGAAATAGTGTTCAAGAATCCACGGTCCACGCACCATCAGGTTGCCGAACGCCTTGCCGTCATGCGGCAGCGGCTTGTCGTCACCATCGAATATTTCCAGCTCAACGCCGAATATCGGCCGACCTTGTTTCACCTTCATCGCAAATTGATCGGCGGCGGGCAACTTCAAATGTTTGGCCTTTAGCCGGCACATGGTGCCGAGCGGCGACATTTCGGTCATGCCCCAGGCGTGAACCACGTTGACGCCGTAATCACGCTCGAACGTTTCAAGCATTGCCGGCGGGCAGGCGGAACCGCCGATGATGGTCTCGCGAAACGTGGTGAATTTGAGTTGATTCGATTTGACATGATTGAGCAATCCCATCCACACGGTGGGCACACCGGCGCTCATCGTCACGCCTTCTTCTTCGAACAATCGGTGAAGGCTCGCGCCATCCATCGCCGCCCCCGGCAATACCAACTTCACCCCGGCGGCGGCGCAAATATAGGGCAGGCCCCAGGCGTTGACATGAAACATCGGCACCACCGGCAACACCACGTCTTTCGAGGTCAGGCAAAACGCGTCGGCCGTCATCGCACCCAT
>JANPBQ010000119.1:0-20130 GCA_031430555.1 Betaproteobacteria bacterium
CCCGGCGGTTTGGCCGCCGCCCGCGCCAATTCAATAGCGGCGGCACCCATGATTGCGCCGGCGACGACGGCAAGAAAAGTTTTCCAGTACGCGCTCATTGTGTGGACTCCTTTATAGGGTGACTTTTGTTCAATCGACAAATCGACTGGCCGAAGATGTGGACTGTGTCGTTTGCATTGTTACCGAAAATGCCACGCGACGATGCGGCTTTTCTTTTGGCCCTGCGCCATGTCGATGGTTTCAACCTTGCCTGCGCGCACCGCTTTCAATGCGACGTAAATCTCCGGCAGATTTTCCGTGCGCGACACCAGCGCGCTGAACCAGGACACCTGCGCTCGACATTGCACGCTTTCCGCCGCCATGCGAGACACAAACCCGGCCTCGCCTCCCTCGCACCACAGTTCGGCCGCCTGACCGCCGAAATTCAACTTGGGAATTGGCCCACGATTCCCGCCCTTTCCCAAGTTTCTCCATTTACGCACGGCAGCCTCTTCGGCCGCCCGCGCGGAGGCATGGAAGGGCGGATTGCAGAACACAAAATCGAAGCGATCCTCCGGCGTGAGAATTCCTTCGAAAATTTTCTGCGTTGTGGCTTGCAAGCGTAACTCGATCGCCGCTGCAAGGCCCGCGTTCTTATCCACGATTTCTTTCGCGGCACCGAGTGCGACGGCGTCGGTATCGCTGCCCACAAAGTGCCAACCGTACTCGTGGTGACCGATCAACGGATAAATACAATTGGCACCGACGCCAATGTCAAGCACCCGAATCTCCGGGCCGCGCGGGATGATGCCGTTTCGGTCGCGCGCAAGTAGATCGGCCGCATGATGCACATAATCCGCACGCCCGGGAATCGGCGGGCAAAGATAGCCCGGCGGAACGCGCCACGACTCGACGCTATAAAAAACTTTCAAAAGCGCGGCATTTAACGCCATCACCGCCGCAGGATTGGCGAAGTCGATCGTCAACTCGTTGGCATCGAACGGGTTGGCGACCAGAAAATCTTCCAGCGTCGGCAACGCCCGCGCGAGCGCGGTGAAATCGTAACGACCGCGATGACGATTGCGCGGATGAAGGCTCAGTTTTTCGAGAAGCGGTGTTCGCGTCTGCTTTGTGGCGGGCCGGGCGGCGCGTGCGGGCTTTGCGTGCATGGTGGTTTAGTGCCGTTGGGTGGAAAGCGAATACGCAACACGGTTGGAAGCAAAAAGGAAAACTCTCGAACTGGCGCGGCATTTTGGCCGAAAAGAACCGGGGAAGCCCGCCAAATCGCGATCTGCGCGGCGGGGTTCTTCTAAAGATGGGACAACTAAACAGGTTGAACCCCCGCCTTTCCCCGCGAAGGCGGGGATCCAATTTTTGTGCAATTTCACAATTGAAATTGGGGCCCCCGCCTTCGCGGGGGAGGGGATTTATTGTGTCAGGTTCAACATGTTTAATGGCCGCATCAATATTTGCCCCGAATATCCTGTCATCCTCGCCCTTCGACGGGCTCAGGATAGACCGGGTAAAGAGAAGAATCCTGAGATGACAATTATCGGCCTTTACTTGTTCCGCTTGTCGACATACAGCAGCCTGTTCACATTGAATGACAGTACGGCCCCGGCGATGTAGCAAGCCACATCGATCGGATCGAACGTGCCGAGAGCGGGTTTCCCCGTTGCCATCGTCACGATCCCCTGTATGAGTTCGGCACCACAGGCAACGAGAGCCCACGCAGCGGCAATCTTCCTGTTCAGCGCGATCTGCGACTGCCTCAACGTTTCGACGTCCGCACCGTCGGCAATCGACTTGAGCACGCCGAAGTTTGCGTAGCTGAATGTCGCGGACGATAGAAACGCCACCAGCAAGACATCGTAGAGATTGCCCCGCAGCCAACCGTGGGCGAAGAATTTCAAAAAGAGCGCTACCAGAAACCCGGAAAAGACCAGTGCGCAAAAGAGCGTGTATCCCAAACCAGGATCCCGATCTCATCTGCTCGCGCAATGGGCATAAGAATTTCAAACTTCATTTTCGCGAGTCCTGAGCGTATTTGCTCGTGATTGGATCATCCTGCTTCTCCGGTGCCCCACGGTACTTATTGATGTGCGCGCCTGATAGTCCTTGCTAAGGCTACTTCGGGCAATCGCGCAGTTCCGGCGACTGACCTCGCTCGCAAACGTACTGACGATATGCAGCCCACACCTCGTCCCAGTTCGGCGCAATGCCCCGACGCACGCGCGCCGCCAGGCGCTCGCAACCGCCGCCGGGGCGAATCCAGTCGGCGAGTTGTCCCGGCTTGTCCTGCTTGTCGGCCGGTATGCGCTGCGCAAGGTCGAACGCGGTGCTGCCGCTGCGGTCGCGCTGGTGCACGTCGGCACCGTATGCGCACAGCATGGTCGCCTTTTCGGTACTTTGGGTGACATGCAGCGCAGTGCGGCCCGCCGCATCCGCCGCCCGCACATCGGCACCGAGCGATAGCAACACTTCGCTCGCGCCACCCGCAATGTGCAGCGGCGTCTGCCCCGCCTGTTCGCAGTCTTTGCAGTCAATTCGGTCATTTACATTTGCACCCTTGCCGACCAGCCAGCGAATCATCTCAAGATGACGATTCTGGGTGGCCAGGTGAAGCAGTGACTGGCCATCCAATCGGACCGACAAATCGGCCCCGAATTCCGCCAGCACCGATGCAACGGAAACGTTTCCGTCCGACACAACGTCGTGAACAATGTAGCGACCCCGCCAAAGATCGTTGCTCGTGCGCGCGCCGATTGAGCTTGACCTCGAGCCTTGTGCCAGGAGTTTCAGCCTGGCCAGTTCCGGTCGCTGCTGCAACGCACTGCGCACGTCGTCAGGCTTGCCGGAACGCACGTCGCGCTCAAGGGTGGCGGTTCGCAGATTCGTGACGATGATCAAAGCCGCGACGCCGACCACGCAGAGCGCGAATAGCCCGCCGATCAGCCTTCCAGGATGCTTGAACACGGTTCACCTTCGATCGATCCGACGTTGGGGATCACGCAGAGTCGAGCGCTTTACTTGGTGCCAACCGTGCGCCAGAGAATTCCGGACGTTACTTCGCCGGAACGCTTAATTTTTGCGCCTCGCCATCGGCGTGGGTGACCGTCACTTTTTGCCCGGCCTTCAGTTCGGCAGCATCGTTGACCCCTTCGAGCTTGGTGCGTTTGGAACTGATCCTGAGCTTGGTCTCCTTGCCGTCGGCTGCCTTGACGGTGACGTACTTACCCTCTTCCTCGACTTTTGAAACCGTTCCCTGCAACGATTCGGCGGCAAATACTGCCGTGCTGAGCGCCAGCGCCGCGACGCCGATCAAGCCTGCCAGTTTCGTTTTGACTGTCATGTGTTTTTCCTCTTTAAGTTGGTGCGATTGATGTATCGCGGATTCGTGCAAGCATTCCATTGTGGAATTTATTATGCCGTTTTTCGCAACCGGATTGGCTGCGCGGGATGTAAATGCACGCGCATAAGATGCATAGGTCATCATGCATTTGAGGCCACATCCTGCACGTGCGACACTGGGCGAGACCAATGGCGAGCGACGATGGCGGGCGTGGCGGCCTCAACCGAGTGCCATCGCAGGGTTCGTGCCAAAATCATTGCATGACACCGCCCGTCGCAGTACCCATCAATGCGCTGGAAGCCCTCAGCCTCTGGGCACCCATTGTCTGGCTGAAGACCAACCCGTACGCGTATCCCTCGCTTGAAATCCTGCACATTATCGGCATCGCGCTCATCTTCGGCACTTTGTGGATTGTCGATATGCGCATCCTCGGGCTCATGCGCATTTTCGATGTGAACCAGCTTGCAAGACACGTCATCCCATGGACATTCGCAGGCTTCCTGCTCGTCGCCGTCACCGGCCTAACCCTGTTTGCCACGCGTGCGGGCGACCTGATCAACAACCCTGCTTTCGTGGCAAAAATTTGTCTGATTTTTGCGGCCGGCACCAATGCGGCCGTGCTGCATTCGCGCGGAACCATTGATGCCAACACGGTTCTTACGAAGGGGCAGGCGGTGCTGTCGATCCTCATTTGGGTCGCGGTAATTGCCTGCGGTCGCTGGATAGCCTACGTTTAGGAGACTCACATGCATCGTCGTCATTTTTTCCCCGTAGTGGCCGCGCTGGTTTCCGTGCCATTGAGCCAGCGCCTGTTGGCGCACCATGGCTGGTCCAGCTTTGATGAAACGCAGCCGCTCTATATTGCCGGTACCGTGAAATCCATCAAGTGGCAAAACCCGCATGCCGAAATCGTCATCGCCGTGGCCAACGATGCGGCGCTGCCCGCGGATCTCGCCAAACGCAACATCCCCGCGCAAACGGCGTCGGTGAATGGCGCAAAAATTCTCGCGCGGGCAATGGTGCCGAAGAAACGTGGCGACTGGACGATCGAGCTCTCGCCGATGACGCGCATCGACGCATGGAAAGTGCCGACACCCAAAGTCGGCGATAGCGTCGCTGCCGTGGCCTACAGTTTCAAAGATGAAAAAGGAGCGGCCTTCGCGCGCGTCGAGTATCTGATCATCGGCGACAAGCTTTATGGGCTGCGATCGTTACCGGCCTAACAACCTGTCGCGCAATGGGAGGGGGTGGCGTTATTTTCGGCTTTTCAATTCGCCCTTTTGACCACCTCCGCCGGAGAAAGTGGACACCCGTGCATTTGTCCCCGCAGGCGATGACCAAACACTTCATCATCATTGTGGCCATGATGTTCGCGGCCATGGCCCACGCAAATAGTTCTACAGATGGCGGTGTGTCGAATTCCGCGCTGTGGGCGGCGCTAAAGAAGGGCGACCATGTATTGCTGCTGCGTCACGCCGAGACCGTCCCGGGGATTGGCGATCCACCCGGCTATCAGCTCAATGACTGCAAAACCCAGCGCGGACTCAACGATGCCGGGCGGGCACAAGCCCGCGCGTGGGGGAAAGCATTTGCGCGGCAAAACATTCCGGTCGGCGGCGTGTTTTCGTCCGTTTGGTGTCGCTGTATCGACACCGCGCAGATTGCGTTCGGCAAAGTCGATACCTGGCCCGCGCTGAATTCGCATTTCGATTCGCCGCAATCGGCGGCAATGCAGGCCGAGCAGACGCGAGGCGGCATTCCGATACGCATGCGCAAAGGCAAAAACCTTGTGCTCGTGACGCATCAAGTCAACATCGCCGCACTTTCGGGTCGGGCACCCGCAATGGGGGAAGCGATCGTCATGCGTTTCGATGGCGACACGTTGCAGTTCGTGGGGCAATTGACCGTGAAGTAAAAAATATCAAGTCGCCTTGTCCCGCTCGCAAGGACGATAGTTATCGCTGCGCTCCACTCATCCAACTACACGCACTCGATAGGCGGCATCAGAAAGAGTGCGCGCAACAGCGTAGAGCCGAACATTCGCCCACGCGTTGTATCGGGCCATCCTTGCACAGTGAGATGTAATCGTATCGTTCCGGCAATTGTGTGGAAAGTAAGCCAAGCGACAAGATCGCTTCAACGGCCCCCGTAACCATTTTCCCGTCAGTACGAAAAAACGGCAACTTGGCACCCTACGTCCGACATTGCTAACAACAATTCCCGTGCGGCACTTGCTACATTTACAGCAGCGGCGCGCTGGTGAAAGGCACCCAGAGGGCAGAGACACAGTCACCCACGCTCGAGCGAGGGGGCTGTTATTGAAAGTGGAATGCTTGTCTTTCCTTGGGAGGGGATGATGAAGCAAGTTTGGCGACTTGGGACAGCCGTCCTTGGACTGTTGTCATGTGTATCGGGTTGGTCGGCGCCTTACCCGACGGCGGATCAGTTGCGCAATGCCATTGCGGAAATCACGCCGCAGTTGAAATCCGAGCAAATGGACGTGGTCATGCTGGACGCCCAGAAGGAGGGCATCGAGTTGCCGCTGATGGCCGCGGGCCTGCGTCTGGGCGACGGCGTTTGCCTGGTTTACTACAACGACAAGCCTGCAGAAGGTCTCATTCAATTCTTCGAGCCGATGTCTGCGCAGGACACGCCGATATGGCTCAAATCGATTGCGGTGCATGAAGTCACCCACTGCATCGAACAACGGGAAGCCTACATCCGGCGCCGGTTTGAGCGGGTGCTGCCGCCGGGCGTCGCGCATGAAAATGTGACGGTCCAGGGGTACTACTCGGTCGTCAAGAGCGGCGCGGTGGAGACTTGGGGCGAAGCGCTCGCCGATATTGTGTCGGTGCTGTACTTGAAGCAGGCGGTGCCGGATCGGTGGCAGCAATTTGCCGGTGCCCTCGCGACGATGCGCAGCAGCCAGGCGGGCAAATGGCCGGAGCACAATACGTCCGCGTGGCTGAACAAGGTCATTGCCGCCGGCGCCGACAAACCGGAACACCTGAGCCTGTTCGAGGCGGCTTTTCAACTACGACGGCAATTTCAACCTGAGCAGACGGTGCATCCCCAGCATGGGCGCGCCTCACAGGCAACAAATGCCCGAAGCGCCCCGCCGGTGCTGGAGTTTTAGCGCTGGTTTTTGATCACCTTTGATGCGAAGACCTTAGTTGCGGCTAATAAGGCGAGGCCGGACCTTGGTGGCCCCTTTGATCATTGCTTTGATCATTGGTCGCCCCGGACCTAGTCCGGGTGTGAGACGTCCGATGAATGACACACCAATGCAGTGGCGTGGCTCAAGTTATGTAGTCTCAGATTGGATCCCCGCCTTCGCGTGAGCGATGGTTTCATGATTTTTGCAATTGGCGGCACTCAAGCCGCGCCGTGATCTTAAGTTAGTGCCTGAGAACCTTGGCCCCATGGATTCTCCTTTGTCTCCAATCCTGAATCCACCTATCCCGCCACAGTGTGCAACGACAGGTGGTTCATTTGTTTCAAGCCATCACCGACTGGTGTAGGATTGCAACCGCATGAAACATTCCAACGACAATTCAAGAGGAGATGATGTCATGATGAAATTGCGTCCAATAACAAAGGCTGTGCTGCTGGCTTTCTCTTCCGGTTTGACGATCGGCGCGGCGAGTGTTGCCAGTGCCCAGCAGGCGCAGCCGCCGGCCAAGGCGAGCACCGAAGTACTCGATCGCGTCGTTGTTACCGCGACGAAACGCGAGAGCGCCTTGCAGGATGTGCCGTTCTCGATCAACGCGCAGACCGAAGAGGACATCCGGCGGTCTGGCGCGTCCACGCTTGAAGATCTGTCGCGCAATGTCGCCGGCCTTGCCATCCAGAATCTCGGACCGGGGCAAAGCCAGGTCTCGATCCGCGGCGTGTCCTCGGGGCAGATCGTCCGCGACCAGCCCGGTGTTAAAGAACAGGTGGGCGTCTATCTGGATGAGACCGCGATTTCGATGTCGCTGTTCACCCCCGACCTCGATCTGTTTGACTTGAAGCGCGTCGAGACACTGCGCGGCCCGCAAGGCACGCTCTACGGCTCCGGCAACATCGGCGGCACGATCCGCTACATCACTAATGAGGCAAAGATTGGCGTCTCTGAGGGTACCGTCGAGGCCAACTTCAACAAAATTTCCGACGGCAGCAACGGCGGCGGCGTGAAGGCGGCCATCAATCTCCCCATGAACGATGCTGCGGCCATGCGCGTGGTTGGTTACCAAACCAAATTTGGCGGCTGGGTCGACGCCCTGGGCCCCGGCGGCGGCAAGGACGTCAATGAAGGCGAACGCACGGGTGGCCGGGTGAGCTTTACCTTCAAGCCGACTCGCGACGTAACCATCACGCCGCGCATCATTTCCCAGAAGGTGACTGCAGACGGCTTCAACCGCCAGGAGGCATTCAACCTGTATGCCAACCGGTTTACCACCACGGTTGCGCCGGTGACGTTGCAGGATCGACAGCAATACCTACTGCTGCGCGAGAAGTTCGAGGACAAGACGACGATCGCAGATGCGACGATCAAGGTCGGCTTTGGCAGTTTTGACCTGACATCGGTGACCACGCATACCGATCGCGAGATCTTGGTCAGCCGCGATGCCAGCGCGTTGACCGGTTCGGTGTCGATCTCTCCTTTCGTCTCTCTCGGCGTGTCGAGTGCCGCCGCGCTGCTGCCCTCGCGCCTCAACGATACCACCGACTTCAAGGGCTTCACCCAGGAATTGCGCTTGAGTTCCACGGGCAAGGGCCCGCTGCAATGGCTGGTCGGCGCCTTCTTCGCCGACAGCGACCGCAAGTACGCCCAGCGCCTGCCTACCCCCGGCTACGACGCCTTTATCGACGCGGCGTTTGGCGCCGGCACGTCGGCGGCTGTGGCCAATGGCTTCCCTCTGAATTCGCCCTACAACTCCGACCTTCCGTACAATTTGAAGCAGACCGCGATTTTCGGCGAACTCAACTATGAAATGACCAAAGAGCTGACAGCGACGGTCGGCGGGCGCTTCTACGATTACAAGGAAAATCGCATCTTCAAGACGGGCGGCATATTCTCCGACTCTTTCGCCCAGTACCAAGTCGACAGCACGAAATCGGACGGCTTTAACCCGCGCGTGCTGTTTGCGTACAAGGCCTCGGACAGCGTGACCTGGAATGCCCAGGCGTCAAAAGGATTCCGCTTGGGCGGCGTCAATGATCCGCTGAATGCACCACTGTGTTCGCCCGCTGACCTCGTCGCTTTTTCCACAAAGCGCTTCACCGACGAATCACTGTGGAACTACGAGGTCGGCGTCAAGATGCAGCAGCGGGGCTTGAGCTTCAACGCGGCGGCGTTCTACACCAAGATGACGGATCTGCAAGTCACGCTGGATGCCGGTTCCTGCTCGTCGCGGGTGGTGTTCAATGTGCCGAAGGCGCACTCGTCCGGCATTGAACTGGAGATTACGCTGAGGCCAGCCGACGGCCTTGAGTTGTCGCTTTCCGGCGCCGCCGTGAATGCCAAGTTCGATTCGAGCGTCAAGGACGGCACTGGGGCCGTGCTCGGGGGCATTCGCGACGGCAACCGCCTGCCCTCTGTACCGAAGCTGGCGCTCACCGCCAGCTTTACCTACAACTTCAGCCTGGCCGGACACGAGTCCTATATCACTGCCTCGGCGCAACACGTGGGCAGCCGCTTCACGCAGCCCTCGGACCAGGAGAACAACCCGCGCGCCTTCGCGCACAGACTGCCTTTCCTGGGCGCCCCGGCGGGCGCGGCGACCACGCTCAATCTCGAACTGCCCAGCTATAACACGGTCAACTTCAGTGCGGGGATGGACTTCGAGCGCGGCCTCTCGGCGAGCATCTACGTCAACAACCTGACCGACGAGAAGGCGCTGCTCTCCTTCGACCGGGAACGCGGCGGACGCGCACGGCTCGGATTTGCGACCAACCAGCCTCGCACCCTCGGCGTGACAATTCGCAAGACGTTCTAAGCCGAGTTCGCAAAATGGCGCCGCAGGCTATCTTGGCCTGCGGCTTTTTTTGGCGCTCCGCCGGGGCTAACCCTATTGTTGGAAGTCGCAAAGGAACGCGAGCTTGGCGCCTTTGATTCACGACCTCCCCTAAAGACTGGGAAAGTTTGTCCGCACGTCGGGGCCATCAAAATTCCATCAGGATGGCGCTGAGGTTCGGGTGTTATGTTCGGGTGTTATTGGTCAATGTAGCACTACTGTGCTACAATTTGCGTTGCACAAAGGAGTACACCATGACAACCACTACCATCCGCCTGCCCGAGGACCTGAAAGCAAGAATCGCCCGCGCCGCGAAACATGCGGGAACCACGTCGCACAACTTCATTCTGGAAGCGATCGCCGAAAAGGCGGCATTGGCAGAACAGCGCGATGACTTCCAGGCGGCAGCAGAGACGCGTTACGCCGCCATCGTCGCATCGGGCAAAACCATTCCCTGGTCCGACATGCAGCGTCACCTGAAGGATCGTGTCGCTGGCAAAAAGACTGCGCGTCCCGTAGCGAAAAAATTGGCGCGCTGATGTCGCGAATTGAGTTGGCGCCGGAAGTCGCTAATGACGTTGATCGCATTCTCGATCATCTGGCCCAATACGAGGTTGAAAACAGAACTGCCCGCATCGATGAAATCATTCAGGCTATCAACGTGCTGGAACACAATCCGATGATCGGCCGCCCGGCGCCCGGCCAGATGAACGAGCTGGTCATTGGCCGTCACTCGCATGGCTATGTGGCGCTATATCGATATGTCGCCGCTATCGATACCGTGTTCGTGCTGGCGATTCGAAGCCAGCGAGAGGCGGGGTATGCGCGGACATAGTCAAGAGAGATGGGATCGGCACGTATTGCGAGCCTTGCCCGTTTAGAGTCCTTGACGCTGGCCCGTTTTTCTCAAATATATCGACCACGGCCCCTCTGATTGCACAAACCATGAAGCGCAGTCGCGCAACGTCAGGTTAGGAATCCGCGCTGGCAGCTTGAGCCTGCTTGGCAAAGGCACGCCGCGCCACCGAAGCACCAGCCCCGCTACCGTTGTCAGGCGCGGTAGCGTGTGCCATGGATACCGGTTGCGTGGGTGCGCAGCGCAGCGCGTCAAAGGCGGTGGCCAGCTCTTTCTTAAGGGTTTTGAGTTGCGCCATGTGCGCGTCAATCTGCGCAATTTTGGATTTGAGTTGCAGCTCGATCTCGGTTCTACCAAACGTACCTTGCGCCACCTGGGGCAAGATGGTGCGAATCTCCGCCAGCGAAAACCCCAGCGCCTGCGCGCCACGTACAAAGCGCAACAGCCCGACATGGGCGTCGGTGTAACTGCGATAGCCGTTGGCCTGGCGTTCTGGTGCGCTGGTGAGGCCTTGCTTTTCGTAGTAGCGCACGGTGTCGGTGGAAACGCCGACGGCTTTGGCAAGTTGGCTGATGTTCATTGTGGTGGAGGAGCAAGTGTGGGCCAGACAGCTTTAGCAAGAAGTACTTGACATTGGAGTATAGACCAGGCCTTACGCTCGTTTTTTTAAACCAAAGGACAGAAAAATGGCTCGCCCTCTCACGTACTTCTTCTCACTACTTTTGACGCCCTTCTTGGCTCTTACCCTGCATGCCCAAACCCTCGACCCCAAGCCCAGCCCCCTGCCGGACGTGGGGTTTGCCATCATCAAAACATCGCAGGTTGCGGTGGTAGAGGCGATGCTGGTGCCGGGCGGCAGCTACACCCGGCAGGTGGCCTCCAATTTTTCAGCCTTCCTGATCAAACACGGCAACGATTACCTGTTGTTTGACACCGGTATGGGCAAACAGATCGACGGCCAGTACCAGCAAGGCATGCCCATCTGGTGGCGACCGTTCTTTAAGTACGACAAGCCAGTGGTTAGTGCGCGTGAGCAATTGGACAAGGCGGGCATGCCCCCACTAAACCGCGTCATTCTCAGCCACAGCCACTGGGACCACGCCGGGGGAGTGCTCGACTTTCCGGAGGCACGCGTGGGCGTTGCCGCAGCGGAAATGGCACTGATCCACAAACCAAGTACCGGGCCTGGTGGCACCTGGGAGTCGCAAATCAGCACAGCCTCGATTCAGTGGGAGAGCTTGGCGTTTCAGCCCGTCCCCTACAAGGGCTACCCAGAAAGCTTGGACTTATTTCAGGACGGCAAAGTGGTGCTGGTGCCTATGCCCGGTCACACCCCGGGTTCGGTGGGTCTTTTTGTCACCACGGATTCAGGAAAGGTGCACTTCTTCATCGGGGATGTAGCCTGGACAGTGGCGGCCCTACAGCAGAGCAAACCCAAGTTCTGGGTAGCCGGCAAACTGGTCGATGGCGATGCGCAGCAGACCCAAAGCAGTTTGGAGAAAGTGCGTGCGCTGATGCTGGCCGAGCCGGACTTGGTGGTGATTCCAGCACACGACAGTTCGGTGCAGGGCGCGTTAGGTTACTTCCCAGCCTGGGTTAAATGAGCAACCTAGGGCTTTCGGGCAGAAACCAATAAATGAGGGGCAGAGTCGAACTTTCGGGGACAGACCACAATTGTTTTTTCAACGCAGAAATAATCGTGGTCTGTCCCCGATCATGCCGATCATGCCGATCATGCCGCCCAGCCGAGCGCCTCCGCGAGAGCAGACGAGATGGCAACGGTCGACACCAGCACAAGGGGCAGAGCAACGACTCCAGCGGCAACGGCAGCGGCCAGCTGCCTACCGGACAGATACTGTTCCCGCAGCGCCTGTCGCAATAGCACGATGGCGAACGGGAGAACGACGAACACCGCCGTAACGAGACCGGGAGCATAGGCACGGTCCATCGCGAATTCCAGCAGGTGTGGGAGAAACGCGTTCGCCAGGTACATCGCCGTCACGCAGCACACCAACCCATCGCGAAACCGGGAACGATCCGCCGTAGCCGCAGCAAGCACAATGAGCGCAGGAACCAGCGTGACGAGTAACCAGGCAATTTGCAGCACCGGAAACGACGGCGGCGCGAGCCATCCTGCGGCATGCTGTTGCAGCGTCGGCGCGATACTCCCATAGCTCGGCACCGTGATCCACTCTTCCAGGTTGTGCACCGCCACGACGGCAATCAGCAGCCACCGGCACACGGCGTAACTAGGCACGCGAGGCGAGGTCATGTTTAACAAGATGGCTCAGGGCAACCATATCCATTTGGTTTCGGGACAGACTCTAGCATTGGTGCGATTCGTTGGCCGAAAGTGGCTGGAGCGGCCCGTGAAAGCCAGGGTTTGTTTGCAAATTCGCAAACATTCGGGCACGCAAACATTCAAACATTCGTGGACAGAACACAATTATTTTTTCAACGCAGAAATAATCGTGGTCTGTCCCTGATTACCCCGGTCAATTGCGTCTTGGAAAATTTGGTCGACTTCATCTGTCAATCCGTTTCGCTTCGCGGTGGCAACCCAGTGGCGGCGCTGAATTTCACCTAGTTTGTAGTGCATGTTTCTTTCACCACGAACACCCATCGCGAGTGACACTTTGTTCAGCGAAAGCCGCCCGATTTTTTTGCCGATTCTCTTAATCCGTAGGTCGAGTGTTCGAGCCACTCACGGCCCACCAAAATTGAAAAGGGGTACCTGTAATAAGTTGCCCCTTTTCTCGTGTTAGAGCCGCACATACCTATGCCAAGTAATGAGGTCGGCACTCGCCGCTACGATAGTCCGCTGCGCGCTTGGCGCGTATGGCCTTCGTAGTGATCGGCGTTTGCCGGCCGATCTCAGAGCTTGTCGTCAACAGGGGCAGCAATTGCGGGCAATGTGAGGGTGAAAGTCGTGCCGTGATCGTCGCCATCGAACTCGGCCACTTTGCTTTGCACCTCAATTCTGCCGTGGTGACGTTCAATGACGGTCTTTACGAACACCAGCCCCAATCCGATGCCGTCCTCGTCCGGCTGAGCGCTGTGTTTCAGCCGGACGAAGCGGGCAAACAGCCTGGGCATGTCGGCGGCGGCGATCCCATATCCCTGGTCCGCGATCCGCACACACCACATTTCCTCGCTGGCGGCGAGCACGCAGCCAATCGAGGTGCCGGGCGCGCTGTATTTGACGGCATTGGACAGCAGATTAATCAGCGCACGCGTCAACAAATCGTGGTCTCCGAAAGTCCAGGCTTCCTTGGGCGTAATGTTCAGGTCAATTTGTATCCGTTTCTGGTTCGCGGCGGACCACGCTTCCTCGGCGGCGTCGTGCAGCAGCTCAGCCAGATCCAGTGACTCGAAGTCTTTTGCGTTGGCGCGCTCTGCCTTGGCGAGCCGCAAAAAGTCGTCAGCCAGGTTAAGCGTCCGGCGGGCGTACTTTCCGATTTGGTCGGTCAGTTTCGCCACCGGCATCGCGCCGGGATACTCTCGAAACATTTCCAGCATCGTCAGGATCGACGCCTGCGGCGAGCGCATGTCGTGTGACAGAAAACGCAGCGCCTCATCGCGGCGACGTTCGGATTCTCGCAATGGCGAAACATCGGTCAGCGTGACGATTGCGCCGGTGTGTACCCCGCGTGCAGAGTACGCCGGCGCGATCTGCACCAGGTATTCAAGTTCGTCCGGCCCACTGGCTTCCACCGATAGCGTGGCGGCTCTTTCATTCGCTTCCGCCCAGATATTTCGCCAGTTTCTCGTGATTTCGAGACGAAAGACCGACATCAGTCCGAACAGATCACGACCCTCGAGATGTTGATCTGCGGGTCGGCCCGATGCGGTCCGGCGTGCCTTGAAAATGCGATCCGCTGATGAATTCGCCAGCAGGATGCGACCGTCAGTGTCGGTTACCAACGCAGCGGCAGGCAGACTCTCCAGACTGTCTGCCACAAAGCGGTTCAGATTTCGCAGGCGCTGTGTGGCCGCCTGGACGGCGGCAAGCCGATTCCCGATCACATCCGGGACAAATCCGCGCGTGACCGTCCTCGGTGCCAGGCTGGTTGCAACTTCCTGCGGTACGATGCTGGGCTCGGATTCGAGACGAATCAATTCGGCATCGAGAAAGCGTTGGGTCGCCTCAAGCTTGCGCCAGCTCCAGAGCGGATATGCGAACAGCAATCCGAGGAGCGGCACGGCGGGCGACAGCCACAGTAATTGATGGCGAAACAGGATTGCCGACCCTGCCAGTACAGCAATGCAGGCGACCCCGGTCGCAACCAGCGCCAGGCGCGGTGTCAGCCACAGGTAACCGGTCATCAGCAGCACAATTATTGTGCACGCCGCGAGGGTGGATGCCGATGATGGTATCCGGCGAATATCCTTGTTTTCATGCAGCCCCTGCATGATGTTGGCCTGGACTTCAATTCCCGACATTGCGCGCGTACGTCCGGACACGGGTGTCGGATATTCGTCCGTCATGCCGGACGCGGTGACGCCGACCAGTACGATCTTGTTTCTGAATGCGGTCGCCGGTACGTCTCCGCGCAAGACATCGATGTAAGCGACAGTGTTGAAATGGCCAGGAGGTCCCGCGAATGGTATGTGGTACCAGTGGTCACGCACCCACGATCGGCCGGTGCGGGTCTTTTGCGGGTCGGCCTCGCCTGGCAAGTTTGCGATATTCGCCCATTTGGCGGGTTCCGCAATTCGCAATGCCGCCAGTGGCGAAAGGTCATGCCTTGTCGCGCCAAATCCGCTCCGCAGGTAAGCGCTGCGCAGAATGCCGTCCGGATCGAGTTCCAGCCCGATATCCGACAGGGCGGCGGCCGCGGCCGCAAATTCGGGCGCGGGGAGCGCTTCACCCGTGGTCATGCCGTCGGTTACATCCATGGTGATCGGCAGAACGACCCGGCCGCTGGCCTTGATGGATGCGGCAAGAACCCGGTCTCCCGCCGGGTCGGTCCGGTCCGGTTCAGTCAGGATAATATCGAGTACGACGGCCTTTGCACCCGCCTCCGTCAGCCGGTTCATGAGCGTCGCATGAATGCTGCGTTTCCACGGCCAGCGGCCGATCTGCTTCAGGCTTTGCTCGTCAACGCCAATGATGACGATGTCGGGCTGCGCGGGCCGTTCGAGGAGGCTGATGGCAGAATCGTATAGCGTCTGATCGACCCGCCAGAGCCATTCGCCGCGCACGGCGAAAAAAACCAAAAGGCACAGCGCCGAAAGAATTGCCAGCCACTCACGAATGACCGGGTGGCGAAGCAAGAGCAATACTCGGGTGCTGTCCGCCACGCCGCCCGAACCTGCTGCCCTCAGCGGGCCGGATCCTGAGATGTGGACAGCCACCAATCATTGGGATAGACCTCGAGCCTGCCGGTATCGCTCCACGTGCCGGTATTTGCCGGTCCCCCGACCGGGTCGACAGACACGGACCGAAGCCGCACATAGTAGACGTTCATGGACAAATTGCTCAGCTCGACCTCGAGCCCGCTGACCGTCCGATCCTGGACAATCTGCGTGAATCGTTCATCGCGCGACACCTGCACCTGAAACTGCGCACCGGCCGCG
Source organism: Betaproteobacteria bacterium (assembly GCA_031430555.1). Taxonomy (GTDB): domain Bacteria; phylum Pseudomonadota; class Gammaproteobacteria; order Burkholderiales; family Usitatibacteraceae; genus UKL13-2. The sequence continues at coordinate 15,767 of JANPBQ010000119.1, forward strand.
CCGGCCAATTCCAAAACCATGTTCCGCTGGCCGCGCCGGGCTTTGAGCAAGGGTGCCAAGGCGCGCACTTCAAAAGACTGCGCCGTGCTCCATGGGCCGGATTCCCCTCGCGCCGTCATGCTTGCGACACGCCATTGATAGTGGCCGGACTTGAGGGGAGTGTCGAACGTCACGGACGGCAGCGTCAGCGACTGTTTTTCGGCCGTGATCTTCTCAAAGCCGGGTTGTTCTGCGACCTGAAGGTGGTAGGAGGCCGCATCCGGTACCGGCGCCCATGAAAAACTGACCCGGTCACTCACCAGGCGCGCTTTGTCGGCAGGCTGCCGAATGGCCGGCGCCGGCGGGCGCGTCCTGATCCGGAACGCATGAACAGCGTCCCGACCTTCCAGGCCAAGCATATCGATTGCCCGTGCGCGCAGGAACAGATCACCGTCCGGCAGGTCTTTAACGGTGACGGCCGGCAATTTTGTGGATACATCTGCAATCAGGCTCGTGAACGCGGCGTCATTGGCAACCTGTGCACGGTAGGCGACCGCGAATCCGACGGGCGGAAACGAAACGCTCATATCGGGCGCGAGAAAGACGGACGGGAGCGATCCCAGGTCAGGCGCCGGGAGCAGCGCCACCGGTGCCAACGGCGGCTTGCCGGCTTCAACAATTGTGCCAAAGCCGGCGTCCAGTCGGACGCCCGCGCCGCTGGATGATGGCGATGTGACGCCGACCAATCCCTCCGTGACCTCGCTCTGGCCCTTCTTGCCGGCATCGTCCGCCGCGACGCGGAATATCGTTCCCCGTACACCCATGTTGGATGTCGGTGTGCGAATTTCAAACCGGGCCGCCGGGCCCTTTTGCGGTGCGGCGCGGGTCTCCAGCCGACCGCTTTCCAGGCGCACCACGGCGTCCGATACGCCGCCGGTATTGGCGTACGTGCGCGCCGATTCGAGTCGCACGGTCGACTTCGATTGAACGGTAATCGTCGAGCCGTCCGCCAGCTTTAGGGTGACGAAACCGTCGTCCCCGGTTGACAGCGTATCGCCTTCAGCAACCACCTGCCCGGCCACCACCCCTCGGGCGCTCGACTCAACCTTGCCCTTTGTCACGGTGACCACCGCGGGCGCCGGCTCGGTGCGCATGACACCCACCGGTACCCGAATTGAAGTGCCCACCGGAATCCGGTCTGGATGTGCGATGGCGTTTTCCTTCAGAAAAATCTGCCAGGCGTTCTGGTTGACCAGGAAACGCTTCGCCAGCTTCGTCAGGGTGTCACCTTCGACGGTGCGATAAATATGAAATCGCGGCTCGTCGGCATACACGATTCCGGCAATCAGTACACTCCATATGAGGGCAGACAATCGCGACACGGAGATCATTTTTGTGGCGTCAATGCGCAGTGAGATCATCGCGATCCATCAAGTTCTTGCAAGAAGGAAAATCTGGTCGGACGACAGGCGGGACGGGTCGTTAGCATTTTTCCAGCATCGGTAATCACCCTTTTGCACCGTTACGACTATGTCAGTGTATCAATGTTCGACATTCCCGAGAATGCCTTGCTTTTCGCGTCGACGTGCTCGGTGAAACGCATCAGTTCAACGACCGAGAGCGCCTTTAGAAACTCCGCGGTATTCAGGAAGCGGTCAGCCGGATCAATGGCCAGCAGCATATCGAGCAGGGGTTGAAGGATGCTCAGCTTTTGCGGGAGGGTCGGACGTGCGGCGTGCAGATGTTGCATCAGAATGCTCTCCATTCGGTCGCCCGTAAAAAGCCTCTCGTGAGTAAGCATTTCGTAGAATATCGCGCCGAGGCTGTAAAGATCGCTGCGTGCATCCAATGTCCTGGAGAGTATCTGTTCGGGGCTCATGTAATGTGGCGTACCAAGCGTTTCACCGTGCAGCGTAAGCGCGGTGATTGCGTTGAGTTCCTTCGCAATGCCGAAATCCACCAGCGCGATGGTGCCGTCTTTACGTAGCATGATGTTGGCGGGTTTGACATCACGGTGGATGATGCCTTGCGCGTGAATTGCCCCCAGTCCTTCCGTGATCTGCCGCACAAACCCCAGCGAAGTTGCCACCGAAATGCCGTTTTCCATCGCCAGCTTCAGGTCCCCGCATGGAAAGTATTCCATCGCAATATAGACGTGATTGTCGGTGATGCCGTGGCCAAACACCCTCGCGACGTTGGGATGATCGATTCGCGACAGCAATGCGCGTTCTTCCAGGAAGCGCGAAAGAACCTGTGCCTGCTCTTTGCCTTCCTCCACCAGCGTGAGGATCTTTAGCGCGCAGCGTCCACCCGATTTAGTGCTCGTGGCCAGAAAGACATGCCCCATTCCGCCCGCACCAAGCGGATTGATCAACACATAGCCCGGTATCATCGGCATTGGGTCGTCCAAATTGGCCTGCGGGATTTCTCCTGCCGCGCGACGCCGCTCGGTCTCCACCAGCTTCTTCTCAACGGACGCGACCAGACTCTTGCGTGTAAACGGCTTCACCAGATAGTCAACCGCCCCGACCCCAAACGCCTCCCGGAACGATGGCCCGTCGTCGCGGGAGGACATGAAGACAACCGGAATCCAGCGCCGGGAACTATCGGCGTTGAGCACGGCCACCATGTCGAATCCCGACATTTCAGGCATGTTGATATCGGATACCACCAGATCCAGCACTTCGCTTGTCGACAGTTCGATGGCGACGCGCGGCGAAGTCGTCATCGTAACCGTGTGCCCGGCGGCCTTTAGGGCCAGTCCGGCAAATTCGACAAAAATGTCTTCGTCGTCGACGATCAGAATATGTGCCACGTGAAATCCTCAAATAGACCATTACAGTCGGGCGTTTCGTGCCCGGTAGGTCTTTGGCACCCTGAAGTCAACCAGGCGGCAAAGAAACTCGTATCCGAAATGGTCTGCGTGTGACGATCAGTATCGCCCGCACAGTATGCGCACGTCGGGGCGCTTTTACAACCTAGCATCGCCTGCGCGGCAAATGCTGACATTGATGAATATCTAATCCGGGATTGAACGAATCCTGGCGCACGAGGGCCGGGGCGCCGCGCGTGCGGTGCCGCAATTAAAGGGGCCGTGGTCGATATTTCCGCACACCTACGCCGCCAACCTTTCGATCTGATCCAAGTCTGCGCCAATTTGTTTGCGCGACTCCTCAAGATCGTAGTCCGCTTGCAGCCCTAACCAAAACCCTTCGCTGGTCCCGAACGCCTTGGCAAGACGAAGTGCAGTGTCCGCTGTGATGCCGCGTTTGCCCAGCACGATTTCATTGATGCGCTGAGGTGGAACGCCGGTCGCGCGGGCAAGTACGTTTTGACTGATTTCCATTGGCAGCAGGAACTCTTCAAAGAGTACCTCGCCGGGGTAAACATTAGGCAGAGTTTTTGTCTTCATTTATGACCTCAGTGGTAATCCACAATCCGTACATCAGTGACGCCAGCGTTGTCCCATCGAAAGCAAATCCGCCATTGATCGTTAATGCGAATGCTATATTGCAAGACCTGACCCCATTCTTGTGACCCCATTCTTGCATTGATCGTTAATGCGAATGCTATATTGCAAGACCTGACCCCATTCTTGTGCATTCTTGTGTGTGTGTGACCCCATTCTTGTGTGAGCTATCCCCGGTTACGCGGACACTATTGAAGGTAATCACCGCCGAGTATAAAAAAAGGCCCCGGTCTTGCCGGGGCGTCGATGGGAAATGCGGCTACTTGGCCGGTGCAGACTTGGGGATCACCTGAATCAGCCGGATGGGTTTCTTGGTTGCATTTTTGGCTTCAACGTTCTCGGCAGCGCGCCAGACCGTATCGCCCGCCTTGAACTTGCGCACCTCGGACTTGCCATCCTGATACGTCACCGTCATTTCGCCGGCGGTCACGTAGTGAATCACCCGCGCCGGCCTGGCGCGGATGGATGAGACATCGCCGGGCTTGAAGGTCACGTCAGCCGTGGTCACGCTCTCATTCTCGATCATCATCGTGACCGTCGGCTCGCCCTTTGCGGGAGCCTGCGCCTTGGGTGTGGCAACCTTGTCCTGCGCCAATGCGACGCCTGAACCCGCAAGCGCCGCGAATGCCAAAGCAACCGCGAACCTGGTAACGATTTGCAAATGTCTCTTCATGATGCCTCCCAACACGTTAGGCCAAATGGCCCAGTGATGCTACGCCGATTGGCAATTCCGTGCCTTGGGGCGCGCAGAGCCGTGGGTCAAAATGGAATCTCAGGGTCAGGTCTCAATACTGTTCGGTTAGTAAGAATTATGCCATACTACGCGCGTCGTCGTTGCGGAGGTTTTCATGGCACGAACCAAAGCGGTGTTGGGAACGGGAGCACGATTAAGCGACTACTTGAGTGCAAGCCTGCT
>JANPBQ010000120.1:0-13575 GCA_031430555.1 Betaproteobacteria bacterium
ATGGCGAGAGAAACGTCAGGATCAGCAGCGCACCGGAAAAACGCCAGATTTGCGGCGGAAGCCGCATTGAAAATCGCGAAGTCGCGGCGTTCGCGAGCGTCGAAACTGAAATACCCCGCGTTGCCATATGAGTGATACCGACTACGAGGATCGCCCCAAGCGCCGCATAGGCGGCATAGTATCCGGCCAGTCCATTCCACCACACCCCCAACAGCGCGACCGCCACAACAAGAGCGTGCAGGAACGCAACCAGCATCGAACGATTCTGTTCCATCCGTCCGGCGATCACATTCTGCAAAAATGGAACGAGCGCAACGACGGGTAAGCCAATCAATGCAACAATTAGCGCGTCGCGGTAGGGGAGCAACGCGGCACCCCAAGTGATCGGCCGCCACGCGGTGATCATTAGCGCGAAAACCGTAGCGGCGAGAATCAGCGCCAGCAAGACGTTTCGCATTCGGGTGTAAAGGTCGTTGAACGCTGTCGGGCCGGCCGCCCATCGCTCGGGCAGGAATCGGACGGCGGCAAAGGGCAGCGACAGGGAAACCGTTTGGGCGATGACGGCGAGCAACTTTTCGATGACCGCCATGACACCCACAAGTTCGGGCCCGAGCGTCAAGGCAAGGGTTTTGGTGCGCACCAGGAGCACCAGCATCGTGATCACCTGAAGGGCACCGATGGTCAACAGTGCGCGCAGCATCATGTCAAAACGCACCCGCCGCCAGCTTTCAACTTCTCACAGCTTCTTTGAAAACTCATTTGTCACCGCGCGGAGGGGTGACAGTGGGCGATCGGGCGCGGCCCAGAAAATGTCGGACACGAACATAAAGATAGCTCAACGTACTGTACAGAAGATACAAGAAATGCAAGGGCACGCATGCGACGGCAAAAGAAACACCGCCTACCCGCCGGAAAAATGCATATAGGTCGAGATTGAGACCCACAACAACCAACAATGCCGAAACTACCGCCCACAATAGGGCCGGTTGCCAAACGCAAAGCGGCAACAGTATCGTCGCTAGCAGTACCAAAGCACCGCTCGCGCGCTGGCCAAATTTGAGATTCAGGTCGGCCTCGACTTGGCCGCGCTCCAGGATTAGTTGCGTCCATGGTATTGCCCGGCAGAACACGTCCGTCATGACAATTGATTTTAGGGTCCACTCCTTGAGATGTTTGGCCTGAAGATCGCGGTCGAGCATGATGGAATGCCCGGCGCGCTTCAGGCGATACCCCAGTTCGATATCCTCAATCGAAGGACGACGGAAGCGTTCGGCATCGAATCCGCCAATATCCTGAAATACCTTCTTTCTGATCGCACCCAGCCCGGCCCAGAATGTTGCGGCATCCGGATTGCCCGTTTGATGCGTGTAGTGGTGCAACAGGTTTCGGTATGTACTGACAAGACTTTTCGCGTCAGGCTTGTCGTCGTATGAGCCAAAAAGTGCGGCAATTTTTGGATTCGCACGGAACGTTTCTATCACCCGTGCCAATACGCCAGGGCCGATGACCACGTCGGAATCGACAAACAGCAAAATTTCTCCCGCAGCGATGGTCACTCCAAGATTGCGCGCCATCCCGGGGCCGCCATTGCGTGGTGCGCGAACGACTTGCACGCCGGTTTCGGCGGCGACGGTCGGCGTATTGTCGGTGGAAGCATCATCGACCACGATGATCTCCATATTCGGGCCCGCTTGTGCTTGCAGGGCGGCCAGGCACCGGCCCAGCGCAGGGACACAGTTGAATGCCGGGACGATGATGGATAGTTCCACGGAGCGGCCTAATGAGGAAATTGATCTTGAAACAGCATCGCCATGAAACAATGGGCGATTGCGTAGACTACTGAATGCGGTGCATCAATTGGAGGCTGAAACACATCTCACCCGATAATATCCAAAGTTGACTGGCGAATTCGCGCTCAAGTTATTAAATCGGGTTTATAACATTGCAAGGATTTCGACAGCCTTCGCGAATAATGCGAGTGCCGCCATTAGCGACGACCAGGACGAATGTTCGCGCCTGACATTTCTTTGCGGCGATTGGGCGGCTTATTCTTCATCTTCCTCGTCCGCTTCCACGCCGGAACCTTTCTCTTCATACAACCAGCATATTCGCCGCGTTTCCGGCCCCGACAAGCGATCTCCCATTAACCCGCAGCGATAGGCGCGCGCCGAAAGCCGCTCGAAATGCCGGCAGCCATGACACGCCCCAAACGGCTGTCCTTCATTGTCCGACTGGAACGTGGTGAGGGTTTCGCGCAAGGCCGACACGGCGTTGCGGATGCGGTTGGGACTGATATTGCGAGTGGCGTGCTGCCAGGCCAACTGCGGTTGAACTTCGTTGAGGAACTGATCGCCCGAGGCGGAAAGCCTGAGGCGCACCACGCGCCGGTCCAGGTCATCCTGATAGCGCTCAATCAGGCCGCGCCGATCCAGCAGCAACAGACTTTGCGACATCGTGCCTTTGGTCAATCCCAGGTATTCGGCCATTGCCTGCGGTGTATTGGAGTAGCGGTTGGCGCGCGCGAGGTAGACCAGCGCATGCACATGCACCGGCTGCAATTGTTCGTCGGATCCCGCCCGCCGGAACTCGGCGCGCATCAGATTGCCGAGGCGCTCGACCAGTTCCAGCAAGACTTGCGGGCTCTTATCCATTCCGATCCATGTTTAGGTTTGCGCACTCATACGGGTGAATCCTTGAGAAAATTGCCAGTCACCACTCGGGTGGCGCCGACCGAATTTCGCGTGCAAGGCGCTGTAAACCCATGCCGCATACCGACCGTCCTGCCGCCGGTTTTTGTTGCCTTGGCGGCCCGCGTACAAATTATAGTTTCGAGTCGATACCGAATCATTTCGATTTTCAACCAAGTTTTTTTGGTGTTGAGGCGATACTAAACGAGGGGCGGATTTTTTTCAAGTCGGCGGATTCGCGCGCGCATTGCGCGAAGGGAGGTTCCATTCCGGGTCAAAGTGTGATTGGCGTCACACGCCCGCTTTGCTGCGCGATCACCCGCGTCAGCAGCAGATCGAGCGCCTCGCCGCTACGCGTATCGCGCCACGCGGCACCGTCGAAGCGGAAATGAAAGCCGCCCGATTTCGCGGCGACCCAGATCTCGCGCAACGGCGTTTGCCGGTTGACGATCACCCTGCCGCCATCGATGAATTCGAGCGAGAGGATGCCGCCGTTGATCTCGCTGTCGATGTCGGCATCGGCCGCCTCGACGGCGCTCTCGATGGCGTCCAGCACGCCGTCGACGCGCGCGTGGAAATCACTTTCCTCCAGCAAAATAGGTGTGCTCATACGCGTGATACCATCCTCTCGACCCGTCAATTTCGCCACACAGAACGCCACCCGCCATGCGCCGATCCTTGTTCATTCTATTCGTATTGTCCGCTTGTTTAACGGTCGCCGCGTGCGGTCAGAAAGGCCCGCTGAAGCCGCCTTCGGATGCGCCGAAAGCCGAATCGACGGGCGGTCGGACATGAGCGCGGACTTAAGTATTTTCAGCGTCGCGCGCGAGGTGGCCTCCGGCCAATTGATGATGGAGCAGGTGGCGCTCGCTGATGTCGCGGCACGATTCGGTACGCCGTGTTTTGTCTATTCCGGAACCGCGCTGACTCATGCCTATCAGGCGCTCGATCGCGCGCTCGCCGCCGCGCGCAGCGGGCGACCTTACCTCATTTGCTACGCCGTCAAGGCGAATTCCAATCTCGCGGTGTTGAATTTGTTCGCACGCCTCGGTGCCGGTTTCGATATTGTTTCCGGCGGCGAATTGCGGCGGGTATTGAAGGCCGGCGGCGATGCGAAGAAGGTGGTGTTCTCCGGGCTCGGCAAGACAGCGGTCGAGATGAAACAGGCGCTTGAGGCCGGCATCAAGTGTTTCAATATCGAAAGCGAATCCGAACTGGAGCGCCTGAACGACGTCGCGGCCTCGCTCGGCGTGCGCGCGAAAATCAGTCTGCGCGTCAATCCCGATGTCGACGCCAAGACGCATCCGTACATTTCCACCGGCCTCAAAAACAATAAATTCGGCGTCGCCTTCGATCGCGCGATTGCCGTCTACCGCAAGGCGGCCGCACTCGCCCACATTGAAGTCGCCGGTGTCGATTGCCACATCGGCTCGCAGTTGTCCGACGACGCGCCGTTGCAAGAGGCGATGGCGCGCATCGTCGGCCTGGCCGACCAATTGAATGCGGAAGGTATTCCCATCCGCCACATCTGCCCGGGCGGCGGCATCGGTATCGTCTACAAGGATGAAGCGATGATCTCGCTCGATGGCTACGCGCGCGCGTTGCAGGCGAGCTTGGGCGACCGCGATGTCGAACTGCTGCTGGAACCGGGCCGCGTGCTGGTCGGCAACGCCGGCGTGCTGCTCACGCGCGTCGAATACGTGAAGCCGACCGCCGCCAAGAATTTTCTGGTCGTGGATGCGGCGATGAACGATCTGATCCGCCCGCCTTTGTATCAGGCCTGGCACGAGGTGGTTGGCGTTGCCGCAAGCGAGGCACCCGCGCGCGTCTACGATGTCGTCGGGCCGATTTGCGAGAGCAGCGATGTGCTCGCACACGACCGCCTGCTGCAAGCCGAAGCTGGCGATCTGCTGGCGATCCTCTCGGCCGGCGCGTATAGCTTCGCCATGTCCTCGAACTACAACACGCGTCCGCGCGCGCCGGAAGTCATGATCAAAGACGACTCGATGCGCGTCGTGCGCGCGCGCGAAACCTTCGACATGCTGATTGCCGGCGAGACCATTTGATCGATGGGATTTTTCCGCCAAATCGGTGACGTGAATTTGTCCGGTAGCGCGCCAAATTGCGCGCAAGACATTTGATCCGGCCCACGTTAGTATTGAATCGACACCATTTTGTAAATCGCGCGTGCAAATAATCGCGCTTGACACGAAGTAAGACTGGTGTTCAAAAAAACTTCTGTAATAGAATCCGTCTCACCAAGTGCCCGTGTTGTTGCAGCTCACTTGTTTTATTTTTTGCATTTAGTGCGCTGACGCGGCCGGGTTGAGTGAGGTTGCTCTGCTACTGAATTTGTTTCCGCAGTTGGCCATAACTCAATCGTTCGACAGAACTGATGCTTGGTAGGTTGGCGGAACACCGCCACCTGCTGAAAAAGCAATTCGGTCCAACCATCGAAAGGAGTTGATCATGGCGACAGCCAAGAAAAAACCGGCAGCTAAGAAGCCGGCAGCAAAGAAACCCGCAGCAAAAAAGGCAATGAAAAAGCCGGCAGCGAAAAAACCCGCCGCCAAAAAAGCTGCAAAGAAGCCCGCCGCGAAAAAACCCGCCGCTAAAAAAGCCGCAAAGAAACCTGCTGCTAAGAAAGCTGCGAAAAAACCCGCTGCGAAAAAGAAGGTAGCCAAGAAACCGGCCGCCAAAAAAGCGGCCAAAAAACCGGCCGCCAAGAAAAAGCCAGCCAAGAAAAAGGCTGCGCCCAAAAAGAAAGCTGCTGCAAAACCAATGGCCGCAAAGCCAGCCCCGATGGTCACCCCGGTGATCACCCCGCTCATCAAGCCAATGGGCTAAGCGTCAGGGTAGAAAGATTCCGGTCCTGCGGGTTGGTCTGGCGAAAGTCGCGCCACCCCGCCGGATCGGATTATTCGACATCATGCACGATCAACCACAACATCGATCCACGTCCCGCCCGCGCAATATTCCGCGCCCGCGCCACGACCGCCCCTCCCGATAAATTCGGTCGAGTTGCGCGTGGAACTAGACAGTGTCCCGAGATTTTCTGCGGGCAATCACTTCATTTGCCGCACAATTGAAACGCCCGCCGCGATAGTCATCGCGTACAGGATCGGCACCAGCACAATTAAGTCGAGCCGCAGCAAGTCACCACCACTCTTTGCGGTGATCGCCGACATCTGCAATTCAAAGCCGTTGAATATTAGCCACAGCAATCCGGCGAACACGGTCGGCTCGCGGAAAAACCCGGTGTTGAAGGGTTTACGCGCGCGCCAGTTGAGCCAGGCCTGGATTGCGATCAAGCCGGCGGCGATCGCGAGACCGGCGTAATGCCAAAGTGCCACCAATTTTGCCGGCCCGAAAAACAACCATTGAAAAAGCTCCATCGATTCTCCAAATTTCAAGGCAATTGGGCGCGAGGCATGCGTTCAAGAATGATTTGGGTTTTTTTCAGTAGCCACGGCGCATTGCGGTTGCGGTCGTAGAATCGCGGTCGCGTCACCATCGCCGCCAGTTTCGCCGCTTGCGGCGCGCTGAGTTGCCCGGCGCCTACGCCATAGTAATGCCGCGCCGCCGCCTCCGCGCCGAACACGCCATCGCCCCATTCGATGACGTTCAAGTAGATTTCAAAAATGCGCTCCTTGTCCATCAGCCATTCCATCATAAACGTGATGAGCGCCTCCTCGCCTTTGCGGGAAAAACTCCGCTCGCCGGACAGGAACAAGTTTTTCGCGAGTTGCTGTGAAATGGTTGAACCACCGGCGACTACGCGGCCCTTTTTCAGATTTTTCTCGCGCGCCTTCTGAATCCCCTCCCAGTCAAAGCCTTCGTGGTCGGCAAACTTGTCGTCTTCGGCGACCAGCACCGCGCGCTTCAAATGCTCGGAGATTTTCTCGTAAGGCTGCCATTGCTGCTTCAATGTCGCCGCCGGATTCTTTTCGCGCATCACATCGAGCCGCGCCGACATGAACGCCGTCATCGACGGATTGTGATCAGTCCACCACCAAAGCTTCGTCAATACATAGCCCTGATAGGACACGAATAGCGCGAGTACCAGTCCGACCAGCCACAACAAGGTAGTGAATAATTTGCGCATCATGTTTGAATCCGCTGGCGACTGCTGCGCATGACGACGATACCGCGTTCGGCCTTGCGCATGCGCAACTAGCCTGGCGACGTCGGCTGCGTTTTCGCGCGCATCATCGCGATCACTTCGGCCGTAGCAGGGCGCACGCCGCGCCACACAAAGAAAGCTTCCGCCGCCTGCTCGACCAGCATGCCCAGGCCGTCGCTCACGTTGGCACCTGCGCGCGTCGCCTCCGCCATGAATGGCGTCACGCCTTTGCCGTACACCATGTCGTAGGCAATCCCGCCGGCGGCGAAACTCTGCGCGGGCATTGCCGGCAAGGTGCCTTCCAAACTTGCCGAAGTGGCATTGATGACAATACTGAAATGCCGTGCAGTAGGATCTTCAATGGCAGTCGCCATGACCGGCCCCAGCGACTGAAACCGATTGGCGAGATCGACGCCCTTCGACATTGTGCGATTGACGATGCAAAGTTGCTTGGGTCGTGCCTCCAGGATTGGGCCAATCACTCCGCGCGCGGCACCGCCCGCACCCACCAGCAAAATGCGCGCGCCCGCCAACGAGGTCCGTAGATTCTCAACGATGTCGTGGCAAAGGCCGATACCGTCGGTGTTGTCGCCGCCGACTTTTTCGCCGTCAAACGTCAGCGTGTTCACCGCGCCCGCCGCGCGCGCGCGCGCCGAGAGATCGTTCGCATAATGGTATGCATCGAGCTTGAACGGTGTCGTCACATTCGCGCCGCGCGCGCCGCTTTTCCTGAACGCGTCCACCACGGTGGCGAAACCATCCACCGGTGCCAGCAGGCGTTCGTAACTCATCGGTTGCGACATCATGCGCGCGAACGCGGCATGAATAACAGGCGATTGAGAATGTGCGACCGGATGGCCGATTACCGCGTAGCGATCTGTCATGTTTTTATATGGTAAGTTTGCAGAAATGGTATCAGCTTGAACGCCGTCGAGCGCAACGCAGATTGCACCATAATAGGGCGCAACATTGTTTCACGCACCACAATTGTGCATTCTTAGCGTGGCGCATCGATTTTCTGAATAAAATTCAATATCTTAAGCGTTGAAATGTCATGGCATGTTTTCTGCTAATTTGAATATCTGATTAGAATTGAACATTCGGCATTTCAACGCCAAACCATCAGCAACTACCCACTAAATACAACCACGCTCAATTTCGTTTCAACTCAGGAGAAAAACATGGCAGTCGCAGACGTATTCAAAATGGTGAAGGACAATGAAGTCAAATTTGTCGACTTCCGCTTCACCGATACCAAAGGCAAGGAACAGCATGTAACCGTTCCCGTCAAAGCCTTCAACGAAGAAAAATTCACCGAAGGCCATGCGTTCGATGGTTCGTCAATTGCCGGCTGGAAAGGCATCGAAGCATCGGACATGATTCTGATGCCTGACCCTGAATCGGTATTCATTGATCCGTTCTTCGACGAGTCGACACTGGTGTTGTCTTGCGACGTGATCGAACCCTCTACCGGCAAAGGCTACGACCGCGATCCGCGATCGCTCGCCCGGCGCGCGGAAGCGTATCTCAAATCAAGCGGCATCGGCGATGTCGCGTACTTCGGTCCCGAGCCCGAGTTCTTCATTTTCGACGCCGTTGAATGGAATGTCGATATGTCCGGTTGCGGCGTAAAGATTTTTTCCGAAGAGGCGCCGTGGTCTACCGGCGGCAAATTCGAAGGTGGCAATCTCGGCCATCGTCCCCCGGTCAAGGGCGGATATTTCCCCGTGCCGCCGGTTGATTCGTTCCAGGACATGCGCTCCGCAATGTGCTTGGCGCTGGAAGATGTCGGCGTCGAAGTTGAAGTGCATCACCACGAAGTCGCCGCTCCCGGCCAATGCGAAATCGGCACCAAGTATGAGACGCTGGTCAAGCGCGCCGACTGGAATCAGCGCCTTAAGTACGTCGTGCATAACGTCGCACACAGCTATGGCAAGACGGCCACTTTCATGCCCAAGCCGGTCGTGGGCGACAACGGATCGGGCATGCATGTACATCAATCGATCTGGAAAAACGGCAAGAATTTGTTCGCCGGCAACGGCTATGCGGGCATGTCGGAATTCGCGCTCTACTACATCGGCGGCATCATCAAACACGCGCGCGCATTGAACGCCATCACCAATCCGGGCACCAATTCATACAAGCGCCTCGTTCCCGGTTTCGAAGCCCCGGTGAAGCTCGCGTATTCCGCGCGCAACCGCTCCGCATCGATCCGCATTCCGTATGTGCAATCCGACAACGCGCGACGCATCGAAGTGCGCTTCCCGGATCCGACGGCGAACCCGTATTTGGCCTTCGCGGCGATGATGATGGCGGGCCTTGATGGCGTGCAAAACAAGATTCACCCGGGCGATCCTTCCGACAAGAATCTTTATGATTTGCCGCCGGAAGAAGATGCCAAGATTCCAACCGTGTGTTCGTCGCTCGAACAAGCGCTGGAGTATCTGGACAAGGATCGCGAGTTCCTGACGCGCGGCGGAGTGTTCTCAAATGAAATGATCGATGCCTACATCGAACTCAAGATGCAGGAAGTCACGCGCTTCCGCATGACGACGCATCCGGTTGAATTTGATATGTACTACTCGTCGTAATTTTTTCTCCACCAGAAAAGGGCGGCGCGAATTCTCGCGCCGCCCTTTTTTTACCTTCTGTTCCGGCAACGCTTGGTTTTCGCCTGATGCAGACCGCCAAACCGGCGAAATCTACGAAAACGAGACGAAAAAAAATGCACTTCCCGACCCCAAATCAACCTATGGTGTTTCCGCAACTTACTTTCCACAACTCCTTGAGTTGAAAAAGAATTTTCCGAGTCGTATGCTGGAAGACCGCTCAACGCGATTCCCAGCACTGGTAAAAAGCCATGGATCGACCCGCGAAAATCGCTTGCATGTCACTTCTGCTGGTGCCGATGATAACGGTCGCCGAGGCCGCGCCGACCGCAGCAACTGCGGGACGCATGGAGACGGTCATCTACAAGCATGTCGATGAAAATGGCCGCGTCACCTACGCAAATTCTCCGATCAAAGGGGGCGCGCGCGTCGATCTCGAACCGCTGACGGTGATTCCTTCCACACCGAGCGGCTCACTCAATGCAGCCAACGCGCAATCTTCGTCGCGCGGCGGCACCCATGCCGTGAATGAGCCGATCACTTCCACGGCGAAAAACGCGCCAAGCCATCCCGCGACCGCGAACCCAGCCGCCAACGACGCCGCGAAGCCGGTGCAAGTCGCCTCGGTAATGCCGATGTCCACTCAGGCCTTGTCCGTCCCCAAGCCGGCCGAAAAATCGCCCGACAACAATGTGGTCGCCTCGATCGACACCCTGCAGCAATTGACGCAGCAACGCCGTGCCGACACTCGTCGTAGGCTGCTGGAAGGCGAGCTGCAGACGGAGGAGCAATTGCTCGTTTCCGCGAAATCGAAGTTGGGCGAGGAACAAAAGCTTTCCGGCTCGATCCGCGCGATGCGGGCGTCGTTCTCGGCCACGGCGGAAACCGTAACGGCTCAAAAACCTTTGATCAGCCCGGAGGCGCGCGCCGAAATCGAGCGTCATTTTGAGCGCATCCGCAATCTTCAGGATCAAGTCTCGATGCATGAGAACCATTTGCAAAACCTGCGCGAACAACTCGCTTCATTGAAATAGCGCGCGCACGTTTAACGTCTCCTTTCGATCGGGTTGCCGATCGATACCTTGAACGCCGGAAGTGACGAACTTCCGGCGTTTTTTTTCGCTCACGCTCAAACCGAAGGTTCAACGCAATATCCCTCGCGCGCGCAATGCGAATCGTAGAATGCGCGATACGTGGGGCAATAACGTCAGTCGCCATTCACTGGCGCGGAAATTGCTTTTTCAAATAAGGTCTCGATGTCGAATATACACTCCACCCATTCTCCCCACCCCGCGCCGTACGCGGGTCTCGACTTGTTGTCGTCCGCCGTCGTGATCATTAGCCGGTCGTACGCATTGATGTACGCCAACCCCGCCGCCGAAGACGTATTCGCCTTCAGTCTGAAGAATGCCGCCGGGCAGCCCTTTGCCCGCCTGCTTTCCGCCGGGCATGCCGGCAATCAGGCGTTGTTCTCGATGCTCGATCAAGTGGTGAAAAACGAGGCGGGGTTCAACGAAAACGAACTCACGCTCGAGACGACGGCCGGGCACACGCTGCATTTCTCCAGCGTCGCCTCGCCAATCGATGGCGCGCGCATCGTCATCGAATTTCACGCGCTCGATCAACAGCTGAAAATCGCGCGCGAAGCAAAAATTCTTGAACGTCAGGAACTGAACCGCGAATTGATCCGCAATCTTGCGCACGAACTCTAGAATCCGCTCGGCGGCATTCGCGGCTCCGCGCAATTGCTGGAACGAGAATTGCGCGGCTTGTCGAACGAAACCGAATTGAAGGAATACACCCAAGTCATCATCAACGAGGCCGACCGCCTGCAAAGTCTGATGAACCGCCTGTTGACGCCGAACCGCATGCCGCAAATGGCGCGGCTCAATATTCATGAGGTGCTGGAGCGGGTGCGCATGCTGGTGCTGGCCGAGTTTCCAACCGGCATTGCCATCGTCCGCGATTACGATGCAAGCCTACCCGATTTCATCGCCGACAAAGAGCCGTTGATACAAGCCATGCTCAACATCGCGCGCAACGCCGCCCAGGCGATGCATGGCCGCGGACAGATCCGCCTGACGACCCGCATCGCCCGTCAGGTGACGCTGGCCAAGCAACGCTACCGACTCGCGATTCTGGTGAAGATCAGCGACAACGGGCCCGGCGTGCCAGAAGCCTTGCGCGAAAAAATCTTTTTTCCACTCGTCTCCGGACGCGATGGCGGCACTGGACTCGGCTTGTCGCTCGCGCAGGATCTGGTCAGCCAACATCACGGCCTCATCGAATTCGAGAGCGTTCCCGGCAATACCTGTTTCTCGGTCACGCTGCCGGTACACGAGAGTCAAACGCTGAATGCTCATGCAGCGCCACACCCACACCACCCTCACCACCCACATTGAAAGCGCCACCATGCGGCCTGTTTGGATAATCGACGACGACAAATCGATACGCTGGGTGATCGAAAAAGCGCTCACGCGCGAAGGCATCGCCCACCAGTCGTTTTCGGCCGCGCAAGAGGCGCTCGATGCGATGCCGAAAGGCCCGCCACAGGCGGTGATCAGCGACATCCGCATGCCCGGCGCGTCGGGTCTCGATTTCATGCAGCAATTGAAAGCGAAATTTCCGGCCACGCCGATCATCATCATGACGGCGTATTCCGATCTTGAGAGCGCCGTCGCCGCGTTTCAAGGCGGCGCGTTTGAATATTTGCCGAAGCCGTTCGACGTCGATCACGCGGTGGAATTGATCCGCCGCGCGCTCGATGAATCGACGCGCGAAATTCGTGCGCCCGAGGTCACGGAGGACGCGCCGGAGATTCTTGGCTCGGCCCCCAGCATGCAGGAAGTATTCCGCGCCATTGGCCGGCTCGCGCAATCGCACGCCACCGTGTTGATCAACGGCGAATCCGGCACCGGCAAAGAGCTGGTCGCGCGCGCCTTGCACCGCCATAGCCCGCGCGCCGCCAAGCCTTTCATCGCGATCAACACCGCCGCGATTCCAAAGGATTTGCTGGAAAGCGAATTGTTCGGTCACGAGCGCGGCGCTTTCACCGGTGCCGCCACGATGCGCCGCGGACGCTTTGAACAAGCCGATGGCGGCACGTTATTTCTGGATGAAATCGGCGACATGCCACAGGATTTGCAGACGCGATTATTGCGCGTGCTGTCCGATGGCCAGTTCTACCGCGTCGGTGGCCACACGCCGGTGGCGGCGAGCGTGCGGGTATTCGCCGCCACGCATCAGGATCTCGAACAACGCGTCGATCAGGGACTCTTCCGCGAAGACTTGTATCACCGGCTGAACGTGATCCGTCTGCGCCTGCCGTCGCTGCGCGAACGGCGCGAAGATATTCCCCTGCTCGCGAAACACTTCCTCGCCAAAAGCGCGCGCGATCTCAGCGTGGATGCAAAACGCTTGAGCGACACCGCACTCGCGTTTTTATCGCGCCAGGATTTTCCCGGCAACGTGCGGCAACTCGAAAACCTCTGCCACTGGATCACCGTCATGGCACCGGCACAGACAGTGGAAGTGGCGGATTTGCCCGCCGACGTGCGTGGTTCGGCGCGGGGCGAAAAGTCCTTGATCGATGGTGATGGAGACTGGAAGCGCGCCTTGGAGCGGGAAGTCACGGCCTCGCTTGGGCGCGGCGAGAAAAGTATTTTTGACGGGTTGAATCGCGCGTTTGAAGGCGCACTTATCACGAAAGCCCTTGAGCATACCGGCGGGCGGCGAATCGAAGCCGCGACGTTGCTGGGCATCGGCCGCAATACCTTGACGCGAAAGATTCAGGAGTTGGGGTTAGGGACGGATGCGGACTAGGCGGGCAAAATCCTGTCGCTATCGTTATTGAATAGCAGTAATTTTCCCGCCGTTGCAAGAAAGAACGCGCAGCCCTTTCCCCGCGAAGGCGGGGACCCAATATATTGTCGTCCGCAACGAAATGCCTTGCACCGGACGTTACGAACGCTTGAGTGTTTCGGTGGAATATCAAGAACTGGCGCGGCGTTCGGAGCAAAATGGTAGGTTCGCGTTCAACATGTCGGTGCGGAGGTCAGGTTGGATAGTAACGCGGCGGGGCTGAGCCAGCCAAGGCGTTTTCGAGGACGTTGATTGAGTTCGTTGGCGATCCAGTTGAGTTTCGCCTGAGTCATGT
>JANPBQ010000121.1:0-4085 GCA_031430555.1 Betaproteobacteria bacterium
CCAGGATCAGCGCTGGCTGGCGAGAATTCGGCCACACTGACAGCGGTTGACAAGAGCCGCGCGCCGGGAATAAATAGCGCATCGCACGATTACCGGAGTCTTTGTTGCGTCGCACATCCTCTCATTCCCCATCCACACCCATTGATTCAGGCAAACGGAGCCTGAAACGCGGCATCCGCGGCCAACGTTTGATTTGCGTGTTCCTGCTCGGCGTGGTGTTGTTCAATTTTCCGATCCTAGCACTGTTCAACGTAGGCTCGACCTTGTTCGGCGTGCCGATCCTGTTTGCGTATCTGTTCCTCGCCTGGGCCGCGCTGATCCTACTGATGTATCTCGCGATCGAACGATCGCCCTAGCGGGAAACGCGCATGCTCAAGGGCTGGATCATCGTCTCAACGTCGTTCGCCTATATCGGCTTTTTATTCGCGATCGCCTGGTACGCGGACAAGCGCGCCGATCAAGGTCGATCGTTGATCGCAACCCCGTACATTTATGCGTTGTCACTCGGTGTCTATGCGACCGCCTGGACGTTCTACGGCTCCGTCGGGCGCGCCGCGAGCGATGGCGTCGGCTTTCTGCCGATCTACCTCGGGCCGACCCTGATGATGATCCTGTGGTGGTTCGTGGTGCGCAAGATGATTCGTATCAGCAAGATCAACCGGCTCACCTCGCTCGCGGATTTTGTCGCGTCGCGCTATGGAAAAAGTGCGCTGCTCGGCGGCCTCGTCACCGTGATCGCGGTGGTCGGCATTCTTCCTTATATCTCGCTGCAACTGAAAGCGATATCGACCAGTTTCCAGATCCTGTTGCAATACCCGGAAATCATCATGCCGCAGAAGATCGGCACGGCCGGGATCATGAACGATACCGCGTTCTACATCGCGATATTTCTCGCGTTCTTCACCATCGTCTTCGGCACGCGCCAACTCGATGTGGCCGAACGGCACGAGGGTATGGTGGCGGCGATTGCGTTCGAGTCGCTCGTCAAATTGATTGCCTTCATCGCTGTTGGCGTATACGTGACGTTTGTGATGTTCAACGGCCCTGCCGATATATTCGGCCAGGCGCTTAAGCAGCCACAGTTGGCCGCGTTGACCACGCCTTTTGGTGGCGCAGCGGGCAGCTATGTGAGCTGGATCTGGCTTACGATTCTCTCGATGTTGGCGATCATGTTCTTGCCCCGCCAATTCCAGATTGCGGTGGTCGAGAACGTCGACGAAAAGCATTTGAATAAAGCCGTGTGGTTGTTTCCGGTGTACATGCTCGCGATCAATCTGTTCGTGTTGCCGATCGCCTTTGGCGGACTGCTGCATTTTCCTGAGGGCAATATCAACGCCGATACCTTCGTGTTGACGTTGCCGATGTCGCAAAAACAAGAGTGGCTCGCGTTGCTGGTGTTCATCGGCGGCTTGTCGGCGGCGACCGGGATGGTGATCGTGGAGACCATCGCGCTCTCGACGATGGTGTGCAACGATCTGGTGATGCCGCCGTTGTTGCGCTTCACGCGCGCACGCTTCATGCAGCATGAAGAGCTCTCGAATCTGCTCTTGGATATCCGCCGCGCGGCAATTGTCGGGATTTTGTTGTTGGGTTATTTCTACTATTTGCTTGCCGGTGAAGCCTATGCCTTGGTGTCCATCGGCTTGATTTCTTTCGCGGCCGTGGCGCAATTTGCGCCGGTGGTGATCGGTGGCATGTATTGGCGGAATGGCACGCGCGCGGGTGCGTTGGCGGGATTGAGTGCGGGATTTCTGGTCTGGGCGTATACGCTGATGATTCCGGCATTCGCGCAATCGGGATGGTTGTCCGTCTCGATGATCGAGCAGGGGCCGTTCGGCATTGAATTGTTGAAGCCGCTGCAGTTGTTCGGGTTGAAAGGTCTTGATCAAACCACGCACGCGATGATCTGGAGCATGTTGGCGAACATTGGCGCGTATGTACTGGTATCGTTCATGAGCCGGCAAAGTGCCGGTGAGCGCATCCAGGCGACCTTGTTTGTCGATGTGCTGAGCCAGACCGGCGAGCGAACCGGATTCTGGCGCGGTACGGCATCTGCATCGTCACTGCAAACGCTGGTGGGGCGTTTTCTTGGACCGGCGCGCGCCGCGGAGTTATTCGACTCTTACGCGCGTTCGCGTGGCGTGGCGGCGGCCGATGAACTCGATGCCGACGCGCGTCTGGTGCGTTTCGCCGAAATCCAGTTGGCCGGCGCGATCGGCGCCTCAAGTGCGCGCGCGATGGTGTCTTCGGTGGTGCAGGAAGAACCACTCGGTGTTGACGAAGTGATGGCGATCATCGATGAAGCCTCGCAGGCGATCGCATACAGCCAGAAATTGGAAGAAAAGCAATCGGAGCTGGAGGCCGCAACGCGCGAGTTGCGTGATGCCAACGCACGCTTGCAGGAACTTGATCGATTGAAGGATGACTTCATCTCGACCGTGACACACGAACTTCGCACGCCGCTCACCTCGATTCGCGCGTTTTCGGAAATCCTTCACGACAATCCTGATCTGGGCAAAGACGAGCGTGCCAAATTTCTCGGCATTCTGGTAAAGGAATCCGAGCGTCTGACCCGGCTGATCAATCAGGTGCTCGATTTGGCGAAACTCGAATCGGGCGCAGCAGAGTGGCAGAATGTGACGCTGGATTTGCGCGAGATTGTCGCCGATGCCGCCAACACGACGAGCCAATTGTTCAAAGTGAAAAATATCAAACTCGAATTGAATCTGCCCGACACGCCGGCCCCCGTCATTGCCGACCGCGACCGCTTGATGCAGGTGATGCTGAATCTGCTCACCAATTCGATCAAGTTTTGCGAAAGCGATCGGGGCGAAGTTCGCGTAACGGTATCAAGCGGATCGAATGTGGCGCGCGTGGATGTGCGCGACAACGGGGTCGGCATCGCGCCGGAAAATCAGGAATTGATATTCGAAAAATTTCGCCAGGTCGGCGATGCATTGACCGAAAAGCCGCCCGGCACCGGGCTCGGGCTCGCGATCTGCCGACAGATTGTCGGGCACTTTGGCGGTCGCTTGTGGGTGGAAAGCACGCAGTCGCAGGGCGCGACATTTTCGTTCTCGTTGCCTCTGAGTACGGTGGCGGCCGACTGATGCGCGCGCGCGTGTTGATCGCCGAAGATGAGCCGGAGATTGCCTTGTCGCTGGAATTCTTGCTGAACAATGCGGGCTATGAAACGCGGATCGCGCACGCTGGCGACACCGCGTTGCAGGCGTCGCGAATTTTTGAGCCGGATTTGATCGTGCTTGACGTAATGTTGCCGAAGTTAAGCGGACTGGAGGTCTGCGAATCGATCCGAAAAGACAACCTCGGCAAGCAGCCGAAAATACTCTTGGTCACCGCGCGGGGAAGTGCCGCCGACATGGCGCGCGGCAAACTCGCCGGGGCCGACGCGCAATTGACGAAGCCATTTGCGACGCAGGAATTGCTTGCCGAGGCAAAGCGCCTGTTGGCCATGGACGACACGCGCAATGCAGCCTGATCTGCCGGCAATCGACATTGATCCCACCGTATATGTGGTGGACGACGACGCCTCGATCCGCGAATTGCTTTCATGGTTGATGAAATCCAACGGCCTGGCGGTGGCGACATTTGCCAACGCTCAGCACTTCCTGCGTACCTATCGGTCGGATGCGCCGGGTTGTCTCTTCGTCGATCTCTATATGCCCGGCATGAGCGGGCTCGAATTGCAGCATTACCTGATCGAGCACGACATTTTGATGCCGGTGATTTTTCTCTCCGCACGCGCAGACGTGGCAAAGGCGGTGGCGGCGGTCAAGCACGGCGCAATTGATTTCATCGAGAAGCCGTTCGACTACAAGAAAATTGTCGCGCTCGCCCACGATGGATTGTCGCGCGACAAAATGCTGCGTGCATCACGCGGCAACCTCGACGCCAAGCATGCGCGCCTTGCGTTGCTCACGCACCGCGAACGCGAAGTCATGCAACTGGTGGTGGCGGGAAAAATCAACCGCATCATCGCTGAGGAATTGTCGATCGGCGTAAAAACGGTCGAGGCGCATCGCGCCAAGATCATGGAAAAACTCGAAGTCAAATCGATCGCGGAG